>CAMLIF010000001.1 GCA_946479985.1 uncultured Flavobacteriales bacterium
AATGGACAGGCAGCAAATGTTGAAGCCGGAAAAGGGCTCTTATACGAAATGGTAATGCATGCAGCCGGAAGAATTGAAATTATGGCCGGTGGAGGATTGAAGTCTTCGGACATTGCCGAAATGAAAGAAATTGGTGTTTCTGCGGTTCATTTTTCTGCAACCGCTGCAACCAATCACAGCGCCGAATCGAAGTATGCAATTGAATTGTTACTGCCTTCTGAAATCATCCTTTCGGGGATGATGCAGGATTAATAATTGTCTTTAAAAAAAGTAGGGACAGGTCACGACCCGTCCCTACTTTTAATGTTTTTCTATCTATTGTTTCGTAATCTTCACTGTCTGAATTTGATTTCCAACAACCAAATTCACCAGATAAATTCCTCTTGCTTCTTTGCTCAGATTAATTTCTTCTCCTGAATTGTATTCCGAAATTGTTTGGATAATTCTTCCTGAAAAATCAGTGATCTTTATTGAAGCCGATTGTTCATTAGAAAATTCGATTTTGAAAATTCCTGTTGTAGGATTCGGGAAAACGGAACCTGTTATAAGCGTTTGATTGTCGATTCCCAAGCCGGAAATCGTTTCACAGCTGCTAGTGTCGGAACAGTTATTCACCGTTACAATTACTGCGTAATCTCCATTTGCAGACGGTGTAAATGTACTAGCTGTTTCGCCCGAAATAAACGTGTTATTTGCACAATTAATCCATTGGAACGTTCCAGTTGAAGAAACAGCTTGCAGAGAGAAATTATTATTTGTGATCGATGTATTGATAGCGTTTTCAATGATCAGTGTAGTGTTTACTGTACTGTCACAACCAGATGCTGAAATAAGAACATCCTGAAAATTTCCGGAAGTGTTGTATGTGCTGGAACCTACAGTTACTGATTCTCCTGCACAAAGTGTAAAGGATTGAGTTGTTTCAATTGCATCTAAAACCGTTAAAGTAGTATTCACTGTACTATCACAACCTGAAACTGCTGTAAGGATATCCTGGTAAGTTCCGGATGTACTATATGTTGCTGAACCAACCATGATAGATTCTCCTGCACAAACTGTGAATGATTGAATCGTTTCAATTGGGTCTAAAATCGTTAAAACAGTATTCACTGTACTGTCGCATCCTGATACAGTAGTTAAGTTATCCTGATATGTTCCGGAAGTAGTATAGGTTGATGATCCAACTGTGATGTCTTCACCGGCACATATTGTAATGTTTTGGTTTAGGATAACCGGAGCCGGTAATGGATTTTCCCCTCCGATAGCCGGAACAATTGTTCCGCTTCCGGTAATTGCATTGGTATGGTCAATTCGGATTCTTCCCACTGAACCATTTCCTCCGATTCCATAATAAGGACTTCCCGAAACGGCCGAAGCACCGCCAGCACCGCCGGCTACACTTATTGTTCCGTTATTCATGAAATCAACGACTTCAATTAGGATGCTTCCTCCGGAGCCGCCACCGCCGCCACCGCAGTTCCCTGTTCCGTCTGAACCGCCGTTTCCGCCATTGGAAGCAATAGAACCTGAAGCACCAATAGAAAGTGCTTGGGTGTAAAGAACAATCACGCCGCCGCCTGCGCCGCCGCCGCCTGCACCACAATCATATCCTCCGGAACCACCGCCGCCACCTGAACCCGATGTTAAACCGGTTAAATCATTGTCTCCATAGGCAATCCCTGCGAATCCACCGCCCGGATTTCCCGATGCAGTTCCCACTGTTGCGTAACCAGCGCCGCCGCCGCCGCTCCAGCTGCCACCCGCTGTATTCGCACCTCCGATATTGTTTCCGTCCGAACCTATTACAGGACCTAAACTACTTGAGAATGATCCGTTACCGCCATTGGCACCGCCGGCAGTACCAATACCGCCGTTACCACCATTTGAATAAGTAACCCCTTCTCCACCATTTCCACCGCTTACGGTTAAAATTCCTTCAATGGATGCTGTTCCCTGGCAATAAATGATCAGAGGGTTATTTCCGCTAACATGCACCGTAACGCCGGCATCAATAGTAAACGAAGTAAAATTGTATGTTGAGCCTGCAATAGTGGTATCAACCGTTGCATGGAAACCACCGTCAGCTCCGGTTCCTGAGTAGAAGCATTGAGCCAATACCGAAAGTGGAGACAGTAGTAGAATAAGTAGAGTAGATTTCATAAATTTTTTTTACAGCTGCAAATGTAAGGTTTCAAAACGAAGATTCCGGAAAAAAAATAGGGATCTGCCGTGGCAGATCCCTATTTGTTAAATGTTTTACTTTTCTATTATTGCTTCGTAATCTTCACCGTTTGGATCTGATTTCCAATAGCTATGTTCAGGAAGTAAATACCTTTCGATTCACGTGATAAATCAATTTGAGTCCCTGAATTACAGTTATCAACCAGGCGAATTACACGGCCAGCAACATCCGTTACAGTTACGTTTGCTGTTTCTACAGAACCGAATTGAACCGTTACAGTACTGTTCGTTGGATTCGGGAAAACAGAAATGTTGATCAAAGCACTTTCTTCTAATCCAACAAAATTGTAAGCGATACAAGTACTTGTGTCTGTACAACCGTTTTTCGTAACAATTACGGCATAAGATCCGTTCGCTGTTGGAACGAAAGTTTGTGATGTTGCTCCATTAACCGGAGCCATTCCGTTGTTACAATCTACCCATTGGTAAGTTGCAGCTGATGGTGAAGCGCTCAAAGAAGTATTTCCAACAACAGTTGCGGCAGGATTTACAGTTGTTTGAGTTACTGTAACCGATTGACACGTTCCACCCGTTACACATCCTCCTTCTCCACGAACATAATATGTTCCGGGAGCAGAAACGTTGATCGATGTTCCTGTTCCAATACTTGTTCCACCGCAAGATCCGGTATACCATTGCCAGTTTGTTGCATCATTCAAAGAACCTGCAGTTACTGAAAGTGAAAGTGTTTCACCAGCACAGAAAGGAACGTTCCCTCCAATTGTAGCTGCAGACGGACTGTTACAAGGTGTTCCTGTAATGGTAAATACATTATTTGATACGTCGAAGAAAGTTCCGTTTGCACAAATTACCATGATGATGGCGTTTGTTGTTAACGTTCCGGGAACTGTAACGTCCTGAGATCCGTCGTTTGGAACATCGTCAGCCAGAACTGTAAAAGTGTCTCCTCCGTCAAGTGAAATCATTATATCAACATTTGCACAAGAAACCGGTGCTACATCTGTACTTGCAACGGACCAGGTAACTGTTTGGGTAGAGCCTGTTCCCCATTCAATTCCGGTTGCTGTTGGATAGTTTACAATGAATGGTCCTGCAGCCGTTGTGGTTGTAATCGTAAGATTCGCATCGTCATTACATCCACCGTTCACCTCGTTATCACGAACTACAACGCGGAAATTCATTGTTCTGTTTACAGAAGGAAGTCTTTCATAAGTGAAAGGACCGTTATTCATAAGCGCATCAATTGAAGGAAAGTAACGTGTCCCGCTTGTTGAAGGGTCAAAAGATCTGAAGTTTGGTCCACCCGTGGCAGTTGCAACCGGAGGCTGCGTAGAATTCTGATTATTCATCTGTTCCCAGCAGTACGTTAATACATCTCCGTTTGCATCTGTAGCTATTGCTGTTAATGCGAAGGGAGTATTTGCCGGAATTGTAAGCGCTGAAGTTGTTGTGCTTGTAATATCAGGAGATGTTTGTGAAGCAATAGCCGATGTTGTTGAACAGCTATTTCCACTCCCAACTATAAATTGGTGCATTTCAGACATGTTTACGCCGTGGAAATAATCGTCAGAGTTCGACTGTACGTCCATTCCTGAACAAATTCCGGCATACGCCATAATAGTGCTTCCACTTCCCGGTTCCATTGCTGTTGAGCCGTTTGCATTTCCGGAACAAGATCCTGCATTTCCTCTAAAACTATGGTTTCCATCAAATTGATGCCCCATTTCATGCGCAACATAATCAATGTCAAAAGCGTCTCCGATCGGAGCACCACTTCCTGTAACACCGCTTGCTTTCTGGCTGTTTGAACAAACAACACCCAAGCCGGCCAATCCACCTGAATTTGTACCGAAAACATGTCCGATATCATAGTTGGCAGAACCAATTACTGTAGTCACATTTGATTGATTTTCGTCAATCATTGATCCAGGATCACCATTCGTATATGGGTCTGAACCTGCATTTAAATAGATCAATAAGTTGTTGTTGCCGATAATTGTCATTGTTACTGCGAAATCACGCATGTAAACACCGTTAACGCGATTCATAGTCGTAACCTGTGCAGCTTGGGCATTTACCAAAGTTCCACCATGGAATGTTACGTATTCACCGGTTGCAGCTAATGCAAGACTGTAAGTTCTTTTTGTACAATCACCATAGCTTTTTACCGGGTCAAGTTGATCGTGGTCAATTTCCGTAAGAGCGCGCTCTTCATCTAAGTGGCACACAAATTCTCCGCGATCACCAAGATGTTCTCTTGAGTAAACTACATAATGAGTAATATCTCCTCCGCCAAAAGAATAAGGATCAATATAGGTTGTTTTCTTTCCGGGAGCCATAGTCATAGCATGAAAGCCTTGTGGAGTCAAGTCTAACTTTACTATTTCGCCTGTTCCGTCATGAGCAACACCATCAAATGATCGAATTCCGGGAAATTTTGCTGCCAGTTCTTCTGACATGGTTTCATTCTCGTTTACCTGGTACGTTCCAATTGAACCATCTGGTTTTGGAAGGTGAATATATACCGGAGTATAATTCGGGTCCGTTAGACGACGAGCCGGAGCAAGAGCTGCTCTCATTTCCTCCACATTCAAAGAAAACGTAAGGTATTTTGTTGGTTTAATGTACCGTGTTCCGCTAGTGGGAATGGCACTTTCGCTGATGGATTTCCATGGGCCGATTTCTGTTGTGTTTTGGGAAAAAACAGAAGTGCTTAAGATCATGGAGAAAACCCCAACGTTTGCGAGGTAAAGCATTTTTTTCATAAATTCTAGTATAGTTTCGGGGAGGAATTTACGGGTTTAATTCCGTTCGGCAAAATCTTTTCCCGGCACAACTTTGGAATCTATTTAGAAGATTTCGATGACATGGTAAATTCTAAAATCCCGCCCTTAGCAATATCCGAATAAGAAATCTTCCAATCTTTGATTTGTTTTCCATTGAAGGTCACCTGTTTCACATAATAATTCTGAGCGCTTTGGTTTTTAGTCTGAATTTCCAATTGGTTTCCGTTACTAAGCCGAATTGTTGCTGATTTCACCAGCGGACTTCCAATCCAGTAATCGTTTGATCCAGGGCAAACAGGGTAAAATCCTAATGAGCTGAAAATATACCACGCACTCATTTGTCCGCAATCGTCGTTTCCACTTAAGCCATTAATTTCAGGAAGGTATTTGGTGTTCAAAATCTGGCGAATATATTTCTGCGTCAAATCCGGTCGGCCAACTTGATTAAACATGTAAATCACATGATGTGAAGGTTCGTTTCCATGAACATAGGAACCCATGATTCCTTCTCTTGTAATGTCTTCGGTATGTTCGAAATATTTGTCAGCCAGATTCATGGTGAATAATGAATCCAGGTGTTTCGCAAACTTCTTCTTTCCACCCATCAGTTTTACCAGAGAGTCGATATGATGTGGCACATACAAGCTATAATTCCATGCGTTTCCTTCAATATACCCGGCTTGATGCGTACTTAACGGATCGAATTCTTTAATGAATTCTCCTTTGGATGTTTTCGCCCGCATGAAACCTGATGACGAATCGTACACATTTTTGTAAGACAAAGCTCTTTTCGAGAATTCATTGTAAATATTCGTTTCTCCCAATTTTTGAGCAAGTTGCGCAATGCACCAATCGTCATAAGCATATTCCAATGTTTTCGAAACGGATGCCCCGCTTTTGTCTTCAGGAACATATCCCAAATCCATATAATCTCCCAATCCTTCAAAATAGCGGGTTCTTGCGGTTGTAACTGAAGCGTCCAAAGCTTTTTTGTAATCTATTCCTTCTACTCCTTTCGCATGCGCGTCTGCGATTACAGATACTGCGTGATAGCCGATCATACACCAGTTTTCGTTTGCATAATGTGACCAGATCGGCAGCATATTTTCCGCGCTTTGGGTTTGGTGATCCAACATGGAATTGATCATATCTCTGTTTCGATCCTGCTGCGTTAAATTGAAGAGCGGATGCAAAGCGCGGTAAGTGTCCCAAAGTGAGAATGTTGTGTAATTTGTTTGCCCGTTCTGGTTTGTATGTGTTTCCAAATCCAACCCTTTGTATTCTCCGTTCACGTCCTGGTAAACGGTTGGACCAAGACATGTGTGATAAACAGCCGTGTAGAAAGTCTTTTTCAGATTTTCGTCGTCAGATTCTATTTTGTATTTGGAAAGTTCTTGTTCCCATTGCTGTTGCCCGTAAGCAACATAAGTTTCAAAATTCCAGTGAGGTGCTTCAGTTTCCAGATTGTTTAATGCACCATCCATACTGACACTTGAAAGCGCAACCTTCATCATCAACTCATTGCTTTCGGGAAGATCGAATTGAAAGTATGCACGAAGCTGACTCGCCGACATTTCCGGGAAGTTCTCCTTCACATTGAATTTTCGCCAGAAACCTCTGTAAACCATATTGTTTTGAAAATCGCTGTAACCGTAGTTTTTAATGGGTTCTGAAAAGGTAATTGCAAAATAAACGGTTCGGTTTCTTGCCCAGCCATTGGTTTGACGGAACCCGATAACGGTTACGCTATCTACAATACGGACATAGGTATTTATATTCTTTCCGTCGTAATTGTAAATTCCTGAAACGAGGTCAAGAATAATATTTGCAGAATCGTTTTCGGAGTAGGTATACCGGTGAATTCCAACTCTTGTTGTTGTGGTTAGCTCCGCATGAATATTGTCCTCTTCCAGCATTACATCGTAATAATTAGGGAATGCATGTTCTGTTGAATGTGAGTATTTGGAGCGGAAACCTGTTTCTGGCTGATCTGCAGTTCCCGGATTCAGCTGAATTTTCCCTGAAGTAGGTGCGATCAAAATGTCTCCAAGATCTGAATGACCGGTTCCACTAAAATGCGTATGACTGAATCCAACAATTGTCGGGTCTTCATATTGATATCCCGCGCAGTACTTATAAACATCCGGATTGTATTGTCCGTCAACCGCATAGGAAAGTGTGTCGGTATCCGGGCTCAATTGAACCATTCCGAACGGAATTGTTGCTCCGGGGAATGTATGTCCCATTTTCGAAGTTCCTATTAGGGGATTTACATATTGCAGATATGTTGGGATTTTCCGTTTCCCCATCCAATCGGATTGTTTGACGGAAGTTTGTGCAATCGAGATAGAGGAAATGCAAATAAGCAGGAAGAGGAAAATGCGCATTGGAATCTGTTTTTTTAAAGAACAGCAAGATATGCAATTGTTGGGGAAGTTTGTGGTTGGTATGAGAAAATT
The DNA here is from genome assembly GCA_946479985.1 of uncultured Flavobacteriales bacterium. The sequence continues at coordinate 7,448 of CAMLIF010000001.1, forward strand.
GGAAGTTGAAGTAATATTACTTTAGCAAAACACTGGTTTTTGTTGATCTGAACAGACGTTCGAAAAAACAAGCTAACGTAATTTTGCGAAATTACTTTTTATATTCGTAAGCAGTTCCGATCTAGTCTCCTCTCCTCTAACTTTAAGCCCCAAACTCCTAGAACCTCAAATGCCGTACAGTATTCCCATTATTGATCAGCTGATGCAACGAATCAATTCCGATTGTTAAATGCGCATCTACAAAACTGGTAGTAACTTTCGAATCACTTTCAGTTGTTTTTACTCCTTCCGGTGTCATAGGCTGATCGCTCACAAGCAGCAGCGCACCAGTCGGAATTTTATTCGCGAACCCTACGGTGAAAATGGTTGCAGTTTCCATATCGATTGCCATAGCACGAATTCTGCTCAGATAATCTTTGAAGGCTTCATCATGCTCCCAAACACGACGATTAGTCGTATAGCATGTCCCTGTCCAATAATCATGACCGGCATCGCGAATAGTTGTTGAAATGGCTTTTTGCAATGCGAATGCCGGAAGTGCCGGAACTTCAGCCGGGAAATAATCGTTACTGGTTCCTTCTCCACGAATAGCCGCAATTGGCAGGACGAAATCACCAACTTCACTTTTAGTTTTCAAACCTCCGCATTTTCCTAAAAATAAAACGGCTTTTGGTTTGATCGCTGAAAGAAGATCCATACAAGTTGCCGCAGAAGCAGATCCCATTCCGAAATTGATAATAGTAATTCCATCTGCAGTAGCACATTGCATGGGTTTGTTTTTTCCCACGACCTCAACTCCGTAAGTCTCAGCAAACTTCTCCACATAATTGTGAAAATTGCATAGTAAAATATATTCGCCAAAATTGGCCAGCTCTTCACCCGTGTAGCGTGGCAGCCAATTGTTTACAATGTCCTCTTTTGTCTTCATGTCCCTGTGAAAATACGCATGGTTTGTGAGATGCAGGTGAAAAAAATGTAAAATCTGGGGCTAAATCGATTAACCTCTTAAAAATCCCCAGAAAGTAGAACGTGTAATTGATCCTGTTTTCATTTCAGGATAATAGATATTGAAACTCTTAGGAATTTTGACCTTCCTGTTCTTATGCCAAACGAGCTGAAAAGCCTGTTCTTTGCCGGGATTGATCTCTAAGTAATCTATCCGTTGTTTTGTATGTGTTAACCAAAAATATGTTTCAGGAGTTTGACCATTGGCCTGAAGTTGTTTTTTGCGCTCGCTTAATGCCCAGTTTTTCCAGAGTTGTTCGGCATCGTTTCGGTATTCCATTGGCTGAAACGAACGAATCAAAGCGTTCCGAAGTCCATTGTCCATGAAATAGACCATAAAGCTTTTTTTCAATTCGTATTTCTGGTCTGTAAAGTAACTTGGCAATCGGAATAGAATTCCGGCTTTTTCAAAAAGAATAATGTAGCGTTCAACCGTTTCGTTATCTAAACTGCAATCTTGTCCTAGTTCATGGTAACTAATTACTTCACCGATTTGAAAAGCTAGTTTACGGAGTAATTTGAGAAGCTGTTCCTTTTTGTTGATCCGTTCGCCGCTGCTTAACTGACGAATCAATGTTTGATCCAAACATTCAAGTAGGGTTTCTTCTTTGTTTTCGCTTGCTACCACTTGTGGATAATAGCCGTAAAGTAAGCGTTCTTCTATATTTTTATCTTCGGCTGCCAAACCAAATTGGTTGGCACATTCTTCGTATGAAAGCGGAGCGAGAACTATTTCAGCACCGCTTGTTCTGAAAACTTCCCAAAACGCGCTATCGAGAGCAGGTTCGTAGGAACAAACCAAAATCACATTTTCAAGCGATTCCTGCTCGAAGCTCCAGTCTAACACGTCGTTTGCGTTTGTTAGAAGTTGTGAATTCTGAAGAATCAATATTTTCTTGTTTGCGCTGATCTTTTGAAATTCTTCCTGGGTTTCAAGATGCGCTTTTTGATTTTTAATCGCGCAATTAACGTAACAGACATTTGCATTCTCGGAAGGAAAAATGGAGTTGCAGAGGGTCAATTTTCCGCTTTGTCGTGGGCCTCGTAATACAACAACTTTATTGTTTTCCAGAGCTGTTTTGAGAGTGTCTGCTGCTTGTCGTTTAATCATCATGGCGACAAAAAAACAAGAATTACCGCAAAAATCAATGAGAAGATTCGAATTTTTTAGAGAGCGATACTATAAGCAGGTGAGAATTAGTAGCTTCCCGTGATTATTTTGTGATTAGCTGAAAACGGTTGAAATATGACTGTGGACGGTTAGAATGCATAAACTTATTTCCACCGTAACAAACCAATTCATACGTGAATCCATTTTTCACAAAAGTTCGTTTCCACTGGTAGCCGATTAATTTCGATTTAACAACACCTTCAATTGCTGGTGTTCCATCATCCAAAATCAAATCTTTGGCCTGATAATTTCGATTCGCCAAAAACTCCATTCTACATCCCTCCAAATCACTCTCACCTGGCGAAACATGAACTTCATAGGTATTTCCCTGGCCGAGTTCAACATAAATTGCTTTATAGAACCCGTTGTCTTTGCTTTCAATAGGTTTGCCTGATAACTCAATCTGGAAACCGTAATTCTGATTTTTGTGTGTATAAAGTCCGTAATGATTTACGATCTCTTTTTCTGTGCATGTCGATGAGTTGAATGGAGAAACTCTGCGAACAGAAAACCCTTTATTTCTAAGCAGTTGCAGCAATCCGTCGCTTCCATACAGATGTCCCGAACCAACCGCACAGAATACATTCATCTTTTTCATGAGCGTATCCAAACCGTTTGCCATGACGGTGTTTCGTTTGCTGATCAGTATGTCATACGCTTCCGGGTTTCCTTTCAATTGCGCCTTGAGCATTTTTGTCAAGCCTGCAATGTCTCCCTGCAAATAGGCTTGCTTAAACATATCTTCGGTATAATTGCCATTCGAAATATAACTGCTGCTGCTTATTTTTTCTGTTGCTGCAAGTTGCTGTTCATAGGTTTCAAGCGTATACAATTTTTTGCCTGAAATGTAAGCGAGTTCCTGGAAGTAAGCATCTAAAAACTGAGGCCGGCCATCTTCTGAACCGTAGGCAGTTCGTGTTCCTTCTTTGCTTGTGTTCTTCTGGATAAAATCAATCGCGAATCCGTCAAGACGAACATCATAAGTTTCGAAAAGTGAGGCAACATCCGTTTCAACAACAATGGCTTGAGCATTTGCAATGCCAACATATACAGAATCAGGGAACTGAAACATCCGCTGATCGTTGGAATGCATACTCCCGAAAAGGTAACTTTTTGTAGTGCTGTTTTTAGGTTTGATCTCCCAAAGCAATTGATATTTTGAGGTATCGCTCTGCCCTAAACACACTTGTTGAAGCATGCTCAAAACCAACAAACCGTAAAGAACAATTGTTTTCATATCAATCACAGACTGCGAACGTACGAAAAAGCAGGGTTTTAGAAGAATTATTGGTGTTATTTAACGTTTTGCAATTATCACAATATCAATCTTTCAACATGGTTCTCACCAAATGCATAAGGGATGTATGACAGTTTTTCTATTGGTTTTGTGAGAATGAGTGGTGTTGTTTTTCCTAAGCTGATTGTTCCGTGAGTTTCGGAAAGTCCCATTGCGTATGCCGAATTGATGGTTAAAGCGTTCAAAGCTTCCTCCGGAGTTAAACGCATTTTAACGCAGGCGAGAGAAAAGATGGTTTGCATATTATCGCAAGGAGTAGTTCCCGGATTATAATCTGTAGCGAGGGCAACGGGTAATCCTTCATCAATGAATTTACGTGCGTTTCCGTAAGGAATTGAAATGAAATGCGAACATCCGGGCAAAAATGTTGGCATGCAGCCACTTCCCTTCAAAGCTTCGATATCTTCATCATTGCTTTCCTCTAAATGATCAACCGATAAAGCACCCATTTCAACTGCAGCTTTTACACCGCCTAAGATGGAAAATTGATTCACGTGAACTTTTGGGATCAGACCATATCTTTTTCCAGCCTCCAGTATTTGCTGCATTTCTTCAACAGTGAAGTAATTGCGTTCGCAAAACACGTCAATGTAATCTGCCAATTGCTCTTTTTCAATTGCCGGAAGCATTGCGTTAATGATCAGATCGATGTACGCTGAGCGATTTTCCTTGTATTCTTTAGGGAAGGCGTGAGCACCCAGAAACGTTGCTTTAATGGCAATTCCTGCTTCTTGTTTCAGTCGTTTAATGACGCGTAAAATTTTAAGTTCGGCTTCAACGCTTAATCCGTAGCCCGATTTAATTTCTACAGCTCCGGTTCCGTTTGCCTTCATTCTCTGTACGCGCTTGAGCGCTTCTTCAAACAATTCTTCTTCGGTAAGTTCACCTAATCTTCTTGCGGAATTCAGAATTCCACCACCTTTTGCAGCAATTTCTTCGTAAGTCAACCCGTTAATTCTGTCAACAAATTCTTCTTCTCTTGTTCGTGCGAAAACCGTGTGCGTATGCGGATCGCAAAATGCAGGTAATACCGACCCGCCTTCAGCATCAATCACTTCAACCCCGCGCCAATCGGTAATTCCTTCCCAATCTTCCATTTTCCCGTAAGCAATTATTACACCGTCTTCCAGTGCCACAAAGGCATCCTGAAGCGTTGGAATGGTTTTCATAGCGGAACCGCTTATGAATTCCGGGAAATCTTCGCCTGCCTGGTAAAGTGTGTGAATGTTCTTGATGAGAATCTTTGCTGCCATGATGCAAGTTTACGAATTCTAGGTTTATTCTCCCACAGATGGAAGTTTGGGCTTGATCAATTGAAAACGGACTACTTTTACCTAATTACTCATTTGTTAAGTAAAGATTAAGAGAATATTACCTATTTTCGTTTGTGTTCTGAATTTGAATGCACGACTGTTACTCTCTCCCAATGAAGAAAATTATACTCTCTGCTTTGCTTTGTGCATCCGGTTTGGCAAATGCCCAAACCTTTAACGGTGGTTCCGGACCAATCAACGATAATGCTACGATTAATATTCCCGTTGTAGTTAGCGGATTACCAAATTCTATTGATACAACGAACTTTGGATTGGAAACCGTTTGTGTAAACATTACACATACGTATGATCAGGACGTAACTGTTTGGATTGTTGCACCGGACGGAACGACCGGAATGCTGTTCTCAAACATTGGTGGCGGAGACGACAATTTTACGAATACTTGTTTCAATGCTGATGCAGGTAATTCGATCAGTTCAGGCAGCGCTCCGTTTACAGGAACTTTTCAGCCGGCCGGACAAATTGGATTGGTAAATAATCTTCAAAATCCGAACGGCACCTGGTATTTACGCGTAAATGACAATGCAGGGGCTGATGTAGGAACAGTAAACAGCTTTTCAATCACTTTTGGAAATGATCCGGCAGGTTATTTTTCTTTCACTGAATCCTGGCTGCCGATTGTAGAAATTGAAACAAATGGCAATACAATCTCCGACGATCCGAAAGTGATGGCCGACATGCGAATCATTAATAACGGTCCGGGAGTCCGAAATCATTTGACGGATTTAGCGAATGAATATGAAGGAAAGATCGGGATTGAGTACAGGGGAAATTATTCTGCTTCGCTACCGCAAAAGCCTTACGCACTTGAAACCTGGGATGTAAACGGAAACGCCATCGACACCACGTTGTTTGGAATGTCACGCGATAATGACTGGCTGCTTCTGGCAAATTACAACGACAAATCTTTTGCACGCAATATTCTGCCGTTCTCCTGGTTCGATACGATGGGCCATTATTCGGTTCGTTCGCAATTGGTTGATGTAGTTATGAACGGAGAATACCATGGAATTTACCTGTTCTGTGAAAAGATCAAGCGTGATGGCAGCCGAATAGATATTGACAAGCTCGAACCAACGGAAATTACTTATCCCGAAGTGAGCGGCGGATATATTTTGAAATTCGATTACTGGGACAATTCGAATTCCTGGCTTTTGAATCATTCGCCTATCGGTTACCCGGGGCTGGATATTCACATGGTACATGTAGAACCAAAACTGGAAGATCTGATGCCACAGCAAACAACATACATTCACGACTACATTGATGATTTTGAAGATGCGTTGTACGGAACAGATTTCGATGATCCGACATTAGGTTATCGGGCTTACATCGGAGACGGAAGTTTTGTAGATTATTTCCTGGTAAACGAAGTCACGCGAAACGGCGACGGATTTAAGAAAAGCCGCTATTTCTCCAAAGACAAGGATAAAACTGATGGAACGGTTCGAAAATTAAAAGCCGGTCCGGTTTGGGATTTTGACTGGTCGCAAAAAGACATGTGGAATGGATCTGAAGACGGATCCCAGTTCATCTATGGTGAGTGCGATCAGGACGTGGATGCTCCTGGCTGGTACATTCGTTTGCTGCAAGACACACTTTTTGCCAATCAGGTCCGTTGTCGGTATGAAGATCTGCGAAGATCAATTTGGAGCAATGAGCAGATCCATGCTGCAATTGATTCGGTTGCGAACCAGGTTGCGGAAAGTCAGGTTTGGCATTACAAAGTTTGGGGACATTTGGGTCAGGCAACAGGAACACCGGAAGTTCAGGCCCCAAGTGCAACTTATGCGCAGGAAGTGCTGCGTTTAAAAGATTGGTACGACCGTCGCATGGCATGGCTGGATGAAAATATGCCCGGAACATTGGCTGGGTGCAGCATGGCTGGTTTAAACGAATTGAATTTCAATGTAGACGTGTTCCCGAATCCGTTTATTTCGTCAATTACGATTGAAACACCTGAAGCTTTTGACAGCGATTTAACGCTTACTTTGATCGACGCATCGGGTAGAGTAGTGGCAACTGAAGTTCAAACAACTTCGGATTATAGCAACGGAATGTACACGCTCAATAATCTCGAATCTTTGAGATCAGGACTTTATTGGCTGGAATTGAAGACATCTGCTGGAAAAAGAACCGTTAAATTGATCAAATAAGTACTTTTTTTAATCTAAGTTCTTGCAACATTGAAATAATGACTTATTTTTGTGCCCTCGCCGAAGCTATGGCACAGGCGTTGAACCCGCTTACATCGGTAAGTGGAGCTGTCAGTCGGACAGCAAATAACACAAATGCCTCGGTGGCGGAACTGGTAGACGCGCTGGATTCAAAATCCTGTACTTTCGGGTGTGCCGGTTCGATTCCGGCCCGAGGTACCAACAAAAAAACGGCTGTGAAGATTCTTCGCAGCCGTTTTTTTGTTGTCTTCATTCTCGCTCTCCTTCTCACTCTTTCTTCAGCCATTTTTTTGAAAGCGAGAAACAGAATGAGAATGAGGAATCGATCGTCGTTCTGTTTTTGAAAATATTTCTATCTTCAAGTTAGAACTTAAAACCACTATTATGTTTGAATTCCAAAATCTTGAAGTTTACAAAAAGGCTAAAATCTTTCATTTAGAAACGAAACAATTAATAACTACAATTAATCCTGATAAGACTACAAAAGACCAATTGTCTAGAGCTTCTTTCAGTATTCCTTTAAACATAGCAGAAGGTTCCGGCAGGTTTTCTAAACCAGATCGACGCAACTTTTTTGTTGTTGCAAGAGGCTCTGTTTTCGAGTGAGCTGCGGTTTTCGATATTTTGAATGATCAACAATTAATTGATGAGACAATCTTTAACTCTTTTTTGAAGAAGGCAGATGAATTGTCGAGGATTCTGTATGCTATGCTGAAGAATTTAAGTAGTTAATAATTCGTTGTTTTTAGCATTGGACCCGGGTTTGATTCTCATAAAATAAAACAAATAACCTTTCGAGCCTTCAAAGCCTTATCACATTTCCACTTATATTTTATATAAATACCACAATGGTTTTGATCGCCAAAAAGTTCTACATAACTTGATGTAAAAGATTTTGGATATGGGTACCAATGAAAATGCAAAAGAAAATTTAAGCGGCCAGGCTGCCGTTGATAAGATCAAAGAACTTGTAAACCACGGTCGAAGCTGTTTGATGATGACAGCATTGGACAATAGACCATGTGCAGTTAGGCCAATGTCGCCGCAAAAAGTTACAGATGAAGGTGAATTATTATTTTTTAGCGATCGCCGCTCCAGTACAAATGCGGAACTGCAAAAGTCATCTGAGATGCTCATCACATTTTCAAATGACGGCGACAACGAGTACATGAGTTTGTTTGGTATGGCAAAGACCTATCATGATCAAAAACAGATTGACGAGCTTTATACAGCTATTGCCAATACGTGGTTTGAAGGAAAAGAGGATCCGAATTTAACAATTATCCGATTTACGCCGACAGAAGGACATTACTGGGATAGTAAGCACGGCAAAGCTGTTCAGATGGTAGGTATGCTGATTGGCGCGATTACAGGTAAGAAGACGGACGATGGATTGGAAGGGGATTTAAAGCCATAACGCTTTTCCTTTCGATGCCGGTTCTAAGACAGCCGCATTCGTCATTTACTTTAGGCCTTATGTTTTCCCCGTTCTTCCAAAATATCAAAGTATAAACTTTCATAGTTTTTTGCCATTTGAGTTACACTGAACTTCGATAGAACCCATTCTCTGCAATATTCCCGGGAGATCCGGGGAAGTTCTTTTACTTTTTGTACAGCTTCTGCCACATTCTTTACCAGAAATCCTGTTCTGCCATCCTGAATGAGTTCAGGCATTGAGCCTCTTCTGAAAGCAATTACAGGTGTACCACAGAGCATTGCTTCAGCAACACTTAAGCCAAACGGTTCATCAAAGTGTATTGGGTGCAGAAGCGCCTGTGCGTTGCCAAGCAGTTCGTTTCGTTGTTCAGGGCCAACCGGTCCCACGTATTGGACATTCATGTTATCAATGAACGGTTCTACGTATTCATGGAAGTAATCAGCGTCTTGTATAATGCCTGCTATGATCAGCGTTTTGTTTGATTTACGTGCTATATCAATTGCTTCACAAGTGCCTTTTTCCCGGCAGATTCGCGCAAAAAACAGAAGATAATCTTTAGGAATGCTATTCAGCCGGAATGCATCTGCATCGATACCGTTATAAACAGTTGCAGCGTAATTCAGTGTTGGTTTCCGATCGGCGTTGCTGATAGAAACGTAGTGTACGTGAGTATTGTATTTTTCGTAAACCGGAAGAATCTTTTCACTCGAAATGCCATGAATAGTAGTAACCATGGGTGTGCGGATCAGTCTTGACCATGTGAGAGGAAGGAAATCAAAATGGTTGTGAATGATATCGTATTCGTCTGCATGTTCCATCAGATGGCTGATATGTAAACATTCCGCTACTTTGGCATCAATGGTATTATCTTCTTCATATCCCCGGGCTACAACGGCTTCGAGTTTGGTCGGTGAAACAGAGTCAGCGGTTGCGTAAAGTGTTATTTCATGCCCCAAATCCGAAAGACCTTTTGCTATGTTGAATGCCATTTGTTCCCATGGACCATAATGCCTGGGTGGAGTGCGCCATGCAATAGGTGAAAGCACAGCAACTTTTAGTTTCCGCATTTTTCTTTTAAAGAAACAACAACAGTGAAGAACACACGTTACAGTTTGTAAAATTTAACAGGTAGTTCGGTTTTTACCATCTATATGAGCACCCTACATTCAACTGCGGTCGATCAAGAACATAATAAGCCAATCTCGAAGTAAACCAGATTTTCTCATTTAGGCGAATACCCAGGTCTACATGAGGTTCAATGGTTATCCCGATTGCTTGTGCTGTTTTTCGGTTGAATTTGGAGTATTCAATTTTATAAGTGTTTGATGGCTCTGAAGGAATCCACACGGTTCTTCCAACCTGACGTTCACCAAGTTTTAGATTCAGAATGGCGTTTAGTCCAACTGAGAACGTCAGTTTTTCGCGTTGAATGAAAGTTCTGTTCAATCCGCTTTGGAGACGAAACATGCATAGTCTTGAATATTCGAGGTGCTCTTTTTTGCCATAATAGAGGTCATTGGGGCCATTGGGATAATAAACTTCGCCGTAAGTCTGTTGTTCGAGCGTAGTATCAAACGTGTAAGCAGGATCGGCGTTGTATTCGAGAACACTGAAATTCAACCCTCTTTCAAAAGACCATTTCGGGTGTTTTGTTAGTGTATGATTATAGTTAGCCTCAAGATTCCAGGCATAGGTTCGCAATTCTCTATATTCAACACCGCCAATTAGTGAGACATTTCTATTCGGGTTTTGTGCAACAGCAAGAAAAGGTAAACAGCAAATAAAAAAGATGGCTTTCATAATAAATGAGTTTGTTAAATAACGAAGTTTGGTATTGTTTATTTTGGAAGAATGATTCTGGTTCACTTTTGATGTTCCGGTTAAAATTGATTTAGGAGGCTGATCCTTAAGCAAACCAGCAGTGCAGAATTTGTAATCCTGCGCACTGTTCCTTCTCATACACCATAAAGAAATCTTTTCCATCTTTGCAATATGAAACAAGTAGCTTGGATCACCGGGGCATCTTCCGGAATAGGTGAAGAATTGTGTAAACAGCTTGCACGGCAAGGAATGCGTATCATTCTTTCAGCGCGTAGTGAAGCGAAATTGCTTGATTTGAAATCTACTCTGCCCAATGTTACGGAACACGTGGTTTGTCCGCTTGATCTGGAAAACACTTCCAATATTCAGTCTGTTGTTGATGAAGTGATCAAACAGGTTTCCCGGATCGATTTCGTTTTTCATTGCGGTGGAATCAGTCAGCGTGCCGAGGCTTCGGAAACTGCGCTGGAAATTGATCGCAAAATCATGGAAGTAAACTACTTTGGAACGGTGGCCCTGACAAAAGCAGTTCTCCCAATTATGCAGGCGCAGAAAAGCGGACATATCATTGCCGTTTCCAGTATTGCCGGAAAGTTCGGTTTCTACCTGCGGTCGGCTTACAGTGCTTCGAAGCATGCTTTACATGGTTTTTTCGAAAGCCTGGCCTTGGAAGAGGCAAAAAACAATATTCACATTACAATTGCTTGTCCCGGAAAAATCAATACGCCTATTTCTATGAGTGCTTTGGGCAAGGATGGAAAAGCACACGGTGAAATGGATCACAACCAGGCTACAGGTATGCCAGTCGACGAATGTGTTCGACAAATGTTGAAAGCAGTTTCTAAACAAAAACGCGAAATTTTGATCGGAAATAAAGAAATTAAAGCGGTAACATTAAAACGTTTCCTTCCGAAATTGTTTTGGAAAATTATTGCGAAACAAAGTGCAACCTAATGCGTCTTTGGTCTTAACATTTAATAATCTTCAATATGAAAATATTACACAGCACAAACGCACCTGCAGCCGTAGGTCCATATTCACAGGGAATGGTTCCTGTAAATGCCGGAGTTCCGGTTTTTTTGTCCGGCCAGGTAGGATTAGATCCGGTAACAAATTCATTGGTTGAAGGACTGGAAGCACAAACGCGCCAGGTTTTTAAAAATATTGAAGCTGTTTTGGCGGAAACGGGCTGTACATTAAATGATGTGACGTACGCGAATGTTTTGCTTCAGGACATCAATGATTTCAAGAAGTGAACGGTTATTATGCCGAAATTTTCGGAGAACACCGTCCTACACGTGCTGCGTATGCCGTAACAGCTCTTCCGCTCGGTGCTTTGATCGAAGTGGTGGTCATCGCCTGGAAAGTCAATGGCTAATTACTGGTTGTTTTTAGAACACGTTAGACATTCGAATTTGTGATCTTTTTTAGATAAATCAATTCATTCGTAATTCGACGTTAGTAATTCGCAATTATGAATTGTAGAGTTCTATCAATTTCCGGGTGAGCGGCTTGGTGAAATCATTGTCGTCCCAATAGCGAACATGTGATCCGATATATAAACCGGTGTTGATCTCGTGATCTGTCACCAGTGCATTGTAGGTTAAACTCAAATGCTGCAATGGCCAGCCCAGTACGTCGTTCTTGTCGTAGAAATTATCCCATTCGAAATGAATGTTCCGCTTATCAAAAGCGAAGATCTGGCTTTCCTCGTAACCGGATACGAACAGTGGAATGTTGCAGCCAATGGAAGCGAGATAATCCAAATTCCGGAGGTTCTCTGTTCTATCGGCATGATGATCATGGAAAATGCCCAGGTTGTGATCTGCATCCCAAATGTAGGTTGATAATACATGAACGCCCAATGAGCCGGCTACAATGGCAAGACGCGACCCCGGGTTTTCATCAAGAATTTCCGTTACGCGTTTAAACTCATTCCGAAGATAGCGGTGTGTAATTCTGTAAGGTGAATCAAGTTCAGAAGAGTTACGTTCGAAGGTAAGCGCATCGCCGAAAGCATACATTACGAATTTGCGCAAACTGAATATCCCGCCCAGGTCATAATGCGAGTCGAACCGGTCAAAAAGATTACGTTGATTTTGGTCCGACATGGATTCTTTAAAGGGAAGAAGTTCAACAACGTGTAAATGATCTAACATTTCGTGGCCGTTGGCGTGCTTGCGAATATCGTCTGCCAGGGGTTTTGAGAAATACTGTTGTTTCGTCCCTATGCCGGGAATGGCAAGAACAATTAGTTTTTTCATAGCGGCTTTTATTAGTTGCTCCGATTATTAAGCAGTAAAGAAAGATACGTTACGGAAGGGATATAACCAAAAAAGACGAGAAAAATAATTCTCGTCTTTTTGTGAATGTGGAGAGGAGCGGTAATTCATGTGAATATTCCGTATCCCTTTACTGTGTAATAGTTCCAAGAACTATCAGTTAAAATTTAAAAACCCCCGTAAACCTGTATTTACGAGGGTTTTAGACTAACACACTATAATACTATCTCTGTCATGCATCAACTGTAAATCATACCTTAATACCTAACCTAATACCTAACCATTAGCATGTTCATCGATAGTATCTTTTTGGACCTAAAGTCTTATTATCACTATTGAAAGGGTATTCCGGAAGTATAAGCAGTTTGACCAAAACTGTAACTCAAAGTCTTTTTTTCAAACCCACGAAACCATAAATTAAGCTAAACTGATGTTTCAGTCAAACTGCTTACTTCTTGCTTTACCCATTGTTCTGCTGCAAAAACATCAAAGTCAACGTTTTGAATCTTTGTTGGTGAAACCCATCTCCTGCCGTCTAAATTCACCATCCGCCTGAGGCGAATCAAACTTAACCGACTATCAGGAGAGTGTTATTTCCTGTTACGTTTTAGCATTTCAGTGCGTATTCTATTATAAAGAATGTGCCAAAAAAGGATTTGAACAAAAAACGTTGTTTATCAGCTGTTTAACTTTTGGTGTTTTTCTAAATTCTTTTCATTTTGAAAAAAATATTTTCATTTTGAAAAGAATCTGGTGTAAATTCTATTGTTTCTCGCAAAATAACAGGGGTATTTCCACTTTCTAGCACTGAGTCATCCGTGGCTGAAAGTGTCAATCTTCTTCTTCTTTTAGCATACGGTAAATAGTTGTTTGGCCAATATCAAGTTTATCAGCTACCAGCTTCGTGTTGTTGCTGTATTTATCCAAAAAGAGCTGTACAATTCTTCGGTTGTAAGCGCGCAAGCTCATTTCTTCACCCATAATTCCTGCCAGCACATCACTGTTTGCAAGAACAATATCATCGGCCTCAATGGTTTCACCCATCGACATTACAACAGAAAGCTCAACAACTGATTTCAATTCGCGGATGTTTCCCGGCCACGGATAAGCCAGAAGTTTGTTTTGAGCCTCAGAGCTTAGTTTCTTAGGCCCGAAGTTATTCTCTACACAAAAACGATCTATGAAACTTTTTGTAAGCAGGAAAATGTCTTTCTCACGTTCACGGAGCGGAGGAAGTTCAATTGGCAAACCATAAAGGCGATAGTACAAATCTTCACGGAAATTACCGTCTTTCACCTCCTGCAGTAAATTTTTGTGCGTTGCAACAATAATCCGGCAGTTGAACTTATATACTTTGTTGCTGCCCACACGTGTAATTTCCCGTTCCTGCAATACGCGCAAAAGTTTCGCCTGGAAAACCAGGTCCATTTCGCCTATTTCATCCAGGAACAGTGTTCCTCCGTCGGCTTCCTCAAATTTCCCGATGCGGGTTGAGCTGGCACCGGTAAATGAACCTTTTTCGTGACCAAATAATTCACTCTCGAACAATTCCTTGGGAATAGCTGCCATATTAATAGCAACGAACGGTTTATTCTTATAAACGGAATTGTAATGGATCGCTTTTGCAATAACTTCCTTCCCTGTTCCGGTTTCTCCTGAAATAGATACTGTTATATTATTATTGATTGCTTTCTGAAGAAGCGTATAAACCCGCTGCATCTTCGAGCTTTGACCAATAATGGTATCATCGAAATTATATTTCGTCTGAACTTCCTGCTCCAATCGCTCTATTCTTCTCAGAAGTTTGGCTTTTTGCTGGGCGTTCGCCAGGGTGTTCAATAAACGATTCTGGATATCGTTTCCTTTTACAATGTAATCGTACGCTCCTAGTTTCAATAAGCTGACAGCGGTTTCAATTTCTTCCTGTTCGGAAATGACCACTACCTGGATTCCGGGAATACGTTCCAAAATGGTTTTAAGCAATTCTTCACCGGTACTATCAGGTAAGCGGTAATCAATCGTTATGAGATCAGGGGATTCATCTAACTTTTCAAGCAGATCTTTAGCTGTAGAAAAAGCCTGTACTTCGTAATCGGGGTTCATAGAGATTGTATGAACCAACAGACGCTGGTACCAATCGTTGTCTTCAACTACGAAGATTTTTTGGTTTGGATTATCGTTCATTGTAGTGTGTTTATTTCTTGTTGGGTTTGTTCAATAACACTTTCGCTGTCTTCCATAAAAGTTTCGATCAGTTTGCGGATTTTCGCCGGATCAGCTTCATCTTTCCCCATTCGCTCTATTTCCTTTAACGTGGAATAGCATTTCATGGCATCTACATGTTTGAAAGGTGAAGACAGTTGATGAGCTTTTTCACCGATTTGTTTCCAGTTTTGCGCTTTCAGCAGCTCCTGCAGAACTATTTTTCCATTTTCTGTAGATGTGATAAATGTTTCGAGAAGATCTTTATAAATATTGGGATTGTTGTTACAGAGTTTTTTTAAACTGTCAAAATTTGTTTGGTCCATTGTGTTTTTGGGTTGTGCGTTATCTGTTAACCGGTGTAATACTTCACTGAGTTCTTCCGGATCTAAAGGCTTGGTCAATACCTCTGTCCAGCCTTCCAAAAGCATTTTCTTTCGGGTTGTATCATCTAAAGCTGCTGTCAAACCAACCACCACCAGGTCTTCATGGGCGTTGTGTTCGGAAATCTTAGCTACCAGTTCGTTTCCGTCCATTTCAGGCATTTGTACATCTAGTAGTACAATATCAATATTGTTGTTTTTGATGAGCTCAAAGGCTTCAACTCCATTTCCCGCTTCAAGTAAATTCATTTTTACACCATCGAAGATAGATCTTAATAATAATCTGTTGAACGGTTCGTCATCAACGAGTAATATAGTTTTGTCGTGAAGAAAAGAGAAATCTGTTTTGGTTTTAGTTGGTTCTTTCACAAGAGTTTCAGAAAACGGCAAAGTTAGTTTAATGGTAAAACTGGTTCCCTTCCCTTCCTGGCTTTTAACTGAAATTGAGCCATCCATCTTCTCCACGATCAACCTGGTAATACTCAGCCCCAGACCAGTTCCGCCGAATCTGCGTGCCACGGAACCGTCAGCTTGTTCGAACGGTTCAAAAATGTTCTGTAACCGGTTTTTCGGAATCCCGATGCCGTTGTCTTTTACCGAAATAGTTAGTTCTAAATTGTCTTTTGTTTCTTTCCATTTAACCTGAAGAATTATTGGACTGTTTTCTGAGAATTTGTTGGCATTCCCAATGAGGTTTATAAGCATCTGCCGAAAACGAAGCGGATCACCGTTAACAACCCAATCTTTTAATTCGCCCTCAAATTCAATATGATTCTTGCGCTGTTCAAGTTGAAACCCGAATTGTTCTTTAACCGAGATCAGCTCTTTTTTCAGGTTGAACGGAATTTGTTCCAGTTGTATATGATCTCGCTCCAAACGTGAAAGATCAAGCACCTCATTGGTAATTTGTTCTAAATGTCGTGCCGATGAACGTATGATATCTACCTTATGGTGATTGGAATCGGAGAGTTTTTCGTAAAACAACTGGTCGGAAAAGCCGGAAATAGCATTTAACGGCGTTCTGATCTCATGACTCATAGTTGCCAGGAAACGCGATTTGACCTCGGTCAGCTGATCGCTTTTTTCCTTAGCGGCAAGTAGATGTGAGTTTGCTAATCGGGTTTTCCGGAAAAGTGTTACCATTAACCAGGTCATGAAGGTCATGAGTAAAACGGAAATGAGGAGAAATAGTAAAATAATTTGATTCGTTTCTTTAGCAGCTTCTTTGGCTTGTGCAGTTTCGCGCTCCAGGTCTAATTTATCAGCCAGAACTATCATCCGAAAGCGTTCATTGATTTTCTTTGAAAGCATGTTATTACTCTGTTCCAATTCCAGCTTCAGTGCGTTTTCCGAGTCTTCTTTAGAAACAACCTGTTCCTGAACAAAACGAAGGTTTGAATTGATCTGCCGCTTATTCTGTTCTGCGATAAGCAATGGATTTACGACAGGTTTCTCAGCTTCTTTTTCCTTCTTTTTCTTAAATAGTCTGCGTTTTTCTTCAGCTGCAGGTTTCGGTTCCTGCACAGGAAGCGGGGTTTTTGTGTTTTTCACCTCATCAAACACCAGATTCATCGTTTCGTCTACCCGGTTTTCATTCTGGATAGCCATCAATGCCTCCTGGTTTTCAAAACGCTGCTCTATCAGTAAAATTAGCTCCTCAACCTGCTTTTGGTATGGCTTATCCTCTTTCCGGAATGCGTGAAGTCCGCTTAACTTATCGAATGTCCGTTCTTTGAGTCCGTCGAATTGAAACTGGGCAATGTAATTTCCTTCGAACAGGAAAGTATAGGTAAGATTATCAGCTTTCAGCAGGTTGTTGTTTAAATCGGCCACCAACGAACGCCGGCTCACCTGATTATCATTGGGCTGCTCACGATCGGTGATCTGAGAAAGACGGTTATAGACCCATCCTCCCGTAAAGCATACAAGCACCAGGAGCAATGCCATGATTACGAGTAAACTGCGTTCAAAAACGGAAGACCCTGTCAGTTTTTTCATTCTGAAATTAAATTTCATTTTGAAAATACGAAAAATTCTTCTTCAAAATGAAATTTTTACAGAAGATTTTAGGAAGCAAATCGTGTTTTTCCCTTACGCAGGTTGATTGTCAGTCTTTTTTCACTTCTGATCCTGCCAAACAAAACCGAAATATTTCATCCACAGTTCTTCGTCTACACCAGATTCATGGGTAACCCAACCTTCTTCGTTCAGATGATACATCCAACGATCAAGAAGGGTTGTGATTTCTTCAAGCGTTGGTTTCGTTTCAAATGATTCAATGTGAAGATCATGAAAACCGAACATTTCTCCGGGTTTTGGTCCGTAATGTATAGATGCGGTATTCCAAGTTTTAAATTTTTTGTCGGTTGAATATTCTTCTTTGATATAGTATTTGCTATTACCAAGTGAATCTTCAATTATTGAAAGTATAATGCAGGTTTTATAACTGAAGTTGCGGCTTGTATCGGTTCTATGAGTCCACGCTAAAACCTGTCCGTTATTGCCTCTGAGATTTCGTGTTTTATCCCATGATTCCGGGAAAGTTGTATTTCCCTGGGAGAAACTATTACTCAAAGCACAAAGCACCAGACATAAAGAGAAAAACTTTTTATAATCAATTTTCATATATCCAGATGTCCTTTTATGCAACAGGTAAACAACTGCCGTTGATTATTTTCCATTTTTCGTTGCGAGATAAAAATCATAGGTATAAACGTTATACGGCAGTATTTTTTTGGAAATATATTGCGCGGTAAAACTTCCGATAAGAATTGGGAAAAACAGAACGTAACCGTTTGGCGTGAGACTGCACACGAGCACCAATGCTGTGAACGGGGCATAAATAGCTGCTGATAAAGTTGCTGCGATACCAACTAATGCAAAGTTCACTGGAATTAAATCCAGGTCGAAATAAGTATTACCTACCTGAGCCACCAGCAAGCCCATGAATGCACCGGCTACAATGCTTGGGGCAAACACTCCGCCATCTCCGCCGGCACCCAGCGTTAGGGATGCAACCAATGGTTTCAGCAGAATCAGGAAGATCAGCAATACAATAGAAATATTTTGAGCTGAAAGTACTTTTTCAAAAAGCTCTTTTAAGCCGTGATAACTGTCTCCGTAAAGAATGGGAAAAGCTAAAATCAAAAGTCCAACGGTCACGGCCCCAATATTTACCTGGAGGAAGTTGTTGGAGATTTTTGAAAAAAGTGCTTTCATTCGTGTTACCAGCAAGGTGAAATAAACCGCCAGCAATCCTCCGAGGCAGCTAAGGATCAAAAAGAACGGAAGCGCATACCAGTTCCAGGTTTCTATTCTAAAATGAAACAAGGGTTGATTATCGAAAAAGTATATGAAAGCCCATGCTGCTAATGCAGAAACGGTACAGCTGATAACAAGTGTTTTTCGTGTTTTCCTGGCAATTACTTCCATGGCAAAGAGCCAACCGACAACCGGACTGGTAAATAGAACTGCAACCCCGGCCGTTACTCCGGCACATATTAGTTCGCGCTTATACATTTTTGCCGAAAATTCGCGTTCGTAAGCCATATTTCCGACAGTGGCAGAAGCAACAACTGTTGAAACCTCTATTCCGGTTGAGCCGCCGAAAATGACGGTTAGAAATCCATTCAGGAAATGTGATGGAATTTTGAAAAACTGCAGGTGATCTTTTCGCTGGTCCAGGGTTTTATAAATTTCTGTAATTCCTTTATTCCTGCGTTTTTGGAACAAATATTTCCGCAAAAAGTAAATAGACGTTATTCCGACTGTTGGCAGCAAAATAAATAGCAACGAGTTGTTTTCACTTGCAAGTCTGAAGATATTCTCCTGGAAATATTCTGTCAGGTGCTTAAGAGAAAACGCCATTACGGAACCCAGAACACCGACAAGCAAAGAAATGAGAATGAGTTTATAAATATGGTAATGAATTATTTTACTCCTCTCCATGGCAACGTTTCAAAATTGAGTGAGCACAAAAATAATCGGAATATCCCGTT
The DNA here is from genome assembly GCA_946479985.1 of uncultured Flavobacteriales bacterium. Next base: position 26,556 of record CAMLIF010000001.1, read on the forward strand.
TGGGAATTTTGAATTGAAGGCATTAAACTAAATCTTGTTAAAACGGCCGAATTGAAAATCCGATAATCTTATTATTCTGTGCGTTCCGATGATTCGACTCTGCCATCCTGGTAATAGGCAATTACTTTGTAAACCAATCCGGAATCATTTTTAAGAAATTCCAATTTGAAATAGGGATTGCCTTTCCCTTTGAATAAGGTATCTGACATGGCTTCCAATTCGAATTTTGGTCTGCCTGAACGCTGGTAATATAATTTTCCGGCTTCGAAAGTAAATGTACGATCTCCATAAATACCGGCAAAACTTTTCAATGTGGTGGAATCAAGTGAAACAGGATGATTAATGGTTTGGAGTAGTGCCAGGTCCCAGTTTAAAGCAAAGATCTCACTGGAATCTGAAGCTTTCGAAATGAGATTTTGAAAAATGAGTGATTCTGCTGTTTCCAGGGCGTTGTCTGAAGCGACTTCTATTTCCGGTTTAACACCAATCTTTTCCCAGCTTGTTTTGGTAACCGGATTGATCGCAGTGCTGTATGGAATTGATAAACGGAATCCGTTTCCCGCATCCTGCGAAAAAGTTCCATGTGCACCGCCACCTGTTGTTTCTCCAATAATTGTTGCTCTTTGAAGGTTTTGCAGATCATAGCAAAATTCTTCCGCGGCAGAAAAGGTTTTGTTATTGGTCAAGATATAAAGTGGTATGTCATTCATCTTTGTGAATGTGCTATCTGGTTTTGTCCAATACGCAGTTGTTGTGTTTGCGGCCCGGTCAAACATGTCGTTGATATGAGTAGATTCTTTGAGGAAATACCCGCAGATTAGCTTTACAGTTTCCTGCGATCCGCCGCCACAATCTCTTAGATCAATAATAACCGCGTTGGAATTGGATACAAATTGAAGTGTTGCTTTCAGCGTTTCTTTCCCGTAAATAGTATCTGCCCAAAAGTGATCCATTTGAATGTAACCGATATTCCCGTTCAGAACTTCCACCTTTTTTAATCCGAAATTGGCTTGTTTGATCCGTCTCAAAGGATCTTCTTCGGGTTCAGTTTGTAGTGTTGATGTATTTTGAATTTGCTGCGGTGCATATTGAACCAGCATGTGACCGTCGTGATAAACGGAATACAGATCAACAGTAAGTGCATCGGAAAATGCAACCGGGTCTGTAATTTTATTGTAAGCTCCGGATTTTAATCTGTGCTGAATGTAATTGCTCATCTTCACAGCCGTGTCGGGAAAGACATAGTAATCTATCAGAAGATCACTGATATTTACTACAATGGCCGAACGTTTCTTCTCATTGAGGCTGACTTTCTCCTGGCTAAAAGCAATTATTGGAAGCAGTAAAAAGGAAAGCAGAATGATCTTCATGGGAAATGAATTTCTCGAAAATAGGTAAATTCTGAAAGCAACGAATCCGCCAGATCTTCGGGATGAGGCGGATTCGTTATTTTATATCTCTGAAGTTCTATAGTTTAATCCCAAGTTCTTTCAACTGGGCTTCATCAATTGCCGAAGGAGCATCAATCATTACGTCTCTTCCGCTGTTGTTTTTAGGGAATGCGATGTAATCACGGATCGTGTCGGATCCGCCCATTGTAGCAACCAAACGATCTAATCCGAAGGCTAAACCACCATGTGGCGGAGCACCAAATTCAAATGCATTCATTAAGAATCCGAATTGTTCCTGTGCCTGCTCCGGAGTAAATCCGAGCAATTCGAACATGCGTGCCTGTAAATCCCTGTCGTGAATGCGAATTGATCCACCACCAAGTTCAACACCGTTTACTGCTAAATCGTAGGCATTCGCGCGTACTTTTCCCGGATCGGTTGCAATCAAATCGAAATCTTCCGGTTTCGGGGATGTGAACGGGTGGTGCATGGCATGATAACGAGCATTGTCTTCGTCCCATTCCAAAAGCGGGAAATCTAATACCCACAATGGTTTGTAAACTTCGGGATCGCGTAACCCAAGTTCGGTTCCCATGCGTAAACGCAATTCATTCATTTGCTTGCGCGTTTTGTCAAGGTCACCGCTTAAAACAAGAATCAAATCTCCTGCTTTTGCACCGGTTGCTTCTGCCCAGGCTTTTAACGCTGCTTCGTCGTAGAATTTATCTACAGAGCTTTTGTATGTTCCGTCGGCATTACATTTTACGTAAACCAATCCTTTTGCACCAATTTGCGGGCGTTTCACCCATTCGGTAATCTCGTCTAATTGTTTGCGTGTGTATTCGCTTGCTCCGGGAACTGCAATTCCAATTACGGCTTCAGCCGAATCGAAAACCACAAAATCTTTTCCTGAACTCAATGCTTTCAGATCTGTGAAGATCATATCAAAACGGATATCCGGTTTATCGGAACCATATTTCGCCATCGCATCTGCATAATCCATTCTTGGAAAGGCTCCATCGAACTTCACACCTTTTACGATTTCGAACAAATGTTTGATCATTCCTTCAAAGGTGTTTAGAATATCTTCCTGTTCCACAAATGCCATTTCACAGTCAATTTGAGTAAACTCAGGCTGACGGTCGGCACGCAAATCTTCATCGCGGAAACATTTCACAATCTGGTAATAACGGTCGAAACCGGAAACCATTAACAACTGTTTGAAGGTTTGAGGAGATTGTGGCAAGGCATAAAATTCACCCTGATTCATACGGGATGGAACAACGAAATCGCGTGCTCCTTCCGGAGTTGATTTGATCAAATAAGGTGTTTCAACATCCCAGAATCCCTGAGCGTCCAGATATTTTCTGGTTTCAAGAGCCACCTGGTTTCGCAAACGCAATTTGTCCTGCACCGGGTTTCTTCTTAAATCCAGGTAGCGGTATTGTGCGCGTAATTCTTCGCCGCCGTCGGTATTATCTTCAATGGTAAACGGTGGCGTTTTTGCTGCGTTCAAAACGGTTAGTCCGGTAACTTTGATTTCGATATCACCGGTGGACATATTGGCATTTTTACTTGAGCGCTCTATGACCAGTCCTTTTGCCTGAATCACAAATTCGCGACCCAATTTACGGGCTTGCAAACACAATTCGGAATCATCTTCAAGGTTAAAAGCTAATTGAGTTATTCCGTAACGATCCCGTAAATCAACGAAAGTCATTCCGCCTAAATCGCGTGAGCGCTGCACCCAACCCGCTAAAGTTACTTCTTGTCCGATATGTGAAGCTCTTAATTCCCCACAGGTTTGTGTTCTAAACATGTTGCCAATTTATGAAGGGCAAAGATAATCATAAAACCGTTGGACGTGGTGCAACGGTTTCATGATTTGTAAGGACAGGTCGCGACCTGTCCTTACAACAAGTCATTTGCCAAATTGGCCAGTTCGGAACGTTCTCCTTTTTCCAGCCGAACATGAGAGAACAGTTGCTGACCTTTCAAACGATCGATCAAATACGCTAATCCGTTAGAGTACTCGTCCAGGTAAGGAGTGTCAATTTGGTGCACATCGCCGGTAAATACAATTTTGGTTCCTTCCCCGGCTCGTGTGATAATTGTTTTTACTTCGTGTGGAGTCAGGTTTTGCGCCTCGTCAACAATGAAGAGAATATTGGATAAGCTTCGTCCGCGGATAAAAGCGAGCGGAGTAATGAGTATTCTGCCGCTTTCTTCCATTTCTACAATGCTCTTGTGCTTTTTCTCGTTCTCACCAAACTGCGATTTGATAAATTTCAGGTTGTCCCAAAGCGGTTCCATGTACGGGCTTATTTTGTCTTTCGCATCACCGGGCAGATAACCGATTTCTTTATTCGAAAGCGGAACTAACGGTCGTGCAAGAATGATCTGCTGAAAAAGCTTTTGCTGTTCCAAAGCTGCAGCAAGGGCCAATAATGTTTTTCCTGTTCCGGCAACACCTTGCAGCGCAACCAGTTTGATGTCATTGTTCATCAATGCATTCACAGCAAAGGCTTGTTCCGCGTTTTTAGGCTTAATTCCGGAGGTGTATTCTTTTTCAACCCGTTCCAGTTGATCGTTCATTGGGTTATAATAGGCCAATGAAGAAGATTTTCCATTTTTAAGAATGTAGTATCCGTTGGCTACTTTTTGGTCGCCAAGAATACCGTCTTCTTCTACACTTCCTTTCAGGAAAAGTGTTTTAATTACATCAGAATCTACGCCTTCTACTGTATTTGTAGATGAAGACTGTAATTCCCGGTCGTCTACTTTTCCGGTTTCATAATCTTCGGAATTCAGCCCCAAGGCCTTTGCTTTAATGCGCAGGTTGATGTCTTTGGTAATTAAAACTACCTCGCGGGTTTTTTCTGATTCGTGAAGGTGCAGTGTTGAGTTTATGATCTTATGATCGTTTTTTCCTGACCCGTATGTTTCTTCAGCATCTGCAGTTTTCGGTTTTGCATCCAGCACCACTTTGAAGTTTCCGTGTTCCGAACCAAGTGGAATCCATTTTTGCAATCCTTTTGTTACCGAAAGCCGATCGATAAAACGTATGACTTCACGCGCCGAGAAATTTTTGGTGTCGTTACCAATTTTAAATTTATCCAATTCTTCTAAAACCGTAATTGGAATTGCTACATCATTTTTACCGAAATGCATGATCGCCTGGTGGTCGTGTAACAGTACTGACGTGTCAAGTACAAAGATTTTCAATTTTTTAACCATCATTGAAGAGTTTGGTTTAAGGTACTTTAATTGCAAAAGCATCTTACAAAACAACGGCCAAACTTATTGACAGTTACACGGTTGATAAATAAAGGCAATAAACCAATTGTATACCCCGGCGGAATTTAGTAAGTTGAAGATTGATTTGGCCGTACAGCCAGGTGAAAACGGGTTATTTTTTAACTATCTGCAACGTTTCGCTGAGGAGATCGTCCTGAAAATGAAGCAAATAATAACCGGAAGCCAGCCCTTGCATTTCTATTGACACGCAACCGTTATTTAGGAGAACACTGCGAACAATTGTTCCCCTGGAATCTGTAATGGTAATGAGTCCTGTACCATGTGTTTCGCTGCTCGTTTGAATATTCAGGCGATCTGAAACCGGATTTGGAAAAGCTTGTACAAACCGTTCTTCTTTTACTTCAGCCATAACCACTTTACTCAGCCTGCTGTTGCCGTCGGCATCAACCATTTTCAAACGATAATAATTGGTTCCCTGTTCCGGGGTTTTGTCCTGAAACTGGTAATTTCCACCTGTTAGAAATGTAGCAGCAGCTGTACTTATTTTGCTGAATGTTTGTCCGTCTATACTGCGTTCCACCTCAAAATAGTCGCCCGGATCTTCGCTGCTCGTTCTCCAGTCAAGGATGTTCTGTTGTCCGACATTTTTTGCACTGATCTCTTCCAATGTCACGGCAAGAGGCACTGTTTCACCAATATATATATCGTCGAATAAATAATATGCGTTGTAGCCAATGTCTACAGAACTTCCGACAAATGTTACGGTTGTGTTTGCATCGGTGAAAAAATTCCCGAACATCACGGCGTTGTAAGCAACGGTTGGAACAAAACTTCCCTGAACTGTCACCCAATTGGTTTTATCTGCAATTACTGAAGTTGTATAAACATGCGCCAGATTATTTAGCGGGAAGTTGGAATTGTAGCTTGAGCAAAATTGCGCGCCAATATTGTTAATGGCGTATTCTGAATTATCTGCAAGACTTACTTTAAACGAAACATAGTATGTTGTTCCAATAGTAAGCGGGGTTGTGAGCGGGACGTATAAAAACTCACGTAAGTCGGCGAGATATGAACCGGCAAAGGATCCGTACATCAATCCTCCGGCATAAGCCTGACCGGTTGAAGCATCCTGGTATCCGAAATAATTGGTGGGTACATCAGCGTAAGTACTGCTTGAACAGCTATTCAGGTATTCAAATGAATTTCTGCTATTGTTCCAGTCTGTGGCATAAGTAATCTGACTTGCCGTGTTCGGGCAGGTAGAATATGTTTCAAAACTGTAATTAGATACTAAGTTTTGACTTAGTAATTCAGAACAGCATTGTAGTAGAATAAAGGTTAACACGCTGAATTTCATGGGTTAAATATAGGATGTTTAACCTGAATAAAAAATGATTTAACGAATCAACATGAAAATTAACAAAGTGTTTCCCGGTTGTATCAAAAAATAAGGGAACTCTTCCAGTTGGAGAAGTTCCCTTAAAGATCAATCTATGAAAGCTGTTATTTCTGGATCACGAAACGTTTATTTACAGTTACATCGTTTTGAGACAATGCGATGGTATACATTCCGGCAGATAAGCCGCTGAAATCAAAAGATTCTATGCCTTTTTTCACGATGAACTCTTCAATTACACGACCTGTATGATCTAATAACCTTGCACTGAAAATTTCTTTTGAGGCATTGCTGATATTTATAGAACCATTCCCCGGTGAAGGATAGATTACTGTTTGTGCATCTAACAATTCCTCAATACCACTGCCGATTCCTTCCAGGGCAGCACGGTCTTTATTCGAACGTGTTGTATTGAAGTCCTGGGCAGATTTTGTTGCCGAACAGTCGTCAGGAGCATCAATTGTTACCAGGTATTCCAATTCGTTTTCTGACGGTGGATTATTATCTGTATATGAGAACAGGTTTGTTGGCATTGTTGACAATAATTCCCAGTCATTAACATCTGTATGTCGGTAAATCTTGAATTGGGTGTAGTTGAAACCTTCATAGCTGTCCCAAATGAGGTTGTATGTCGAACCTAAACCGTGGCTGATAACCAGGTGAACTGTTTTGTGGTTATCGCTTAATTCTGATTCAATACCGCATCCGTCAACTGAAGAGATTTTATAACGCCATGAACGAACAGAGGGAGAAGCAACGGGATCAGTGTAAGTAGAAAGATTTGCGTACGGAACGGAACCGGCTAACTGGTAAACTCCGGCTTGTGATGTTTCACGGTAAATATTGAAATGATCTATAGTTGAACTGACTGGTTTTTCCCAAACCACCAGGTTTGTATTTAATAAAGTATCTACTGTTACCAAACAGATCTCAACAGCTTCCGGCAATGCTGCAGGAACGTCCGCCTCAAACATAGTAACACAACTGCCCGAGGTAGCTTCAAGAATATAGTTTCCTGGTGCCACGTTTGTTAAATCTTGTGTAGAGGCACCGTTACTCCATGAATAAGTTGCAGAACCTGAAATGTCAATAACATCAATTGTTCCGTTGTTCGAACAGTCGGATGGCGTTATAGTGTCTAAAACGATCAGTGGCCCGTTCGGGTTTTGAATCAAAATATTTTCAGTGTGAACACATCCTTCATCATCAGTTACTTCAACAGAATAATATCCTGCAGCTAATCCGCTGATGCTTGCTGAATTGGTCCCGATAGTTGTTCCGGAAGCGTTTTCCCAATGATAATCATACGGTTGTGATCCTCCGTTGAATACTGTTGCAGCTGTACCCGTTGATGCGCCACAAGCCGGTTGAGTTGCGTTTACTGAACTCAGGGAAATGGCCGCCGGTTGCAGAACGCTGTAACTTGCTGTTGAAATACAGTCGTTATCATCTGTAATGGTTACTTCGTAAGTTCCGGCAGCAACATTGCTCAGGTCTTGTGTTGTTGCACCGTTCGACCAGGCATATACGAATGGCGGATTTGAACCGTTAACTGTTAAGTTAATTCCACCGGTTGCTGCGCCGTTACAGGTAACATTGGCTACTGTTTCTGAAAGTGTAATTCCGTTTGATCCAACCGACGCCACTGCCACAGCGATACATCCGTTGGCATCTGTTGTGTTGAAGTAATATTGTCCGGGCTCTAAATCGGAAATGGAAGTAAAAGTAGATCCGTTCGACCAGTAACTTGTATAAGACGGTGTTCCGCCGGAGATTGTTACGGAAGCAGTACCGTTTGCTTCATTGCAATCAGCACTTGTTGATATAATGGCAAGATTTGGTGTTTCATTTACGGTCATCAAAATACTATCTGTTGCCAAACACCCTTGCGGTGAAACTTTGGTATAAACCAAATAAGTGGAAGTACTTGGTGACGGGTTAAAAACCGAAGGATTGAAACTTGTTCCGCTAATTCCGGCTCCACTCCAGCTTCCTCCTCCCGGTGTTGCTTTATTGGTCAGGTTGATCGGAGAAGCGTTTTCACAGATCTGAACCGCAGGAAAGCTAAATGAAACAGAAGGCGTGTTGTAAACTGTAGCCGGCATATAAAAGGTTTCCACCAAAACCCCGTTTTCAAATAGATCCCACTTGAGGTCGATTGTTGTATTCACGGCAACGTCATTTGTATTACTGATTGTCAGATAATAATAACTTGTTCCGTCGAAGCTGACAGAAATGGCGCTTTGAGGAATTACAACCGTATTCTGGCTTGTACAGGTCATTGTAATATTTGCCTGGCTGTAGTTGTTGTCAATAATATAAACTGATCCTTGTCCGTTGTTATTCCAGGTACTCCCTTCACACATTTGAACAATGGCATAATCGTCTATGTCTGCGGCTGTATTGTACTCTTTTACATAGCATTTCCCGCCATCTATGTATGCTATTACATGCACACCGTAATTCGATTCTGCTGCCAGTGAAGTTGCACTTCCCGGGCAAAGCGAAGTTCCGCTTGTAATAGTGGTAATGGTTGGTGATGGCGACATGTCTCCGGTTATTTGTTTGAAATAACAGGTTGAGGATTGTCTGTAAAAAACAAAAGTGTTTGCATCCTGTGACGCAAAATCAAAGTCGTTCAGCAAAGTTGAACTGGCTATTTGAAGCTGCGTTCCGAAAGTGCTGTTTGTTGGATTAAATGCTTTGTACAGGAGTGTTTTGGAATTGTAGCTGTCTGTTAAATGCATCATCGAGTATTTAGTGGAGTTCAGTCCTTTCTCGAAAACGATTTTACCGGCATCGGTTCCATAATATGCATTATTGCTTGTGTGTGTTGATGTGGTAACATTCACTACAGAAATTCCATAGTCCATGTCTTCATCTTCTTCGAATGCAACGAAAAGATTATTTCCGGTTGTTGAAATGGCACTCACTGCACTTAAAAACCCCTGATTTCCGTCATCAAGCGGAGAAGAACCACCCACCTGTGTTCCGGTACCCAGTTTTACAGTAATCAAGCCCTCATCAAATGTTTGATACTCCCGGTTATAATATGTGGCGAAAATATCTCCTGTTGAATTACAACTGATAGCATAATCCTTGTTGTGGTATGTCCAGAAATAAGTGCCGACTCCAAGAGAGCTCCAGGCACTTCCGTTGAAAGACAGGCATTCCAGGAATTCGTAATTCGTAGTACTGATCAAGGTAACGATTTTTGCTGCTACAACCGGGTTTTCACCGTTCATGATCAACTTTAGTCCAAAGGCGTTTTGGGCTCCCTGACCTGCTGTTCCAACTAATTGCCAGCTTTGATTCACCCATTTTCTTACGGTAATTTTGCTTGAGTTGTCGGTATCTATGTATGCCATAAATAATTGACCGTTGGGTGATATTTCAATATCAACCTCACTGGCATTGTTAATTCCGAGATTACTCCCAACGAAATTCCAGGGCTGTGCAGTAGCAGCAATCGAAATAATGGATAGAAGTAAAGTAAGTATGTGTTTCTTCATAGCGTTATGTTGTTATCTGTTTTTCGAATCGAGGATGCAAATTACGGCATTCAATCCGGAATGAGCAAAAATAGTGAAAGTCAATCTAGCAATCGTAACTCGTTCAGCAGATGGTTGTAATATTTGAGTGTTTGTCTGTTTTGCCTGTTTATTTGGTAATAAAAAAGTCGGGGCGAATAATCATTCGCCCCGACTTTTTTATCGAAAACCAGTTTAGAAAGACAACGGCTCTAAACGCATATCAATTTTCTTTTCTTTTCTGAAGTATTCTGAAACAGAAATATAACCCGGTTTCCCCGGTTGTACCCACCAAACATTCGATGTGCAGTTTACGGGAACGCGGTTAATTGTTTTTTCACCATTCTTAATGGAGATAACACCAACCATCAAATCAGATTTTTTAGATTCTTTCTCCTCTTTACGGTTCGCATCAATATAAACAATATCAAATGCATCGGTTTCATTGTTTTGCGATGTGAACGAATAATCAAATCCGCCTAACGACTTAATGTAGTAGCCCAGGAACGTTGAACCGTACACTCCCATTCCTGCAGGAAGCAAAACGGATGTTTTCTTCTTTTGGATCAAATCGAAATCAACCATTTTTTTGCTTGCATCAAACTCGATAACAACCATGTTCGCAACTAAAATCTCGAATGAGCTGGCCCCGCTTCCGCCTCCTCCTAGTGCTGCATTGGCAATGTTCATTCCTACTCCACCTGCACTTACTTGTTTTTTAAATTGTTCACCGATCAGGAAAATGTGGCCGTTATCCGAAATAACAACATCATGAAAGAACATGTAGTATGGTTTGTTTGCATCTTTCTTATCTTCTTCGTCCAAACTTTCCTGTTTGAATTTAGAAATGTCGGTAGCCCAGGCATATTCAGTAGTAGACAATTCTGCGCCTTCCATGTTCAGCTCCATCAGGTATAAGCCCTGACTTTTATCTTTCAAATAATCATCTTTCGGTTTGTAATACTCACCAACCAGCATGATAGAATTGTTCTTTTCGTTAATAAACGATTTCAGGATAGATTTACGCCCTGAAGCATCATCACCCAATTGAAATTCTTTAATCTTATCACCATCGCCTGATCCAAGCAACAAACAATACATATCAACTTCTTTTGTCATTGCTGATTTCTTTTTATAGATCGTAGCCGAAACCACTTTCTCTGAAACATCAACAATTTCGATCGTTTCCAACATCTCGGAAGTAGCTGGAGAATCGTAAGTCCAAAGAACATCCGCGTTGTTATCGTATGCAACTATCTCATACCCTAATTTCGAGTTTTTTGTAAACGTTGTACGGATAAATCCGGTTTTTCCGTTAGGGAAAATGGTAACGTTCTCGGTACTGCTTTGTGCATTTTGCTGAACACGTGCCACTTCATATTTACTCAAATCGTCTTTCGCAATTTTACTTGATCCCAACAATTTACCCGCACGGTCATAGGTAGCAAATTCATATCCGGATTTTGCATCGTAATAGTGAAGCATAAAGGCTTCTCCGTTGAAAACCATTTCCAACAAAATAGATTTGTTTGGTCTCGTAATCTCAAACGAACCCGTCTCATTGTAATTATCATCAAATAATTCAACTTCATAGGTTGTATTAGCTTTATCTGCCTTCTCCTTAGTAAAGAATATATAGTAGCCAACAATTTTATTGCTCTCAAGAATTTGTCCTGACTGCTTTGCACTTTTCAAATTCAATACGTTTGGCACGCTTGCATTTTGGGCATAACCGCTGCTCAAGCTTAATAACAAGCCGGCGATCAACATTTTAATTTTTCTCATTTTTCTATTTTAACAAAAGTGTATCCTTTAATCCTGTAGAGGTAATCTTCTAATTCGTCCAGCAACCAGGAATATTTACCGGAGTTAATGCTGGCAGCATTTACCTGCCAATACAATTTCAAATCTTCTTTCTTTTCCGATTTCGCCAGATCTATCATCACAACCAATTGTTGCAGATCATTTAAATTCGCATCTGTCATACTCGGTTTCGGAGCAAACATAGCAGCCACTGCAGTGCATTCCGCAGGTGAAATTAACTGCGTAAAGCAACAAAATCTGTCAAAATCTTCAGGTCTTTTCGGGTTCTGAAGCAATAACAGAGAACCCGCTCTACGGCGTTCTTTTAAAAAGGCAAGCACGTTAAAAAGCGAAGACAGTTCTGTCCTATATGCGGGGTGTTCTCCGTACTTCCCATAATTGCTTATTTCAAGGAATATTGTTTCGGTTAACGAGCGTTCTTCGAATGAAATCTCTACTGCCAGGTCGAGAATTTCAGGATGAACACTATTGAAAACACTATCCGGCTGCCTGTTAATTGTTTCGAGAGAGTCTGTAATTCCGTATTGCGAAGCAAGTTTATAATACCTGTCCCGATCGTAAGGATGCGAGCGCAGGTAAGGCTCCAGTTCATCATTATTTTCAAATGTTCCCAACGAACCTGTTCTTGAGTAATTTGCCGTCTTTTTTGCAAACAGGCTTCGGAACTCTTCCGGAAGTTCATGGAGATCGAGCAGTTCGCTATTTGAAGAGCTATGATAATCCATAGCCTGAAACATGGCTATTCCAGCTTCCAGGGAAAACCCGGCATTTTTAGTGTAAATAGCTCCCAAACTATCTGCTTCGAATTCATGTTTTTGCGAAGTAGCTTTCGATTCCAGGATACGCGGGATCATTACTTTGTTTAAAGCAGTAACCTGTCCATAGTCCTGGTGAACAGCAGCCTTCAATTCATCGTTTAGTTCTTCATCTGTTTCAAGGAGCACGGTTGCAGTAATAGCTTGTTCAACATGACCCAAAAAGTTATGGGCAAGTTCATGCGCCAGCACCAGCGCAATCTCAGATTCACTTTTCAGATCAATTAAAATTCCCACATGAAAGAAAACCACATCATCGCCCATCGTAAAGGCATTGAAGCTGTTAGTGCGGTATAAAACCAGTTTTGAGGTTTGAGAAATACCCGGATTATTCTCAATGATCTTTCTGAATATCCGGTTTACGTAGGCATAAACAGGTCCGTCTATAATCAGAACGTCTTCTTTCAGCAAAGCAATTTCAGACTTCACTTTTTCTAAATGATGTTCTTTGTAAAGATCTTCCTGCTTCCTGGTAAACTCTGGGTGAATAGGTAAATCCGAAGACGAAATAGTAACATATTCAACCAAAGACTCAACGGTTTCAACCTGCTGGGAAAACGCAATTGGACAGAATAAAAGAAACAGAATGATTTGACTTAGATGGTTCCGCATTGGATTAGTTAACACTCAAAAATAAAGAAAAAGGTTAGAAACGCTGCATTTTAACATTCACCATTTCCAGGTTAAAACAAAAACAGAAGGTTAACTGGCTGATTATCTATTCCGTAAAACATTTGAAAAGAAATAAAAACAACTAAGTGTTCCGTTAAAAATTGCAGGAAAAACACGAGAAGAACATGCATAATACCCGTAATCGGCCAATAGTTTTTTACGCCCGAAGCAGATGGATTTGTCATGAGAACAATTATCAATATAGGAATCCTATTGCTCAACCACTGTATAGTTAATGCACAAATTCTCCCTATCTTCGCCTTTACAATTCCAATACAACAAAAAATGAGCACCAATACCCCTTTGTATCTCTACAACAGCCTTTCCGGTCAAAAAGAACTTTTCAAGCCGATTATTGACGGTAAAGTTGGGATGTACGTGTGTGGTCCGACACTTTACAGCGAGCCTCACATGGGAAATATGCGTACGTTCATTAATTTCGATTTGATCTACCGCTACTTGCTGAAGGCTGGTTTTGAAGTAAAATATATTCGGAACATTACCGATGCCGGACACATTACGAACTCGGCCGGTGAAGCTGTGGATTCAATTGGAAAGGCGGCCCGGGTTGAGCAGGTTCAGTCGCTGGAGATTGTCTACAAATACAATGTGAAATTCCAGGAATTGCAGCGCATTTACAATCTGCTTCCTCCATCTATCGAACCAACGGCAACTGCACATATCCAGGAACAAATTGAGGTAATCGAGAAAATAATTGAAAACGGGTTTGCTTACGAAGCAAACGGTTCGGTCTATTTTGATGTTCGTGCTTACGGCGAAAAATTCAATTATGGTATTCTGAGTGGTCGTAAAGTTGATGAATTGGCTGAAGAAACACGTGAGTTGAATGCCCAGGAAGAAAAACGCTTCTTTGCCGACTTCGCGCTTTGGAAAAAAGCAAATCCGGATGACATGCAAATCTGGCGTTCGCCATGGGGAGACGGAAATCCGGGATGGCATATTGAATGTACAGCAATGAGTACCAAATACCTGGGCGACCAGTTCGATATTCACGGTGGCGGAATGGACCTTAAATTCCCTCATCATGAAGACGAAATTGCACAAAGCTGTGGGTCAGTTGGCTGCAATCCGGCAAATTACTGGATGCACGCAAACATGCTGAACGTGAACGGGCAAAAAATGTCGAAATCATTAGGGAATTACTTCCTGCCAAAAGAAATTGTAGAAGGTACAACAGATGTTTTCGATAAACCGTTTGCTCCGAATGTGATTCGTTTCTGCATGATGCAGGCACATTACCGAAGTACACTTGATTTTACGCCCGATTCATTAATTGCTGCAGAAAAAGGGTTTTCACGCCTGATGGAAGCTTTAAGCAAATTGGGAAGTTTGCCAACAAGCAGCACATCTTCTTCGAATGTCCAGGATCTGGTTGCATCGTTCTACACGGCAATGAACGACGATTTCAATGCACCGGTTTTGATCGCAAACTTATTTGAAGCAGTAAAATACATTAACACAATTATCGACGGTTCAGCAACAATTACAGCCGACGATTTGAAACTATTAAAAACCGAAATGACGGCATTCGTGCTGGATGTTTTGGGTTTAACAGTAGAAGAAGAAAACAAATCGGAAGTTTTAGATGCTGCCATGAACCTGGTAATGGAACTACGTCTTCAGGCAAGAGAAAATAAAGACTGGTCAACTTCAGATAAAATCAGGGACCGTTTGGCTGAAGCCGGAATTGTTGTGAAAGACGGGAAAAACGGAACAAGCTGGAATGTGAAATAGAAGACACAACAAAAAATATAATTTGAATAATTAGGATTATCATACTTCTCTCCAACGCTGTCGGAGAAGAGTGGCTGAGCAAATTTGGTTTACCACATGCTAAGTTCGGAAATCCTCCCCCTTAATCCCCCTCCAAAGGGGGAGATTGATCAAAACATGAACGAAACATTCGGAAAAGAATATAAATTATGCAGCAGAAAAATCATCGAAAGTTTGTTTTCGGATGGGAAGCAGCTGCGTGCTTATCCGTTTACAGTTTACATCAAAGAATTACCTAATGATAAGCAGGTTCCGTTCCAATTAGTCTTCTCTGCACCCAAACGAATTTTCAAACGCGCACATGATCGTAACTACGTGAAACGCATTATGAAAGAGACTTTTCGCAAAAAGAAGTTAATTTTGGAAGACTACTTGCAAAAGGAGCAGAAACAAATTGCTTTATTTGTAATATATACGCAGAAAGAACTTCCTTCCTACGCGGAAACTTTGGTTCAGATAGAAAAATTGATGCACAAAATAAACGTCTTTTTAGCAGATGAAAAATAAATTGAATTTCCTTAAATCACTTTCCTTAGTTCTTCTTCTAAGCGTTTCAGGTGGAATTAAAGTCAACGCTCAAAGCAATGGTTTCGAGGTGTTGAAGTCAATGGAATTAATGGATCTCATCTTCCAGCAATTGGAAACGAGCTACGTTGACGATATACAGCCCGGTGAAATGACCAAAACCGGCATTGACGCCATGCTAAAGCAACTGGACCCATACACGGTTTACTATCACGAAGCCAATATTGAAGATTACCGCCTGATGACTACAGGTCAATACGGCGGAGTTGGTGCATTGATCCGCAAAATTGGAGAAGCAACTTATTTCGCAGAACCGTATGAAGGAAATCCGGCGCAGGTTGCAGGTATAAAAGCCGGTGACAAGATTTTGGCTATAGACGGGAAAACAATGGTCGGGATTCCATCAGATGATGTTTCTTCTTCGTTGAAAGGACCAAAAGGTTCAACCATTGAGGTAAAAGTTGATCGTCAGGGAAAAGAAATGACGTTCAAAATCACTCGTGATGAAATCAAACTTCCGGATGTTCCTTATTTTGGAATGCTTGAACCGGGAATCGGTTATATCAAACTCAACGGATTTACGCAAACTGCTTCTTCAGATGTTCGTTCTGCTATGGAAAAATTAAAAGCCGACGGAGCAACCTCCATGGTTCTCGATCTTCGCGGAAATGGCGGTGGTTTATTGGTTGAAGCCATTAAGATTGTAAACCTGTTCGTGAAAAAAGGTCAAACGGTTGTAACAACCAAAGGACGGATTCCTGAGGAGAATAAAGTTTATCAAACACCAGGTGAACCGTTAGATCTTAAAATCCCGTTAGCAGTTCTGGTAGATGGAGGATCTGCTTCCGCTTCTGAAATTGTAGCCGGAAGTTTACAGGATTTAGACAGAGCAGTGGTAATTGGAACCAACTCATACGGAAAAGGGTTAGTACAGCGCACTTATGATTTGAAATACGGGTCTAAGATCAAAGTAACTATTTCAAAGTACTATACGCCGTCAGGACGTTGTGTGCAGCGTTTGGAATATTACGACAAAGAAGCCGGTGAAAGACCAAAAGCAATTGCCGATTCATTATTAAAGGTCTTTACTACTGCAAATGGCAGAAAAGTGATCGACGGAAGAGGAATTGAGCCTGACATTGATATCGAAAAGCCCGATTTTAGCCGCTTGTTAGCACAATTAGTGAGTAACAATATCGTCTTTAATTTTGCAACAGATTACTACGTAAAACACGACAAAATCGGTGATGCCGCAACCTTCAAACTAACACCGGAAGAATACGAAGAGTTCAAGAAGTATGCTCTTACACAAACCTTCACTTATAATACTGCATCAGAAGAGCAGTTGGAAAAAATGAAGAAAATAGCCGAAGATGAAGGTTATTACGAAGATGTGAAAACAGAGTACGATTTGTTGCTGGCAAAAGTAACTCCGTCAAAAGAACGCGATCTGGAGAAGTTTAAAGAAGAGATTAATTATTACGTTTCAAACGAAATTGTTTCGCGTTACTATTATCAAAAAGGGCGTTCACAACAAGCCTTTCAGGATGATTTGGACGTGCAGAAAGCTTTAGAGGTTTTAAAAAATCAAAAAGAGTACAATACTATTCTTGGAAATTAATCGTTAAAACCTGTGGACTACTCCACAACTTATGCTCGATAGACTTACCGGAAAATCCGTACATGCTTATATCCAGTTTATTGGGTGCTTAGGAATTGCTGCCGGTTTACCATGGAGCAAAGTTCCACTTTCTTTATCAGTTGTTCTGTTAGCCCTCAATTTCCTTTTACGCGGCGATTTCGGTGATGTATTTGCAAATCTCAAACACAAAAAAGCATTCTTATTCTTCATCGGTTTTTTTGCTCTGGAACTTATTTCAATTCTTTGGTCAGAAAACAAAGCACAGGCATTAGCAGATCTGGGTGTTCGGGCTCCATTCTATTCCCTCCCAATTTTGCTGATTGCAAAACCGCTAGCCAGCAGGAAGCATATTCATTGGATCATTCTAATCTTTATCCTGGCAAGTTTCATTACCTCTTTTATCAATATCGGATACTACCTGCATTGGTGGGGAAGTAAGGTTTATAATGATTTCAGGGGATTATCACTTTTCACCTCACACGTTCGTTATTCGTTGCTGATTGCGATGGCTGCCATTTTATGTCTGGTTTGGTTTATTAATAAATTACCTTATCGGGCATTTGCTCTCCCTTTGCTGGGATGGTTTTTATTCTACACTTACTTTGCCCAGATAATTTCCGGATATCTTGCAGTCGGTGCGTGCATCATTGTTATATCGCTTCTTTACATTTACTCAATCAAAAAGCGTATTGTTCGCCTAGGAATTGGTGCCGGAATTCTTGGAATTATGATCTTCTTCGCGGTTTGGGTGGATCAAATGATACAGCCTGCGCCGCACAAAATCGAAATAAAAGATCTCCCGACACATACCATAAATGGAACTGAGTATTGCCGGATTGTTGCAGATATGTGGGAAAACGGCTACCCTATTTATGGCTGGTATGCTCCGCAGGAACTTCGTGTTGAATGGAATAAAATCAGTTCAATAGATTACGACCTGGGAAGAACTCCAACCGGTGATCACTTGAACAACACCTTGATCCGATATATGACTTCGAAAGGACTCCCAAAGGATTCCCTGGGATTAAGTAAAATGACTCCGGCAGACATTCAAAACGTTGAAAAAGGCATTAATTCAGCTCTCGTACTGGAAGGAGGAATAAAATCGAGACTTTATACCATTCGCTATCAACTCGAATATAATTCAAATCCAAACGGACATTCCCTGTTGGAAAGATTAGAATATTGGAGGGCAGCAATTCATTTGGCAAAGAAAAACTGGCTTTTTGGAGTTGGAACCGGCGATGTACAAGACCAATTCAACAATTATTACGAAACATCCGATTCCAAACTCATTCCCGAAAACCGTCATCGTGCTCACAATATGTACCTCACCGTTATTATAAGCTCCGGAATATTCAGTTTTCTGTTATTCATGTGGTGGTGGATCGCACAAATAAGAGACGCGTGGCGCTTAAAAGGTTTAGCCTGGCTTTGTTTTATCGCAATAGCTATGAGTTCCTTCTTAATAGAAGATACGCTTGAAACTCAATTGGGCGGAATGTTCGTTTCGTTTTTCTTCGGCTTGTTTATGGCGCATCCTCAGTGGTTTAATCGAATACAAAATTTAAACGGTAAAATCTAAAAAAAGAATTTTGTCACTTTTCATCTCTCTCTCATTTCCTCTTTCCGGTTTTTGGTAACAAAATCCGACATTTAACGTACCCTTAGCATTAGAACCGCAAGGCACTGCGCTTAAAAACGTACCTTTGCAAAAAATTCGACGATGCGTTTTGAATTAACCAAAGAATTTCTGGAGGAAATTCGTCATGCTATTGACGAAAATGATGTTCTGTGGATCAAAGAGCACGTTGTTGATCTTCACTTTGCTGATATTGCGGAGATCATGGATGAATTATCAAGTGAACAGGCAAAATTCATCTATTTCATTCTCGACGAAGAGCACCAGGCCGATGTATTAATGGGGCTGGAGGAAGAAGTGCGGGACCGATTTTTGGCTTCACTTTCTTCCAAAGCACTTGCCGAACAATTAGAGAATCTGGATTCCGATGATGCCGCGGATATCCTGATGGAACTTCCGAATGAACGTATTCAGGAGGTTATTTCACAGATGGAAGACGACGATGCCGCTGAGGACATTGTGGATCTCCTGAACTACGACGAAGATACTGCCGGAGGTTTAATGCAGAAAGAGTTTATTCAGACAAAACTGGATTGGCCTGTAAACAGAGCACTGGTAGAATTGCGCCGTCAGGCAGAAGACGTTGAACAAGTTTACACCATTTATGTTGTTGACGACCTGATGAAACTAGTCGGTGTTCTTTCCTTGAAACGGCTACTTTTTGCAAGTCCGAAAACACCAATTCGCGATTTGTATCAGGCTAAAAACCTCATCTACGTTAAAACCAGCGATACTTCAGAAATGGTTGTAAAAGTAATGCAGAAATACGACCTGGTTTCCGTTCCGGTTGTTGATTTACAGAACAAACTGGTTGGCCGCATTACGATAGATGACGTAGTAGATATCATCAAGGAAGAAGCCGAAAAAGATTTCCAGCTCGCTTCCGGTATCTCTGAAAAAGTAGAATCAAACTCCAGTGTCTGGCGCGTTTCCAGGGCACGTCTCCCCTGGTTGATTATAGGAATGGTGGGCGGTTTATTCAGTGCACTGGTTATTTCCAAATTCGAAGGAAACATTCAAACTATTCCTGCTCTTGCCTTTTTTATTCCGCTGATTACCGCGATGGGTGGAAATGTCGGAGTGCAGTCATCAGCTATCGTTGTACAATCTCTTGCCCGGGGTGATGATCCGTTCGACAGTATTCTAAGTAAAGTTGGGAAAGAAGCATTAGTGGGAATCGTTAACGGCATGCTTTGTTCTGTTTTGATCTTTGCAGTAGCGTCTTTTTCCGGTCATTTGGAACTCGCCACAGTTGTAAGTATTTCTCTTTTCACTGTTATCATTTTCGCAGCTATTTTCGGAACGCTGATTCCCCTGGTATTAAATCGCTACAAAATAGATCCGGCATTGGCTACCGGTCCTTTCGTTACAACCCTGAATGACGTTTTGGGCCTTTTCATCTACTTTACCATCGGATTGCTCATTCTGCTTTAGTTTGCTAACCAAATGTGTTTAACGTGAGTGTTTTGAGTTCTCTTTGAACTAATTCCATCTGCTTGAACTATTGTTTTTCGTTAGCCAGCTCTAAACCACCAAAAGCCAAAATTTCATAACGTTTCGCCTATTTATCACTACCGTCTACCGATTAATTATTTCCGGAAACGCCTGTCTACAGTACTTTCGACAAATCAAAGCAAGTTAGTTCGTTTGGTTCTGTGTTTGCAGAACTAAAAGAACTTTGTACTTTTGCAGCGTAAAAAAGAATTAATATGTCAGAAATCATCACGTCATCACAACGCGAACTGGTTGAACAAATCGGGGTAATGCATGAGCAGCATGGTTTGCCAAGAGCAGAATCGCGTGTTATTTCACTTTTGCTGGTGAGCGATAGACTGGAGCTTACCTTTGATGAAATACGCGATACGCTGCAACTGAGTAAGAGCGCGGTAAGTAACGCCATCAATTCCTTGTTAAACGCCCAGCGAATTACTTACGTGACCAAACCCGGAGACAGAAAACGCTATTTCACCAACAACATCCGCAATTGGGAAAAAGACCTTTCATCCGGAATGAACAAAATGCTCGATATTATCACCATCATGCGCGAAGTGCTCAAACAACGCACCAGCGAAACACCCGAATTCAATGAAGCAATTCACCGCTTTATCGAATTCATAGAATATATGAACCGGGAAATGCCTTTGCTGCTTGAACGCTGGCAAGCGGCAAATCCCCCAAAACAAACGAATTAATTGTAATTGTTATGAGAATTAAAAACACAAGACTTCGCAGCCTGTTGTTTCCAACTTTCTTGTTCTTCCTGGCACAAAACGCAGCGGCCCAGGGAGGTTCTCCGCTTACCTTACAGCAGTGTATTGAGTATGGACTTACTCACAACCCTTCTATAATGAAAGCCGGTCTCGAAACAGAAAAGTCGGATTACAAACTAACCGAAGCACGTTCAGCGTATCTTCCTCAGGTAAGCGGAAGTGTTCAGCTTATCGACAACCTGAAATTGCAAACGATGGTTTTACCCGGAGAATTTGTCGGGCAACCCGGAACTACGGTTCCTGTTCAGTTCGGAACGCTCTACAACCTGACAGGAGCGATAGATGCCTCACAAAAGATCTATGATCAAAGTTCCATTGAAGCAGTTAGAATTGCGAAACAAAACGCACAGCTTTCCGAATTAAACACTCAAAAGACAAAAGAACAGTTAACCTATGATTTGGCAAATGCATACTATTCCGCTCAGATTACTCTAACCCAGCAGAACCTGATCCAGGCAAATCTTTCAAAAGTAGACACGCTGCTGCAGGTAACTATGGTTCAATTCGAAAATGGTTTCGTTAAGAAGTTAGACGTTAATCGCTTACAGGTAAACAAAACCAATCTTCAAACCGAGCTGGCAAACAGTAAAAGCAATTATGAACAGCAACTCATGCTTTTAAAATATTATATGGGAATGCCGTTGGAAGAAACTATTTCACTTCCCGAAATTTCTGCTACCGAAAAAATAGAGACAAAACTCCTTGGGGTAGACAATATCAGCAGTACAGATGTTCAGATTTTGCAAACACAGCAAGCATTGTACAACATGAATATCCGACAAATTCAGGCAGGATATATTCCAACACTTTCAGTTGCTTTTCACGGAGCTGCGCAATTTCAGCAAGACGATCTGCGCATTTTCGCAAAAGATGCTAGCTGGTATCCAACTTCTTACCTGGCTTTCAATTTGAACATTCCAATTTTTGACGGAATGAGCAAAACTTCGCGTATCAGCCAGATGCGTGTGCAGTTGAAACAAAACGAACTGGATCAGCAGTACCTCAATCAAAGCATCAATATGCAGGTTGCCAATGCTCAAAATAAGCTGACAGTTAATTTATCAGCCCTGGAAACTCAACAACGAAATATCGAGCTTGCGAACGAAGTATATGAAACAACGCGTGTTCAATATTCAAACGGAACCATTGCACTTACAGAAATGGTAAATGCAGAAAATGAATTACGCGTTTCACAAACAAACTACTTAACGGCACTCGTTCAGGCTCGCTTAGCTGAATTGGAATTAATTAAAGCAACAGGAAATTACAACTCTATTAAATAAAATTATGGAAAAGAAAAGAGGCATTTTTAGAAGAATCATATTACCGGTTTTACTGGTATTGGTAGTGATAGTAGTAATTGTTGCAAAACTAGGCAGCAACAAAGAGAAAATGGAGGCAAATGCTTCTATCTCAAACAAGAAAGCTACCGTTTTCCCGGTAACGATCATCTATCCGAAAAACGATACGATTTCACAGGATTTTGAAATGAACGGAAGTTTCATTGCAGATCATGATCTAAATTTTGTGTCCGAAATTTCGGGTCGAATTAAATCACTTAAGATTGAAAATGGTGATTATGTAACCGCTGGTAAAGTCATTGCAACAATAGACAATGAGCAAACGGCAATTGAATTGAGCCTGGCTCTTGCAAGTCAGGATAAAGCGCAAACAGATTTAAACAAGTACGAAGCAATGCTTGCCGGAAATGCAGCAAGTAAGCAGCAGGTGGAAGACGCTAAAATGAATCTTCGTTCTGCAAAATCAAAAGTAGACGGGTTACGGCGTCAAATGCGCTTGTCAACGCTTGTTGCGCCAATTTCAGGTGTAATTGCAGATTTGAAGGTAGATAAAGGAAGTTTCCTCTCACCGGGAACACCAATAGCCCAGATCGTCGATATCAAATCCTTAAAAATGAGCGTGAATTTGCTGGACAACCAGGTTGTGAAATTAAAAAACGATCAGGTTGTCACTATTATTCCTGACTTGTACAACAATACTGAGATTATGGGGAAAGTTTCTTCCATTGCTCCAAAAGCCGACAATTCACGTCGTTATGCAACAGAAATTAAGTTTGTAAATCCATCAAAAACTCCGCTTAAATCCGGAATGACAGGAAAAGTACAATTCCGTTTAGGAGGAAGTAAACAAGCAATGACTATTCCACTTAAATGTTTGGTTGGAAGTATCCAGAATCCAAAAGTTTATGTGATCGTCGGAAACAAGGCCAAACTGGTTTCAATAAAAGTAGGAAGTATTTCTGAAGACAAGCTCGAAATCATTTCCGGCCTAAGCACTTCAAACCAGGTTGTTGCAACAGGTCAGCTGAACCTTACAAACGGTTCAAAAATTAGCATTATCCATTAACGCAGGACAAACGAATTAATATGTCAATTACAGAATTAGCAATCAAAAGACCGTCGCTGATCGTAGTGATCTTTACGGTACTCGGATTTCTAGGTTTGCTCAGTTATTCAAAATTGAATTACGAGTTAATGCCGAAATTTTCGATTCCTGTAGTAACGGTAATGACAACTTATCCGGGCGCATCGCCTGAAGAAGTTGAAAGTTCAGTTACCAAAAAAGTGGAAGACGCGCTTTCGAGCGTTGAGAACCTGGATATGGTGAAATCTACCTCCATGGAAAACGTTTCTATGGTTGTTCTTCAACTGAAAAACGATTCGGATCCGGACAAGGCGCTTCAGGAAGCACAACGTAAAGTAAATGCAATACTTTCAACCCTTCCGGAAGAAATTCTTTCTCCATCGCTTGGTAAATTCTCCTTCGACGAGATGCCGATCATGAGTGTTGGTGTTACGGCTAAAATGCCTCCAACAGAATTGTACTCGCTGATCAAAGATGAAATTTCTCCGCAAATGGCGAAGATTCAGGGAACGGCACAAGTATCCATGGTTGGTGGAGAAGAACGTGAGATCAATGTGAAAGTGAATCGTGAAGCAGCGGAAAACTTCGGTGTTTCTATTCTACAAATTACAAGTGCTGTTCGTGCAGGAAACCTCGAAGTACCAACCGGTAAAATCAAAAGTGATGAAGGCCAGGCAATGGTTCGTTTACAGGGAAAATATAAAAACCTGGATGATATCCGTAACCTCGTCGTTGCAACAGATAAAGAGACAAACTCTCCAATCAGATTAAAAGATCTGGCAGTGGTGAGTGATGGTTCGAAAGAAATCAAAACCTTCAACAGAATCAACGGAACTAATTCCCTTGGTTTACAGATCCAGAAGCAAACAGATGCCAACGCGGTTGAACTGAGCAAGGACATGAAGGAAATCATGGCTGAATTGGAAAAAACCTACAAAGCGAAAGGATTGAAATTCAAAATCGCATCCGATTCATCTGACTTCACCTTAGAAGCAGCAGATTCAGTTGTTCACGATATCTTACTTGCGATTTTCATCGTAGCATTAGTTATGCTGCTTTTCCTTCACAGTTTACGGAACTCAATCATCGTAATGATCTCCATTCCTGCATCGTTGATCTCAGTGTTCATCGCCATGTATTTGCTTGGGTATACACTGAACTTAATGACTTTGCTTGCAATTTCGCTTGTAGTCGGAATTCTGGTGGATGACTCTATTGTGGTTCTTGAGAACATCTATCGACACCTGGAAATGGGTAAAGAAAAGCGGAAAGCAGCTCTTGAAGGAAGAAATGAAATTGGATTTACGGCAATGGCCATTACGCTCGTCGATGTGGTTGTATTCCTTCCGCTTACATTAGTCGGTGGGTTGATCTCCAACTTACTTTCCCAATTCTCGATTGTAATTGTGATCTCAACGCTGATGTCATTATTCGTTTCATTTACGCTTACTCCGCTTCTTGCAAGCCGCTGGGCGAAACTGGAAAAAGTGAACGATAAAAAACTGGGCGGCAAGATCATTACACTGTTTGAGTCGTTCCTAAAAAGAGTTACACACGGCTACGGTCTTTTCCTGCAAAAAGCATTGCGCAGAAAACGCTGGGTTATCATCTCAGCTTTGGCAATCTTATTTGCATCTTTCTCACTCGTTGGCGCGGGATACATCGGTGGTGAATTTGTGAGTCAGGGAGATAGAGGTGAGTTCGTAATTGCCCTTGAATTACCTCAGGAAGCAACACTTCAGCAAACAAACCAAGCGGTTCAGGAAGTTGAAAAATACTTATTCGCCAACCCCGAAGTAGTAAACGTATTTACCAGTGTTGGAACCGGAAGCGGTGGAATGGGTTCAAGCTCACAAGCCAACTACAAGGCACAGCTTACTGTAAAACTAATCCCAAAAGAACAGCGAAAACTTTCTGCAGCCATCATTTCACAAGTGATGAAACAGGATCTGGAACGTATGCTTCCTGACACGAAAGTGAACTCGGCCCCGGTAGGAATTATGGGTGGCGCAGATGATGCACCGGTTCAGGTAGTAGTTTCAGGAAGTTCGGTTGATTCGAACCTGGTTGCTGCGAATAAAATCATGGATATTCTAAACGGAATTAATGGTACGGCTGAAGTAAAACTTTCTGTTGAAACCGGAAACCCCGAGGTTACTATCTCTATCGATCGAGACAAAATGTCGGAGCTTGGTTTATCTATGGATGTTGTCGGGCAATCGCTTCAGATGTCGTTTAACGGTGATGACAACACTAAATACAGCGATAACGGAAAAGACTTCGACGTATTGGTAAATTACGATGATTACAACCGTAAAAGTACCGAAGATGTCCGCGATGTTTACTTCATAAACAACAAAGGAGAAAGTGTTCTTTTAAGTCAGTTTGCAACTATTGGAAAATCGACAGGCCCTAGTAAACTGGAACGAACCAATCGTGTTCCTTCCGTAATGGTTACTTGTCAGGTTTTGGGAACCTCCTCAGGCCAGGTAACTTCGGCCCTTACGGCAAAATTGGAGAAAGAACCGATTCCGTCGAATACAGCCTATGCATTCGACGGTGATGCGAAAAATATGGGTGAAGCATTTGCCAATCTTGGATTTGCGATCCTGGCTTCTATCTTATTCGTTTACCTCATCATGGTAGCGTTGTACGATTCATTCGCGTATCCATTGGTAGTATTGTTCTCCATTCCACTGGCAGTAGTAGGCGCCTTGATGGCATTAGCACTATCGATGGAACCGTTGTCGATATTCTCCATGCTCGGAATGATTATGTTAATCGGTTTGGTCGCGAAGAACGCTATCCTGATTGTCGACTTTACGAACCAGTTGAAGGCAGAGGGTTATAATACCGTTGAAGCATTACTGATCTCAGGTCAGGCACGTTTACGTCCGATCTTAATGACAACGTTAGCGATGATCTTCGGAATGATGCCGATTGCTTTAGCAACCGGTCCAGGTGCAGAATGGAAAGCAGGGTTAGCATGGGTTCTTATCGGCGGATTAACATCCTCTATGTTACTAACACTGATTGTTGTTCCTTCTGTTTACCTGATCTTCGATATTTTCAAAAGACAGATTAGCAACAAAAACGCGAAAGCACTCTTAAAAGAGATTGATATTGATAAACTGGCAGAGATTAGTCATCATGCTCACTAACCAATAACAGGGCCTCTGTTTTTGGGAAGCGCCACTCAGCCTGCAGCAATCAGGTTTGGGTGGCGCTTTTTGTTTAATAAGGGCTGAAAAAACACTTTATTTAAACCATTGATTGTCATTAAATTAAAAATTAATTTCAATTTTTTTCCATTCGGGAAAATCCGAAAATAAAAAGCTGTCGTAACTGGGTTGTAACTAAAAACAAACATTATGAAAAAGACATTTTTAACATTCGGATTACTTATCGCGGCAGTATCATTCTCATTTGCACAAGATAAAACAGTTATGGTAGGTGGAGAATCTATGTACCCGGCAAAAAACATTATCGAAAATGCAGTTAATTCAAAAGACCATACAACGTTGGTTGCAGCAGTTCAAGCTGCAGGTTTGGTAGAAACTTTGCAAGGCAAGGGTCCTTTTACGGTTTTTGCTCCTGTAAACGATGCATTCGAAAATCTTCCTGCGGGAACAGTAGAAACGTTATTAAAACCAGAGAACAAAGCTACTTTGACAAAAGTATTAACCTACCATGTTGTAGCCGGTAAAATGGATTTCAATACCATAGCAGCAGCAATCAAAAAAGGTGGTGGTAAAGCTGAAATGGCTACCGTTTCAGGAGGAAAATTGTGGGCTAAGATGAATGGTGAACACAACATTACAATTACAGATGAAGCAGGAAACACAGCGAATATCACAACTTACGATGTTTATCAATCAAACGGTGTTATTCACGTGATTGACAAGGTGGTTATGCCAAAGATGTAATAACGGAACTTCGAGCCGACGAAAAATTCTCATATATTACCAAGTTTACACAAAATCGTAAGCAATTACGAACAAGGCTCGAACCTTATTAAAAAACCCGATTCTTCAATTGAATCGGGTTTTTATTTAAATAATTTTCGACACAAAAGTTTTTACATGTATATTGATTTTCCAATCTTTATACCAACTGCATCTTCATCAATCTGACGTAATTTAGCGAAATTACTTTTTGTCAGTTACGAGACTCTATCTCTGAATTGAAAAACAATATATTTCTGCCATTCATTAAACTTTTTTCCTTTCTTCGCATTAATTAATGCACACTTATCCTGCATTTATTCAATGACCGACAATTTTGAACAGATCTACAACCAGCATGTAAAACGGGTATATAACCTGGCTTTGCAGTACGTTCAAAACACCGAAGATGCCCAGGAAATTGCGCAAGATGTCTTTATCACGGTCCATCAGCAACACGAGAATTTCAGATCTGAGGCCAATCTCAGCACGTGGATACATCGCATTGCTGTTAACAAAAGTCTCGATTTCATCAAGGCGAAAAAACGCAAAAAACGCTTCGGATTATTTTCCGTGTTTACTCCGACTAACGAACCTGTTCATTTTGATCACCCGGGAGTTCTTCTGGAATATCAGGAAGAAACAAAATTGCTTTTCGAGCACATTAATAATCTGCCTGAAAATCAAAAAACGGTTCTAATGCTGCAAAAAATCGAAGGCAAGACAATGCTCGAAACTTCTGAAATAATGGGAATTAGCCACAAAGCAGTAGAGTCTCTTCTTCAGCGCGCAAAAACTAATCTTCTAAAAAAAATAAACCAGGCGAAGGATGATAGATAAAACGTCGTCTAACCAAACGAACAAGATTATGAAAGATCAATTGAATATATTGGAAAAGATTGAAACGGTAGATGCCCCGGTGTTTTTGTTCACGCGTATTCAGGCAAAAATAGAAGAGCAACTTGCAGGCCGTGTTTCAAAAAAACAGGCAATCGCTTATCTAGCCGGGATCTGCCTGATCATAGCTTTAAATGTTCTTGCCTTAAGTTCGGGCAAAACGAGCCAAGAAAACGCAGACCTGGTTAGCGAAATGAACCTCTCACCAAGTAATCAGCTGTACTAATGAAAAAGTCCATTCTCAGAAACAGTTTCATAGCAGTTCTCTTACTGGGCAATATTATTTTGCTTACAAACTACTTTATGCGACCGCCACACCTGAAACACGAAGGCCCGCGTAACGAGATTATTGCTATTCTCCACTTTGATAATAAGCAAGTTGAGAAATATGATGTCCTGATCAAGCAACATCAAAGAGATATTCGAAATGCAGAGAAAGAGCTCATTACAGCAAAAAACAAGCTTTATGCGGATTTGGATCAATCGATAGACACCATTTTACTCAACGATGTTTCAGAAAAACAGGCTGTAATCGAAAAAACGCATTATAAACATTTTCAAGACATAAAAAAACTTTGTAAACCGGAGCAGCAGGTTTATTTCAAAGAGTT
Organism: uncultured Flavobacteriales bacterium; assembly: GCA_946479985.1. The sequence continues at coordinate 55,152 of CAMLIF010000001.1, forward strand.
GAACAGGAAAATCGCATTATTATTCAGCCATAGAATGAAACCGAGAAAATGAAATTAAGTATATTGTCTTGTTTCCTCTTTTATTCCATTTCGTACGGACAGGTTGAACTTACATTTCAACCAACCTGGAACAAACAAAGCTTTAAACTGGGCGACACACTGCAAATAATCAATTCGGAAAGCATTCGTTTTGATACTTACCGCCTTTATATAAGTGACCTGGTGTTTTACTCCGATTCAACAATTGTGTATGCCGACCCCGCGAAAGCACATTTACTCGACCTGGAACATGATTCCACATTACATATCCCATTTCCGTATCTGCCCGCAAATTCATATAATATAATCTCATTCCGTTTCGGAATAGACAGTATAACCAATGTTTCAGGAGCCATGTCAGGGGATTTAGATCCAATGTACGGTATGTACTGGTCGTGGCAAAGCGGATACATAAACTGCAAATTGGAAGGGCAGATTATCGGCACAAAAACAAGCAATTTTCAATATCACCTGGGCGGATATCTCCCTCCGTTTGATGCTTCATCCAAAATTCGAATTCCTTCCGATTCTACCGGAACTGTCAGCCTGGAGCTGAGTACAGTTTTCAGTCAGGTTCTTACCGAACAAAACGGATTAAATATTATGTCACCCTGCTCGCAAGCAGTCGGATTATCTAATATACTGGCTCATTCATTCTATTTTTCAAAATGAAACGTCTGGAATTTGTTTGTCTATTACTCTTAGCCACTCTTATTTCAGCAGGCGGAATAAACTCACTTTGGAAAACACCTGCGTCATGGCCAGAGCCGGTATATAACTTCAGGAAAAATCCGCTTGATTCATCTACCATTGAACTTGGCCGCCGTTTATTCTATGATCCTGTTCTCTCTTCAGACAGCACCATTTCCTGCGCAAGCTGTCATTCACCGTACAACGCGTTTACGCATATAGATCACCCATTGAGTCACGGGATCAAAGACCGAATTGGAACAAGAAATTCTCCCGTGCTTATTAATCTCGCATGGAGCAAAACATTCATGTGGGACGGAGCAGTAAACCATTTGGACGTTCAGGCATTGGCACCACTTGAAAACCATGCGGAAATGGACGAAAAACTCGCTCACGTTCTGGAAAAACTTAGTCGGCAAAAACGCTATAAACAACTTTTCAAAAATGCCTTTGGAGATGAAAAGATAACAGGCGAACGATTCCTGAAATCTATTTCACAATTCATGCTTACACTTGTTAGCTCCAATTCGAAATACGATAAAGTCATTCGACAAGAAAAAGGATATTCCTACTCTGAAAGCGAGCAAAAGGGATATGATTTATTCAAAACCAATTGCGCCTCTTGTCATACAGAACCTTTGTTCACTAGCGGTGGATTTGAAAACAACGGTTTAGAAATCGACACCGTTTTAAACGATTACGGTCGGGTGAAAATCAGTTTAAAAGCAACAGACTCACTAAAATTCAAAGTTCCCACTCTGCGAAACATAGAACGTTCTGCGCCTTACATGCACGATGGTCGTTATAAAAACCTGCAAATGGTTTTGTTCCATTATTCATCCAACATTCACCAATCCGGAACACTTGCTCCACAACTTAAAAACGGATTAAGTCTGAGTGAAGAAGACAAACGAAACTTAATTGCTTTTCTCAAAACCCTTACCGACAATGAGTTTTTGAATAACAAAGCCTTTCAATACCCGAAATAGCATTCGATTTTAGATTATACCTTAAACACAGAAAACATGAAAAAAAATGCACTTCTTGCGGCCTTACTCTTCTCCGTAAACAGTTATGCTCAGGCAGATCTGGAAAGTTGGATCATGAATGAAGGAGAATATGCAAGTTATTGGGAAAACACCGCGGGCCAGGGAGGACCTCCAACATATACTTTCTATACCTCAACAGTGCTTGCAAACATAACCAAGGTTTGTTACAACAGCACTTATACCTGGGTAGAATCTGACGGTATGACAACGAACATGGGAAAATTCCTCAACCCGGGAGCTCCGGAAGAACAGAACTACATTTATCGTTTTCCAAGAGTTCCAACCGTTCCTGCAACCAAAACAGAAGTTCCACTAGGCGGGGCAATTGGTCTACTCACAAATGGAGTTCCTGCATTCGGATTGTCAAACGGACATAATTATAATGGGACAAATAACAACGGAAACGGAACGGGAACCTGGAATGTCGAAGTTTACTTATCGGAAGGATTTGTCTTAGACACCACATTAGGCGCACATCCACAGCAGCAAGGTGCTTATCACAGTCATGCAAGACCATTGCGATTATATGAAGGAACACCCAGTACTGAGCATTCTCCCATTATCGGTTATGCTTTTGACGGTTATCCGATTTATGGTCCTTATGGTTATTCTTCCCCTATGGATTCCAACAGCGATATTGAACGTATGAAAACCGGTTTTGCTTTGCGCAACATTACAACCAGAACAACGCTTCCTGACGGAACAGTCCTAAGTGCAGCAGAATACGGACCAGCAGTGGGCACAACCTATCCGCTTGGAACTTATGTCGAAGACTACGCATGGGATGCTGGAAATGGTGGTGATCTGGACATCTATAACGGTCGTTTTTGTGTAACTCCGGATTATCCTGCTGGAACGTATGCTTATTTCATAACGATTGACGCGGCAGGAACTCCGGAGTTTCCTTACATTCTGGGAACTTCCTATTATGGAACTCCGGAAGCAGATGATATCACCACTGGAGCAACAATCACCATTCCAGGTACAGGAGTGACTTGTTTCACAGAAACCTTGAGTATTCATGAAAACAACGCTCCAACAATTCAAACGGCACCAAATCCTTCAAACGGAATCTTCTATTTAAAATTACCGGATGTTCAGGGATTGACTGAAGTTGAAATTTACAACGTAGGAGGTCAGAAAGTTTTTTCAATTGCGTTCAACGGCTCTGAAGCATTGATCGATTTATCAAAAGAAAATTCAGGCGTTTTCACTTTGAAAATTACCAATAAAGGAAAAAGCAGTTATTCCAAAATAGCGATTTATTAATCGTTTCAACAATTGAAGTAAACCGGTTTTCGAAAGAGGATCGGTTTTTTATTTTCGGAACGAAGGATTTCAACCTGAACGTCGTCTAAACAGAAAAACAGCATAACTATGATTAAAAAACTCTCCTCAGTTGCACTTTTGCTTGCACTTTCCGGAAACACATTTGCTCAAGGTCCAGTTGTGACTTCCTGGCTGCAAAATACAAGCGTTTATGGAAGACATTACGTTTCCGGAAATTCAACTCCTATTCAGGACAATGTTCTGGCGAATACGCAGCTTATCGAGTATTCATCCTCCTGGGTTTATGTGCACACGCGCGGAATCCCAACTTATGTTACCGGTCCGTATTTAGACGGAAATCCTTCAGTAGCAAGTGATCAAAACGCTATTTTCAAATTTCCTTTGGTTCCGAACCAAAACACCGGAACACCAACAGCAACTACAGGCGGGAATATCGGATTGTTCATTAACGGCGTTGCATTATTCGATTACCGTGACGGTGTTTCCTGGAAAAGTTCTAACAGTACACTCGCCGGTGGACCATACGGAGGAACTGGTGACGGTGTTTGGAACCGCGATGCTGTAGTTGGAGAGCTGGGAGGTTTCGATTGTTCAAAAGGGCATCCGGCTATGGGAAATTACCACCATCACCAAAATCCAAGTGCCTTTGATCTGGATCTCGAAGTAATTTCTACTGTTTGTAATCTATATGATGCTGATGGGCTTTACGCTATTGACAGTACGGTTCATTCGCCGCTGATCGGTTTTGCATACGATGGTTTCCCTATTTACGGCGCTTACGGTTATAAAAACGCAGACGGAACTGGAGGAATTGAACGCATTAAATCAAGTTATACATTAAGAAATATTACCGTTCGAAACACGTATTCTAACGGAAGTTCAGTAACAGCCGGTCCTGCAGTAAGCACGACATATCCTTTGGGATATTTCAGAGAAGATTATGAATACACAACTCCGGCTTCAGACGATTATTTGGACGAGCATAACGGCCGCTTTTGTGTAACGCCTGAATATCCCGCAGGAACATATTGTTATTTCGCCACTGTTGACGAAGACTGGAATTCAGCGTATCCTTATGCCGTTGGGCCAACATTCTATGGAAATAAGGTTGCGGTAAAAGTGACCAGCGTTTCTGAAACCACAACAACATACGTTTCTGAAGCCTCCGTTTCTCAATTGGAAATGGACAAACTGGTGATAGATATTTTCCCGAATCCGGCTTCAGATTTAGTTGCCATTCAAATCAATTCATTAATTGACGAAACATTGAGCCTGGAGTTAGTGGATATGACAGGAAGAACAATTAAAACAGCGTACATTCCTGCGGGAAGCACCATTAGTTATTTGGATATAGACAACTTGCAAAACGGGGAGTATTTATTGAAAATTGGAAGTAAAAATGGCTCCCGGACAGAGAAAATCAGCATTTTATAATTAAGTAAGATCTTCGATAAAGAACCGCTTGAGCAGGAGAGTATCCTTGTTTAAGCGGTTTTTTGCTTAAGCATTGATCTTTCTATTCGAATGTTCTGCTTTCCCATGCGTTTGAAAATGCCACTTTATTCTTTTTGAATTTTTCGCTATTGGTGATGTTCCAAACCAAATCCTGACTTTCATGATCCATTGCTTCTGCTTCAACTTTTGAATACCAAACCAGTTTGTTGTAGCTTGGATCATGCACAAAAGTGAATTGTGAATAGGCAGGAATTTCCGATTCACCCCTATATTCATCAATATCGTAGTTCACGCGAATTTCCAGCGTATCATTCCTCGCCTTAAAAGCAACCGTGAAATAATCTTCCAACACCAAATTTTGATTCGTTACAAGAGAATGAAATCCTCCATTGGAATTTCCGTATGCCACACCTATAATGGTTTTTGTAGGAATATCAAAATCGTCGTTTTCATCACGAATTTCATCCATTAGAAAGACCGCGTCTGTAAAACTATCGCTGTTCAGATCTGAAAATGTAGCATGATTAAAGTGATATGCAGGAAGAGAATCAGCGAGAAACACTCTCAATTTAGAATCCCTTGTTTCTGTTTCCACCAAGGTATCGCCGTTAAACTTCAGTTCGTAATAATTATAAGTGAAACGGCAAACAGGAGATTCCGTACAACTTGATGCATCACCACCATAATATTCGTCACTGCTTTCATGAATCACTTTGTCTTTTAATCCACCCATTTCATTCGGGAAAATATACCCATGGTTCTCAGAATATCCGCCATCACCAACATCGTAATCATCTGCGAAGTAAACCATTTTAGTCCCATCCCACAAATACAATTGATCTCCCCCTGCTTCACCACATGCATTTGCAGAATAACAAATTCCAAGAAATTGATAATTAGAATTCAGACCTCTATTCCCAAATTGAATGAAATCATTTTTATACATTTCATCCTGCTCGTCGCTTTCATGATAGTAATAGAAGTCTATTGGTAAACGGAATTTAACGTTCAACCCTTCAAAAACGTAAATGGCATTATTCGTATACAGGAAAGATTCATCCTGAACCCTATTGCTCTTGACATAACGTTGCGGAATATCTATAAAATCTGACCAAACATATCCTTTTTTTCCGTTTCGCTTTATCGCGTACCAATATCCCGACTTTTCATTCACCGTATCAGCCAAGGGTCTTTCTTCCAAAAGCTCCACTTTTTCCTGCTTACTGAGAAATTCAAGAAAGGTTGATTTTGCAGAAGGTTTCGCTCGAAGATTAACTCTATCTGCGTTGATCAAAGCTTCTTCGAACTTGAAATACTTTCCAGTCATAAAAGAATCGTCTTGAAGTTTGATATTAGAAGCTTTGATTACCGATCCGTCCCACTCGAATAAATGATAAGTTGAATCCAGACCTACAGCAATGATTTCTTTTCCCTTACTATTGAACGTTACCCCAAACGAGGTTGAACCATAAATCTCCTTGTGGTATTTGAATTCGAAAAACGTCGTGTTTATCAATTTGCTGTTACGAAAGGCTTTAAATTCCAATCCTTTATTCCGGGTGAAATTCAGCAAGAAACAAACGTCAAGATCCAATTCACTTTTGAAAACGCCGTCAGCTAAATTCGGTCGCCAGATATATCCGTTTTGACCCTGAAAAACAATAGGTACCCAGTAATCTTCAACAGCTCCAACTTTTCCTTCCACAGATCGTGAAGACAAACATTCTTGTATAATTGTGTTGTGATTTATTTTCCCGATGATCTTTCCATCAATCGACGGACTATCGCGCACATTTGTACTATCAACAAAGACTATATCCGTGTAAGCCGAATTCAAGTGCGTCTGACCAAAAGAAAGGCTAGATATTATCAAAAAATAAAAGCTGATTATAAGGTGTTTTTTCATTACCGGGAACAAAATGAAATAAATGTAGGAAAAATAAAGGTCTGTTTTTCATTGCAGTGATCCGGCGTTTATGAAAGTCCGGGTAATTATCTTCAAAACCCGATCGTGCAAATTAGTGGATCGGGTTTTTAGATGCGAAGAAAGTATTAATTAGTTGTTGGTTTATTCGTATACAATCCGTCTGCGGAAACTATTCTTGCCTTTTTTATTCGTCCAATCCAATATGAGTTTGATCTTCCCTACCTCATCAGTGAAATAGAAATCCTTAGCATACACTTTCACAACGAAATCAGTGTGAGCGGCTACGTCTTCAAAATCAACATCGTTATAGAAAAGCGATTTCTTAAACATTTTATCGGAAGTATCTTTGACACTCACGCTCAGATTCGGTTCAATTAACGGATAATCGCTTTTATTCTTAAAATACACCATGAAGAAAGACGAATCGTTATCATTCCCATCCCCAATGAGCGCGTAGCTGTCGTATTTAACCTTCCGGCTGCCTTTCCCAAGCGCAATGCAGGAAGAAAGCGCTAAAACTAAGATAAGCGGGTAGAAAATATTTTTCATGGGGTACAATTTCCGGCTAAAATAGAAATTGTTCCATTTTCACAATGGTGGGAGAAGTAAAATAGCGCAAATGCGGTACGAAGCAGCCGTATTTAGGCAAATGCGAAAATCACTATCTTTAACATCCTTCATATTATTCCGATGCAACAGTTTTAAGTCCTATGAACGAATTACAAAATATAATCAAACGGAAGCAGTTAATCGATATAGACTTAACTCCAAACGCAGATGAAGTCTATTCTGGAAGATGTCTGGCAGCAAACTATGAAATTGTCATGCTGCTTAATTTTGATGAGGAAAATGGGGAATTTGATGGTTTCACAATTCTCCGAAATAAGGATGTTGAAAAATACCGTATTTGGGATGAAGATGAATATTCGGATTTGAAAAATGATAATTCATCCGACTTCCTATCCGATATTGACACAAACGATTTTCAGGATTTGGCAGGTTCACTGAAACGTCTGACATCAGAATTCGTGGCCATATTCATATATGGCGAAGAAGACGACTTCGTAGTCGGAAAGGTATTGTCTGTTGAAAAGGATTCAGTTGAATTACATTTAGTTGACATTGATGCCAAATGGAACGATATTGAAGTGATCAAATTGGAAGATATCAGTTATGTTGGGTTTAACACAGAATACGAGCGAGAAATAAAGGAAAAGTTGGAGAATCCAATCAAGTGAAGAAACTTACAATTTTTATTTTTCACATCAACGTAGAAGAACAAATCAATGAAAATACAATATAAAAAGACATACAAATAAAAAAGGCCAACATTGCTGTTTTGCTCCCTCTGCTGGACTTGCTTCGACAAGCTCAGCGTGAGCTTCTCGTCTTGCAGCATACGAAAAAAGGGCTATCTTTCGATAACCCTTTTTGCTCCCTCTGCTGGACTCGAACCAGCGACCCTCTGATTAACAGTCAGATGCTCTAACCAACTGAGCTAAGAAGGAATCTCGTTTTAGAGGTTGCAAATATAATCAAAGAAATATTTCCAGCACATATTTAAACCAAAAAAAATTCAAAAACAGTAGTAAAATCGGCTATTTAACTGACTTTCAAGGCTAAAAATCTTCCTCTGCAAGCGTAAAATCTTCTAAAGAGGCGTCCAATCCGTCGTCTTCGCAATCACTTTCATTGTCGTCGACCATATCGAACGGCATCTCAGAGTCGCATTTGGCAGGACGTAAAATGTTGGTTTTTGAAACGTTTAACCGGATTTCCGATTTATATGAGCCATCTTCCTGCAAGTATGTTTTAGCAAATGGGGCTCCGATCAATTCAACAAGTGCTCCTTTCTTCAGGAAATCCAGAATTCGCATGTTGGCGCCTTCTTTTTTCCAAATGGTACAATTTACCCACGTTGTTTTGGTTCTTGCTTCCCCGGTGCGTTTATCGCGCCAGTTTTTATTATGAGCTACAGGAAAGTTGATAGCAACTACTCCCCGTTCCATGCGTTTTACAAGCGCATCCTTTCCAATATTACCAATTAAACGTGTCTCAAATATCGTTGCCATGAATAGTTTAAATCATTAATGCAGCACTTTTGCAAGCCACACAAATATACAATATTTAACATAAAGTTATTTGGTTGCAATAATCGCATCTTTGAATCCTTTCGACTGAACTTCCTTCTGATATTTTTGAGCCTCTTCCCTTGTTGTAAATGATCCGGAAGTGTACTTGTACTTGTAGCCGCTTTGAGAAACCTGCGTTCTTGAAACTGACTTACTTAATTTGGTGAACGGGCTCTTTTCCGTGTCCATCCATTCCTTCGAACTCATAATTTGTACAGTATATGTGACTGATGAGCTATTCGAAGTTCCTTTGGAAGATGCTGTTGTAGTTGTTGCTGTTTTTTCAAACTTAATCGTCGGGTGAGTCTCTTTCAAATAGGTGCGCATACCCCTGAACAAGGCTGAAGCAATAATATCCTGACCATTTGTAGTATTTAGGAAATTAGCTTCACTCACATTGGTTAAAAAACCGCATTCTACCAAAACACTGGTCATTTCAGTAAATTTCAGCACCTGGAGCGAGTGCTCCCTATCGTCTGAATCTTTCACACCACGGGAAGTTCTTCCTGCCTTTGTTTTGAATTCGGTTTCAAAAATATTTGCCAGACGAACAGATTTTTTAGATGACATCGTATGAACGTGCGATTCAGTCCCTTTTGTAGAAGTGCTTCCACTGGAATTACAGTGAATACTGATGAAATAATCTACCTTTTGATTGTTTGCCATGTCAACACGCGAATCCAGGGTGGGATAAGTGTCGTCTGTTCGCGTATAAAGCACTTTCACATTTGCCAGTTTCTCTGTCAGATAAGAGCCAAACTTCTTAGCAATCAACAAATTCAGGTCTTTTTCCTTCAAATGATTTGCGTTGGCCGACAAATGCCCCGGATCTGAGCCTCCATGTCCCGGATCTATCATAATGGTAACCGTCTGGGCCATTGCCGAGCCAAAAAACAAGGCAAAACATATCAAAAGAAATCGTAACTGCATGATACAAAATTACATTCGTGTTTTCATCAAATTTACCTTCCGAAAAAAGGTTACCAAAAACGAATTGTTAATTTTTGAAAGATAATAACCAATATTGTGGCCGTGCGGACTGCGTTTTATGCGTGCGAAGCTGATCTTTTCCTCCTAGCCATGACAGAACATTCCAAAAAATTGACACTTTTGTTCTATGAATAATGCGCGTATTGCTTTAGTTGAAATTGGTGGATCGCACGACGAGTGTATACTCACTCAGGTAAACGCGCTGAAAACACAAGAGGCAGAAATTCATCTGATATGTGACACCAAAGTTCGTGAGCGCAATGAATATCTTAACGCAGAATTTAAAGGAATTTTTGAAGTAAACACAACCGGCGCTGCAATCGGAGATGTGCGTTTAATGCGTGGAATTATCCGCTATTTGAAAGAAAACCGGATTGAGAAAGTTGTTTTTAACACCGCTCAGGGCGGGCACGTTCGCAACCTCGCGTTGATGATGCCGAAATCAATCAATTGTTATGGGATAATTCATACTATCCGAAAATTCAACGACAGTTTTACACAGAAAATTATTCATAAGATGATTAAGCGTTATGCTGTTCTTAGTGATGATCTGCTGAAACGGGTAAAGCCGAATAGCAAAATTAACGTCAGGAGTTTTTACCCGATTGAATTTCCCGTCGAAAAAGAAAAAAAGTCCGGGACAGGGGATGAAATCCTGATTGGAATTCCGGGCGGCGTTGAGAACAGGCGGAAAGACCTGGCAGCATTCTCCGAAATGATTTCTCAGACACCAGAGAACGTTCACTTCATTTTCCTGGGAAAGTCTGACTTTTCACTCAGTGACGCCCGGGAATTTATCGCAACATTGGAAGAAAGAAATTTGATGAAACGTGTTGAGCTTTTCGATCATTTCATTCCAACCGATGAGTTTTTTATACGTATTCAGGCATGCGATTTTTTGCTTCCATTGATTCACCCCAACACACCGAGTGCTGATGAATATATTGTAAATCAGATTTCGGGAAGTTTCTCACTTAGTTTCGGACTAAAAATACCGTTACTAATCCATGAAGCCTATCAGGATGAAGATGATCTTCAAAAATCGGCGTTTTTCTATACCGTCGAAAACTTCAATAAGACGCTCCAATTGGCAACCGAAAAACATCCTAATAAAATAGTTGAAATTGACTCTGTCGAGAAATGGAAAAACACATTCCAGCACACAAATTTCCTGCGCTTTATTGAACTAATTTGACAGTTTAAACAGGTCGGACGCAATGGCATCTGCACGCAAACGTCCGGCAATCGACAAAATCAAATGAGTGTTCGTTTCAATCATTTCGCCACTGGCAAGAAATTGGTTTTTCGTTTCCATCCATGCTTCATCCAAACTCAGGCAACTCTCTAAATCTGATTTAGAAACACCCCATTTCGTTCGGAGTCCTATCATCAGTAATTCATTGAATCTGTCGTAATCTGAAAGGGTTTCTCGTTCTTCCAAAAACAACCCCGACTCTATTGTTTTCATATAAACCTGATTGTTCGGCTTATTCCAATAACGTTCCTGTTTGTTATAGCCATGTGCCGAAGGACCAATTCCAACATACGGAATCCCCAACCAATAAGAAGTATTGTGTTTCGAGTAACGTTCTTTTCGCGCAAAATTGGAGATTTCATATTGCTCAAATCCAAATTCCTGAAGTGTCTCAACCAGAATCAAAAACTGTTCAGATTGTGTTTGGTTTGAGGATTCACGCAGTTTTCCCTTCTTTATCCAGGCAGCAAGCGGCGTTTTTTCTTCCACAGTTAAGCAGTAAGCAGAAATGTGTTGAATATTCAATTGCGCTATTTTACTGATATTACTTTTCCATTCTTCGTTAGAAAAATTCGGCAAGCCGTACATCAGGTCGACAGAAATATTCTCAAAACCCACGGAAATTGCCTGTTCAATGGCATTTATTCCTTCAGGTGCAGAATGCGTTCTATTCATCCAATCAAGCTGATCAGCCTGTAATGCCTGAAGCCCGATACTGAGTCTGTTAACACCGGCTGCTTTCCAGTTTTCCAAATTTTCAAGCGTGCAATCGTCCGGATTACATTCCAAAGTTATCTCAGGAAAATCTAAAATACTGTATTCTTCCCGACATCTTTCAACTAAGTTTTTCAGTTCAAAAACATTCAGTAAACTGGGAGTTCCGCCGCCAAAATATATAGTTTCAAAAACAGCGTTATTCCATTCTGAAGCACGCATGGTTAATTCATCGCAAAGTGCTGCCACCATTCGTTCTCTATACGCCTCAAACGTAGTCGAGAAATGAAAATCACAATAAGAACATTGCTGCTTACAAAAAGGGATATGGATATAAATACCAGCCATGTTGCGAAGATACAGATTTAACAAAGGCTGCAAAGAATTCAAATGAATGTTAAATTCAAGAAAATTCTGCTGAAGGAAGCATTTTTCTTGTACATTTCAGATATGGGATTTAGAGAGCATCAGGCAGCCATAGAAAAAGAATTGGACAGATTCATGGATTTGATGAGCACACTACTGCCCCGTTACTCTCATCTTTTGAGTCAGGACAATCTAAATGATCAGGAATTGCACGAATTAGGCGAGCTGGAACATTTCCTTATCGGAGTAAGCGGCAGAATAAGTTCTATTAAAACTTTGCTGGAACAAGATGTTTTCGGACACAGTTTACACCAATACTACAAGGAAAAAAAGAAAGCTGAAAAGGGAGATTTAAAGGCCCTTGAAAAACTGGAGCATCTCAGAAAAACTTTCGGAAACGCTTTGGAAACAGGTTCTATTGTTAATTGGAACTAAGCCGCCAAAACAAGAAACATAAGAAGGTGTAAAACGCCCCAAAGACTCACGCCTATAATGCCACATACAAAGCCTGCCTTTCCTTTTAAGTAAGAAGACTTCGTATAATCTTCTGGATAATCGTTATACAAGCTCATCGCCTGTTTTCCTTTCACAATTGCCATTGTTCCGAGAAGAAGGACACCCAGACCTAAAAGACCCGAAAGAACCAATGAAAGCACAATAGAAATAATTCCCATTGCCAGTGTTCCATTTACATTATCCAAGTCTTCTCTTGGTTTCGATTTCTTTGGTATTCCTGCATCTAATAATTCGGTGCTCATATTTGGTTAATTACATTAAAAATATCAGTAACAATTAAGGGCAGACGGTGATCTGCCCTTACGGTTTTTTTTATACTATCCGGATTATTTTCCCGGCATTTCACGTGTGAATGCAGGAATTCCGGTAACATCCATTCCAGTAATCAATAAATGAATATCATGTGTTCCTTCGTAAGTAACAACCGATTCTAAGTTTGCCATGTGACGCATCATAGAATATTCGCTTGTAATACCCATTCCACCGTGGATCTGACGTGCTTCGCGCGCAATGTCCAACGCAATTTCCACGTTATTTCTTTTGATCATCGAAATCATAGCTGAAGTTGCACGACCTTCATTACGCAATTGTCCTACACGTAAAGTAATGAATTGAGCTTTCGTAATTTCAGTAATCATTTCAGCCAATTTCTTCTGAACTAACTGGAACGAACCAATTGGAACATTGAACTGGATTCTTTCTTTTGAGTAACGCAATGCCTGATCGTAACAATCCATAGCAGCACCAAGTGCTCCCCATGCAATTCCGAAACGGGCAGAGTCCAAACAGCTTAGGGGCGCGCCTAAACCAGAACGACCCGGAAGCAGATTTTCTTTCGGAACTTTTACGTTTACGAAGATCAATTCACCCGTTGCAGAGGCGCGAAGCGATAATTTTCCGTGCATTTCAGGAGTTGAAAAACCTTCCATACCACGTTCAACAACTAAACCGTGAATACGGCCAGATTCGTCCTTTGCCCAAACAACGGCGATATCCGCGAAAGGTGCATTTGAAATCCACATTTTAGCTCCGTTCAACAAATAATGGTCACCCATGTCTTTGAAGTTCGTGATCATTCCACCCGGATCAGAACCATAATCAGGTTCCGTTAATCCGAAACAGCCCATCATTTCACCGGTAGCTAATTTTGGTAAATATTTTTGTTTCTGCTCTTCTGTTCCATATTTCCAGATCGGATACATAACCAAAGAAGACTGAACAGAAGCAGTTGAACGCAAACCAGAATCACAACGTTCCAACTCCTGCATAATCAATCCATAAGAGATTTGATCTAAGCCGGGACCACCGTATTCTTCAGGAATGTACGGACCAAAAGCTCCGATTTCACCCAAACCTTTTAATAGGTGCATCGGGAAAGTTGCTTTTTCGTAGTGCTCATCAATAATCGGAGACACTTCTTTCTTCACCCAGGCACGAGCTGAATCACGAACTAATTTTTGTTCGTCAGTCAACAATTCATCCATTAATAGATAATCGGGGTGCGTGTATAAATCTGTTGCCATTACGCTGTTTTATTTTTAACAATGCAAAAGTACTGAAAATTCATACTTCGGCAAGCTAAGCGAATGAATAGCAAATAGAAAAACCATACTCAACAGATTAACTTGTATATTTTGACTTCTCTCCCGATAATTATCCGGATTTAACTTTGACTTTGTTTTTAACCGGATGAGTTTGCTAATTTTGCTATATATACCGAGAAACAAATAATTGAACACCATATTAGACATAGAACCCATTCAAAAAATGGTCTTTGAACCGCGTGTTACAGACGATTCATTTTTTGCGGTGTTTGTTTTTTTGGGCGGAGCAATTATTGTGGCTCTTTCGCGCTTTATCCAGCGAGATGTGTTTATTATTCTTTCCAAAGGCTTGTTTTTGCTTAAATCCAAAGAAGATCTGGCGAAAGACGGAGAAATACTTTCACCCGTTACATCCTTCCTGCTTATCCTGCAATTCTTTGGAATTTTCTCGTATCTCCTGTACGCCAAGTTCGATTTGTCACTAAAAGAACCCCTTTTCCACCTGGCACTTCCGGCATATTTTATATACATCCTGCTGACATCCTGGTTATTAACGCGGATTTTTAGGAATGAAGATCTTAACCGTGAAATTCAGCATATTACATTTATTCTCATTCAGGGAATCGGACTTGTATACCTCTTATTGATATTTATAGATTATTATCAGCCGATTTTACCTGGAGCCCGATCTATTCTTTTGTTCATTCCAATCATCGTGCTGCTTGCATTTCGCATCTTACGATCAGCAGTTTTGGCATGGCGAGAAAACATGCCTTGGTATTATATTATTTTGTACTTTTGGACGCTCGAAATTTTACCCGTGCTGGTGGTTTTAAAACTGCTCTTTCCGGATTGGTTTCGAGAGTGGATTGTATAGAACGTATTACTAAAACTACAAACCTTGAGTGTTAAAACTATTTTGGTTTCACAACCGAAACCGGAGGGAGATAAGTCGCCATACTTCGACTTAGCGGAAAAATATAAGTTAAAAATAGATTTTCGCCCGTTTATTCATGTAGAAGGAATTGGCGCTCAGGAGTTCAGAACTCAGAAAGTCAATATTCCGGAGCACACAGCAGTGATACTAACTTCAAAACAGGCTGTTGATCATTTCTTCAGGATCGCAGAAGAAACTCGTTTTGAAGTACCCGATACCATGAAGTACTTCTGTATTTCAGAGGCAGTAGCTCTGTATCTCCAAAAATATGTTGCGTACAGAAAACGCAAAATATTCTTTGGAAAACAAACCATTGAAGACTTAATTGATCCGATCAAAAAACACAAAGGAGAAAAATTCCTGTTACCGTGTACTGATATTCTTCGCGACAAAATTCCTGAAACACTGGAAGCAGCGAAAATCAATTTTACAAAAGCAATGCTTTACCGAACAGTAGCATCTGACCTAAGTGATTTGGAAGATGTTTATTACGATATGCTTGTATTCTTTAGTCCCGGAGGTATTGAATCATTATTTAAAAATTTCCCGGATTTCAAACAAAACGACACTGTAATTGCAGCGTTTGGTCCAACAACGGCAGGAGCAGTTGAAAAACATAATCTTCGCCTTGACTTAACAGCTCCTATTCCCGAAGCTCCAAGTATGACAGCAGCTATCGAACTCTTCATTAAAGGAAACGGAAAGAAAAAATAAATTCAGCTTAAAAAACATTAAAAGGTATCAGTCGCGGCTGATGCCTTTTTTAGGCTCCGAAAACAAAAAAATCACCCTAAAGGTTTTAACCAAATCGATGTTGGAAATTATGTTAAAACCACAATTTAGTTTGTTTACTTATCGCCAACTTTGTGCACAGTAGACAAATCATTACTTTTATACAAGTTTACGAAAGGTTTTATGGCGCAAAAGACATCTGACAAAACGTCCGTTTTCAACGAAAAACAGCACAAACGTGCAACCATTGCTTACTGGTTATTTGCAACGTTCCCTATTTATTTCATTGCATTTCTAATCCTTTTTCAATCGGAAGATGATTTACCGCCTGTTGCAATGCTTGACAATCCGCCGGAACTACTCGCTTCAGTTGTACTGGCCGACGACGGGGAAACAGAATTGGGAAAATACTGGAAAATTAACCGCACCAGTGTAAAATACAAGGAAATCAGCTCTAACATCACCGATGCATTAATTGCCACGGAAGATCAGCGTTTTCAAGATCACTCCGGAGTTGATTTTAAAGCAATTGGTCGGGCTATTTTCAGCTTAGGCGGTTCGGGCGGAGCATCAACCATTTCGCAACAACTTGCTAAACAATTGTTTACCATTCGCAAGCAGGAACGACAAGAAATGGCACTTGCTATGGGCCAGGAAATTGATGCTGTTCCATCTTCAAGCTTTGGCCGCAAATGGCAGCGGTTGAATGAAAAAGCACAGGAAAACATTATTGCAACACGTTTAGAGAAACGGTATACCAAAGAGGAAATCATTACGATGTACCTGAATCAATTTGATTTCCTGTACAACGCCGTTGGAATTGCGAATGCATCCAAAGTTTACTTCAATAAAAAACCGGCACAATTAAGCAAAGAAGAAGCAGCAATGCTGGTTGGAATGTGTAAGAATCCAACACTTTACAATCCGTATACTTTTAAAATTAAAAATTACCGTCAGAAAATTGCTACAAACAAAGGTGTTTCTCCGGAAAGCGTTTCCAGCGCTGAAGTAGCAGAAGCACGTGCAAAAGATTCTACGCGGGCAATTGAACGAAGAAACCAGGTTTTGTATCAATGGTTAAGTAATTCGGAAGACAATAATGAAGCATTGCGTCACAAACTGACCAGAGCTGAATATGACGTTCTTGTAAAAAAACCAATCATTGTTGATTACCAGGAAGTAGACCACAAAACAGGTTCGGCACCCTATTTCAGAGAACAATTGCGTCAGGAGATCAAAACAATTTTCAGCGAGAAAAATCCGGATGGTTCACTGAAACACAAGCGTGAAGACGGGATGCCGTATGACATCTATAGCGACGGGCTAAAAATCTATACAACCATTAACGCCAACATGCAGCAGTATGCTGAAGAGGCGATGGAAAAACATTTGAAAGAATCACTTCAGCCGGAATTCGACAGAAACAACCGCGGACTGAAAAACTGGCCTTTCTCCAATCAGATAAAAGAAGAAGAGGTTAAAAAATATTTGAACGATTGTATGGTCCGTTCTAACAGGTGGATCAACATGTCAAATGCCGGTTATACTGAACAAGACATAAAGAATTCCTTCAATGAACCGGCAGAAATGCGTGTGTTCAGCTGGAAAGGCGATACCGATACTATTATGAAACCAATCGATTCCATTCGGTATTACAACTCCTTCCTGCAGTCAGGGCTGGTTTCAATTGAACCTTCAACAGGATTTGTAAAAGCATGGGTAGGTGGAGCAAACTTTCAGCATTTTGCCTATGATCACGTTCGACAAGGAAAACGCCAGGTAGGATCTACCATTAAACCCTTTGTTTACGGAGCCGGAATTACTATGAAAGTAGTACAGCCGGGAATGGTTATTCCAAACATCAACTACTGTGTAGATCTATTCGATCCGAGCGGAAATCCCGATGGACAATGGTGTCCGCGCAACTCCGACGGAAGTGGAAAAGGCGGAACGGTTTCCATCAAAAAGGGACTGGCCTTATCTATGAACAACGTTGCTGTTTATGTTATGAAACAAATGGGCGCAACGGCAGGACCGCAATCGGTCGCCAAGTTAATGCGTGACATGGATATTGACCTGGAAGACCGCGATATCGTTCCGGCCATGTGTCTGGGATCAATGAGTTTATCCCTTTATGAATTGGTTGCTGCTCAGGCAACATTTGTAAACAAAGGTATTTACAACCGCCCCACAACCATTCTTCGTATTGAAGACCGTGCCGGAAACGTTATTTACAGTGCTAAAAACTATCAAAAAGAAGCCATTAACGAAATAGTTGCGTACACCGTTTTGAAAATGATGAAGGGTGTGGTAGAGGGCGGAACCGGAAGCCGTTTAAGAGGTGGAGCATCCTATGCCGGAATTCGCTATCCAACAGCTGGTAAAACCGGTACAACACAAGATAATTCGGATGGTTGGTTCGTTGGATTAACTCCGGATCTTGCTACAGGTGTTTGGGTTGGAGCGGAAAGCAGAAGTGTCAGGTTCCGATCAACATTGCTTGGTCAGGGAGCAAACACATCGCTTCCTATTTATGGATATTACATGAACAAAGTGTATAAGGATCCAAAAATACCGATCTCAACCCGTGATTTTGAAGTTCCAAGAGGATACGACGATTCCGTCTTTAATTTGACAGGAGAAGAAATACCGGAACCGTCAGAAGATACGCTGGATGTTCCATCAGTTGACCCCATAGATTTATTTAATTAGCAGCATGAACAAAGTAGTAAAAGACGTTGAAGCCGCATTAGAAGGAATTGAGAACGGAATGACCTTAATGGTAGGTGGCTTCGGACTCTGTGGAATTCCTGAAAATTCGATTGCGCAGCTTGTAAAACTTGGAGTTAACGGCTTAACATGTATTTCAAACAATGCCGGGGTCGATGACTTTGGATTGGGATTGCTTCTTCAAAAGAAACAAGTGAAGAAAATGGTTTCATCCTATGTTGGTGAGAACGATGAGTTTGAACGCCAGATGCTTTCGGGTGAACTGGAAGTTGACCTAATCCCACAGGGATCATTAGCAGAACGCTGCAGAGCCGGCGGTGCCGGGATTCCCGCATTTTTTACCCCTGCTGGATACGGAACTGAAGTTGCGGAAGGAAAAGAGGTACGCGTCTTTAATGGCAAACCTCATATATTGGAAACAGCACTTACTGCCGATTTTGCCATTGTAAAAGCATGGAAAGGAGATACCGAGGGCAACCTGATCTTTAAAGCAACTGCGCGCAATTTTAACCCCATGATGGCTATGGCCGGAAAAATCACCATTGCTGAAGTAGAAGAATTAGTTCCGGCAGGCGAGTTAGACCCCAACTCGATTCATACTCCGGGGATTTTTGTTCAACGCATTTTCCAGGGTGAAAAATTTGAGAAACGTATTGAGCAGCGGACTGTTCGTCAAAAATAACTTGAGATGATTGGCTATTTTGATTTAAAAAACAAGTGGTTTATAGGACCACTTTTTTTATTTCTTCTGACTTACGCAATACTTCGGGCGTACTTCGTTGATCCTTTACTGGATGAACTTGGCACTTTTTATTGGTATATCCAAACCGGAAAAATTCTGGGAGCCAATGCTGCGCTCGATGCAAACAATCACATCCTGAATTCTTTCTTCTCGCGCGGAATGTATTTATTGGCCGGTGATCATTTTTTTGCTTTCCGATTCCTTTCCCTTGCTTCTTTCGTGCTCTACTTTTTTTCCACGAGACATTTCGTACAGAAAAACATTGACAAATCTGTTGCCTGGGTTATTTTCCTGGCTCTGAACATGATTCCGTGGATCTTTGAATATTTCTCCTATTCACGCGGGTACGGATCAGCATTGGCCTTGTTTTTCACTGCATTCTGCGTTCTCCAAAAATGGCAGAAAACACAACTGCCTAAGCACTATTTGCTCCTACTCCTACTTTTCTGGCTCACGATTGTTTCCAACTTGTCAATGTTTATTCCGGGGTTTTTCCTTTTTGCATATAGCCTGCTTCAGATGGTTCTGCATTGGAAGGAACTAAAATCAAAATTATGGCATATCGTCTTAATATGCGTTTTCCTTTTCGCCCTAACACTCATCTACCTATACGCAGAGGAGCTTAAGGCAGCAGGAGCTCTCTGGTGGGGCTCAAGAGCCGGATTATGGGAAATTACCGGTAAATCACTGGCAGTCAATGTGCTATTTAATGATAACGACAATTGGCAGCTAATACTTTTCGCACTTTTCGGGATTATTGGATTTACATTTGTTGTGTTATGGCTTCGAAAAAAATCTATTGCTTTTATTGACGAACCCGTATTCTGGGTAACCGGATTGTTTTTTCTTGCTTTGCTTGCCGCAGTTTTCATGGCTTTATTCATGAAGGTAAACTACCCTATGGATCGTGTTGGCATGTACCTGGTTCCTTTATTCATATTGGTTTTAGGGCTCAATTTCTCTAAATTCCAAGTCCTCAAATGGCTATTAATTGCGTTGCTTTGGTTCCCGGTTAGTTTTATTTGGAAAATGAATCTTTACACATCCGTTTTTTCTCCTGCCGATCGAATCCAGCCAGCAATGTATGCCCGAATCAAAAAGGAGTTGAAGCCCGGAGATGTTCTGTCCGGAGACTATTCCACAAGCGTTATTTATGCGTATAACGAGCGCTCCAAAGCCACGCCGCACATGGGTGTTGACAATTTTCCGGATACGCTTACACGAGGAGATTATCACCTTTCATGGATACACAAATTAGATTGGCCAAACTACACATGTGTTTACCGGGAACCGGTTTCAGGAACGCGTTTGTATAAACGAATATCGAAGCCCAAACGTCGATTATTATTAGACACCATTATTCAGGTACAAGATTGTGCTCTGCTATATGTCCCTGTTCTTTCTTTCAACTTGAAAAAGTACGGAAATCCTGAAATCGTGCAAACCTGGACAACCGGGAATATCTCTCTTGATAAACCATCTCTTGAATTGAACTTGATTCATGCTGTTATCGTGAAAAACAACGAAAACAGACAAATTCACTCAACAAGATTCTCGTGGTATTTCGGTCACAAACTTAATTCTAGTTTTAATTTCCCTAATCATCCGCTAGCCATGAAGCCGGATGAAACAGATTTGCTGCTTTTCCTGATAAATCCCGAAACAAGAAAAGTGACTTTAAAGAATTTACGCGTACGCATCTATTCAGTAGAAAACAACCGGTGAGGAAACAATCGGATAATATAACCTTGTCTCGTATCGTCAGATTTGTATTCTGTTTGTCGGGAATATTTCTGATATCAAGCTGTAAAACTGAAGCTCCAGAATGCACCGATATTCCTACACTTCACATTCTGGAAAACGGAATTGCATGGGATAAAAAATCGAAATGTACCATTATTGTTAATGATTGCGGAAAAATTGACACACTAACGGCAAGAACAAAATTCAGGGGAGGTTTTTCATCTAAATACGAGAAACATTCTTATACGCTGGAGTTTGATGAGAAACAAAAGTTTCATCAGCAAAAATTATCAAAAAACTGGGTGCTTAATGCCAATTACATCGACAGGTCCTTTATGCGGCACAAATTGAGCTATGATCTATTCCGGCAAATGGATCCAAAAAACAATAAAGCTCCTCATTGTGAATACGTTTGGGCAAAAGACAACGCCAACGAAACAGGATTGTACCTGCTCATGGAACGTATGGACCGGATTCGCCTGAATGTACAAAAAGGACAGAAAGGAGCCTTTGTCTGCAAATCTCCGCCAATTTTTCTCGATCGTTCGCTTACACCAAACCGTGATTCACTTTATTTCGACAGCATGGAATTTCCGAAGAAAAAAAAGAAAAAGCGGCTGGCCATGAAGCATTCGAAATTGAAACAACTTGAATCACTGGTGTATAAAGCGAACGATGCGGCTTTCGAAAAAAAGGTTTTCACACTAATTGACCAGAATAGTTTTATTGACTGGCAGCTGATTATTTTGTTCACGAATAGTGGCGATGCTCAACTCAAGAACTA
Organism: uncultured Flavobacteriales bacterium; assembly: GCA_946479985.1. Next base: position 76,787 of record CAMLIF010000001.1, read on the forward strand.
TTGTATTTACCAAACCAGTACAACGGCAAAACTGAAAATCGCCATTTGGGATTATGATCATAGCTTTGGAAGAGACGGGAATAGTGAACCGAATATGTGTGAGCGTGTGGTAGACGAGAAACAAAATCCCCTAATTCGCCGTTTAATCGAATTAAATCCGGATCATTTCAACGAAAAACTTTCAAAGCGCTATAAAGAATTGCGAAAAACCGTTTTCACAAGAAAAAATGTGCTTCGGTTAATCTCGGAAAATAACAAGATCATAGCTCCGTATATTCCTAAAAATCAAAAGATCTGGCCCACAAATGCCTCGTGGTATTTTGACAACATGAATTACCGGCAGGATCTTGCGATGATAAAAAGATATGTTTCCCTTAGATTGAAGCAGCTTGATCAGCGCTTTAAGATCAAAAAATCTTAATTTGGTCATTCAAAATTCAGCAACATGGCACTAGACAAAACAGGAATTGCAAAAAGAATTGCTCAGGAATTGCAAAATGGTTGGTACGTAAATCTGGGAATCGGAATCCCAACTCTGGTTGCCAATTATATTCCAGAAGGGATTGATGTTGAGTTCCAGTCAGAAAACGGAATTTTAGGCATGGGCCCTTTTCCGTTCGAAGGAGAAGAAGATGCCGATTTAATCAACGCAGGAAAACAAACTGTTACTTTGAGAAAAGGGGCTTCCATTTTTGATTCGGCAACTTCATTTGCCATGATTCGAGGTCAGCATGTTCAATTAACCGTATTAGGAGCCATGGAGGTTTCCCAAAACGGAGATATTGCCAACTGGAAAATTCCCGGAAAAATGGTAAAGGGAATGGGTGGTGCAATGGATTTGGTTGCTTCTGCAGAAAACATCATTGTTGCTATGATGCATTCCAATAAAGCCGGAGAGTCTAAACTGCTGAAAAAATGTACTCTACCTCTTACCGGTGTTGGCTGCGTTAAGAAAGTAGTTACCGAACTGGCGGTCCTGGAAATAAAAGACAATAAGTTTCATTTGATAGAACGCGCACCGGGAGTAAGCGTGGAAGAAATTATTTCAAAAACCGAAGGCGATCTGGTTGTTCCGGATTTCGTGCCTGAAATGTCTCTTTAACTTTCTGATCTCATTTTTCCACTTGGAAAATTACACCCGGACATATAAACTGCTAACCTGGATCCTGATTATTTCCGGAGCAACTTATTACGGGCTTATGTTGTTTTTTGGCGAGGTTCCGAAAGACGATAGTGACGGATTACAGCACTTTTCACTTTCAAAAGAATCGTGGAACCAGGCAGATCTTTTTCTTGCACATTGGGGGAAACCTTTCTTTATCCTGTTCAGCTCTCCATTTTCGCAATTCGGGTTCTACGGCTATATCCTCTTCAATATACTTGTTTACGTTGTAAGCTGCCGGATCGTTCTAAAAATACTTGAGCACTACGAAACACCCGGGATAATAGGTTTAATGTTTCCGTTGGTCTTAATTACCATTCCCGACTATAGTTATTCAATTGTAGGCGGAATGACAGAACCATTCTTCGGATTAATCTTATTATTCCTTTTCCTGCTTGCGATCAATGAAAAGTGGTTCTGGTTTTCCATTCTTATCTCCTTTACACCTTTTGCACGAAGCGAAGGAATGCTGCTGGTGCTTGCGGCCGTTCCGTACTTGCTTTTACTCCGGAAATGGAAATATATACCGTTACTCCTAACCGGATTTGTGATCTACGCCATAGTCGGCTGGATTATACTCGAGCAACCTTTATGGTATTTCGAGAACGATCCTTATCCCGCAATTAGCATTTATGGTTCAGGGCCCTGGCATACATATATAACAAGCATTTTCAATCATACAGGGCTAATAGCGGTTATTTTTGCCCCGATCGCCTTATTTGGTTTGCTGGTTTGGCGATCAAAAGGCAAAAGATCAGATTTGATTCACATCTTGTTTTTCAGTGGAATTTATCTCGGGATCATTGTTATACATTCCTACTTGTGGACTGAAGGTTTACGCGGCGCACTTGGTCTTTCTCGTTTAGGCACATTGGGTTTATTGCCACTTCTTGTTATTGAATGCATATCGCTTGGATTTGTACTTCGTGAACTCAACAAAATGGTTCATGCCTTTGCGGCGCTTTGTATTGGGTTGTTGATCTTCAGGGAAATAATGCAACTCGATCTTCCCGCGAAAGCAACTATTCAGCAAAAAACATTATTGGAAACCAGCATATACCTGGAAAACAACCAGGAAAAAGCCCGAACCATCTATTATTTCCATCCCATGATCGGTTATTACTTCGGATTGACCACAAAATCACAGAACAAGAAGTTTCAACACCGGTATATCCACCTGAAAAAGGATGTAGAAGGACTGTTCATGCCCGGAGACCTGATAGTACGCGATTCCAAATTCGGCGCGCTTGAACAGGGACTACCACTGGAAGAGCTAAAAAAATATCCTTGGATAATTCCTGTTAAACATTTTTATATTCCGCATTACTACGTTGAAGCAAGCGGCGAAGCCCAGTCAGTAATTATTTACGAGGTGATGGATAAAGAGACCTTCAAACGCAGCGAATGGGAAAATAAGCGAAGAGTTATTGAAACTAAATTCAATAAAAAGCCGGTTGTCACCAAAGGAATAATTACAACAGAATTCTTTGGCATTGATACTCTTTTGAAACTCCCGGAACTCTATGGCCCGAGACAAGAATTGGTTTGTCATTATTCACTGGAAACGAAAGGAAAACTGCCTGTTCATATCATTTTCAATTCAGAATCGGGGTATTACGTTTCTGTACCTTTAGATCCGGAAAAACAGGAAATTACCCTCCCGTTTGTAACAGGAAACATCATGGGCGTGCTTTTTGTTCACAACCCGGGCAAGCAACCTTATCAACTAACGTTTGAGCAAAAATCCTGGCGACAAACTCTTGATTCGGGTATTCTGTCTGTAAAATAAATGCGTTTTCCTTTCGTTTGTGGAGCATATTTTACAATAATTGCCCATCTTTGAGGCACAAATCCAGAAAATGATTCAAAAGCTATCCATTTTAATTCCTGCATACAACGAAGGTCCAACAATTCACTTGATTCTTGACAGGATCAAGAAGGTTGAACTTGAAAACAATGTCCACAAGGAATTGGTTATTGTAAACGACTGTTCAAAGGACAACACTGTTGAACGCATTGAAGCTTATATGGCAGCAAATCCCGAAATGGATATCCGTTTGTTTTCACAGCCTTACAATCAGGGAAAGGGCGCAGCGATTAACCGGGCAATTAAAGAAGCAACAGGAGAATACCTGATTGTACAGGATGCCGATCTGGAATATGATCCGGAAGAATACAACCTTTTATTGAAACCAGTTTATATGGACAATGCCGATGTGGTTTATGGTTCACGTTTCATGGGACACCAACCTCACCGTATTTTGTTCTACTGGCACTCAAAAGGAAATAAGTTTCTTACGGGACTTTCCAATATGATGACGAACCTGAACCTGACGGATATGGAAACCTGTTACAAGCTCATCCGTTCATCAATCGCAAAGGATATCAACATCAAAGAAAACCGATTCGGAATAGAACCTGAGATAACAGCAAAACTGGCTAAGCGCAAAGGAATCCGTATTTATGAAGTAGGTATTTCATACTACGGAAGAACCTATGAAGAAGGAAAGAAAATTGGTTGGAAAGACGGTTTCAGAGCCATTTACTGTATTCTGAAATATCGCTTCTTTAGTTAGTAGGAATTATATACGCACAAAAAAACCAGCATCAAAACAATGCTGGTTTTTTATATTATAAGGAATATCTACTAGTACAATTCTTGCTTCAACGAAGATCTGTAATCTTTAATTTCTTCTCTGTTGATCTTGTGATCTGCATTCTTCAATAGGTTCAGCAAGTAAAGGAAGTTTTCCTGATCCTCAATTTCCAAAGGATACTCGTTTCCTTCTTCATCCTCCTCAAACTGAGCCTGAACATCAAACGATTCACGATCAACCAAGTATTCGTATGACAAACGCAATACCTTAACTACCAATGGATCCTGTTCTTTCAAAGCTTGTTCGCGAAGTTCTTTCAAATCTTCAACAACACCTTTATAAAGAACACCTTCTTTCTCCACTTTAGCAATAATAGCTTCTAATTTCTTGTTGGCAATTGCCGTTTTCATACGCTTATTTTTTGGTATCGTAGCACCACTACGACGCACAAATGTAATGACTTCATTCCAGTTTATTAGCAAAACATACTGTGTTTTTTGGTACTAAAGAATAATTCCTGAAAAATGCCTTAAGTTGTTATATTTGTAATTCACGAAAAAACTGCCCTTGCTGGAACTCATCATAAAAGCTGTTGTAACCGGATTTATACTAAGTGTATTGATCGGTCCAGTGTTTTTTATGTTGCTGGAAATTAGTATCAGAAAAGGGGTTAGAGCAGCACTAAGTTTCGATTTAGGAGTTCTGCTTTCGGACATCATTTACATTCTCATTGCCTATTTATTCTATAACCAGGTAGCCAATATTACCTCTGGTGATCAGCGTTATCTTTTCCAGTTAATCGGCGGAACCATCTTTATCATCTTCGGATGTTTTACATTATTCAAAAAACCTAAAAACGAAGTTGATCAGGAAAATGTAAGCATTCAGACAAAGGACTACCTAACACTCGGCTTAAAGGGTTTTCTGCTTAATTTCGCAAATCCGGCGGTGATAGTTTATTGGTTTTCGGTTATTGCAAACGGCGCTGAAGGAAGCGAAAAAAATCCTGATCAGGGATTACATTTAGAGCTATATATCGTTATTATTTTGGTGACCTTTTTTTCAGTAGACATCCTTAAAGTTGTCGGAGCCAAAAAATTGCGTCCGTTCATCACTGAAAAAGTACTTATCGGGCTTAACAGATTAACAGGACTCATTATTCTTATTACGGGAATCGTGCTTTTATTGAAAGGAATTGTTTTTCTCGTAGAACTAAAGGACAGTTCCTTCATTCTGAATAAAGTCGGTCTTATGTTGAAAGACGCGTCTCAAGTCTTCCACTAGAAATCACAGCCCTCCGTTCAAAAGTTTCTTAATCTATAGTTAGCAATCTCAATTGGGGTCGTAACTTTGGCACTTATTTTCACTTATACAAGCGTAAAACATATTCTATGAAGTGGTTGTTTCTTTTCATTATTCTTTCTCCGATCAGTATTTATGCTCAGCCCATCCTGAAAGAAAATCTTACGCGCAAACAGCATACTTACTACGATTTTAAGCAGACTAAAATACAATCTCAGGGATTTTACTACAAAGATCTTCTGGGTGAAACCACAAACGAGCATGGTAAATGGCAGTATTTTGATGAAGCCGGAGTACTTGTTGAAGAACGTAATTACTACCGTGGAAAATTAAACGGAGAAGTAAAAACCTTCTACAATAACGGGAAACCAAAAGAAATAGGTTACTTCAAAAAAGGATTGCAGGATTCCATTTCAAAGCGCTGGTACGAAACAGGTATATTACAAAGCGAAGGACAATACACGAACGGAATACCTTCGGGACGATGGAACGAATACTACTTTACCGGAAAAATCAAAGAAACCGACGAATACAAAGACTCACTCAAACTTGTTTGGGATTATTGGGCTCCGGATTCTCTCCACACGCATCTGGTGAAAGAAGGAACAGGGGTTTACCTCACTTTCTACACAACCGGATCAGAAAAGGAATTTTATCATTACAAAGACGGCTATAAACACGGACGTTTTGAAGAATACAGTATTTACGGTTACACTTTACTAAACGGAAGTTTCAAAGCCGGTGAAGTTGACAGTACCTGGAACTACTATTTCTACGACGGTGGAATTGAAAAAACGGTGAATTATGATAACGGTGTGATTGATGGAGCTTACATTTCCTACTATGATGACTCCATCCCAAGAACTACCGGAAAATACGATCATGGAAAGAAAACCGGTTCATGGGTTTGGTATACCAACGAGAAGGGAAAAGACATGGAAGGTCGTTTTGTAGATGACTTGCAGGACGGAAAATGGACTTATTATCATCCGAATCAACAGATTTCCTATACCGCAAACTACAAAACCGGATTGCGAACCGGAACCTGGTATTACTTCTATGAAGATGGATCAAAATTCAAGGTTGGATCGTGGGAAAACGATGTAAAACACGGCAAATGGGAAACCTGGTATGAAGATGGAACGTTGCTTTTAACTGGAGTATACGTAAACGGAAAAGAAGAAGGCGAATGGAACAATTACTGGGACAGTGGTAAATTGAAAAACAAAGCAACATTCAAAGCCGGACTACTTGATGGAAACTGGATTTCGAACTATACCGACGGAAAACCAAAAACAACCGGGGAATACAAAGAAGGAATGAAAACCGGTTTATGGTCGGAGTATTTCGACAACGGAAAACTAAAGGATCAGGGCACTTACAAAGTCATTAAGATCAAATCGAAGATTGAACACGGAATTTTAAAAGATTTCGATCATTACGAAAGTGTGAAAGACGGATTGTGGACTTCTTACTCCCAGAAAGATTACAAACGTATTGAAGAAGGTGAATACAAAGACGGTGAAAAAGAAGGTGTCTGGAGTGCGTACTGGCCCGGCGGGAAAGTTCCAAGTGTTCAGAACAACTACAAGAATGGTAAACTGGAAGGAAAAACCACTGAATTAGACCGTCGTGGTAACGTAGTTTCAGAATGTGATTACAAAGACGGATTGAAACACGGAAAAATGAAAATCTTCGATAAAAAGGGGAATGTTGTTCAGGAAATGGATTTCGAGTTCGGCTTACAGGTCATAAAAACAGAAACCAATTCCATTGAATTTGCACCGAGATAAGTAGTCTTAAATCATCTTTTGTTGTATCTTAAAGTAAAAAGATCAACAACATGACAGAACAAGAACTCGGTCAATTAGGCGAAAACATTGCAGAAAAACACCTCATCTCGAAAGGATTTAAGATCCAGGCGAGAAACATCCGTTATGGAAAAGAAGAACTGGATATTGTTGCCAAAAAGGACGACAAATTAGTTGTAGTTGAAGTAAAAACCCGGCAGACAGCTGAAATTGGTGAGCCGTGGCGCGCAGTAACACGCAAAAAACAAAAACACATTATTCGTTGCGCACACAATTATGTGATAGATCACAACATTGACCTGGAAGTTCGTTTCGACATTGTTTCCATTGTCCACAACTCATTCCGAACTGATCTGGAACACATTGAAGATGCTTTTTCCACTTAAAAACAGATTCACCGAATCTTGCTTTTATTTCCGGCTTTAATTCACGAGTATTGTATCATGAAATATACACTTGTATTATTTGCGTTCTTTCTACTTCCTGCAAGCTGGTCGCAGGTATTTCATTTTGAAGACACCGCTGCAACAATCACAGTAAGCACAACACAATCTCCGGCACACTGGTATTTGGAAATTTACAACGATTGCGGTACAGACACCACGCTCCGCTGGGTGGCACATTTCGAAAATATTCCTGCAGAATGGAACATTGGATTCAGTGTACAAAACCAGGATTGGCCAACTATTAACGATGGCGACAGTTCAGATTTTATCGCTTTTGTCGCACAAGACTTCCCTCAAAAACTCATTATTGGTGCAACAACCAATCAGACTCCCGGGCACGGATCCGTATTCTTCGACATTTTTGATCCTGCCAACAGAAACTTCATCCAAACTATCGAATACGAATTCATAGTAGGAAGCGCCGGGTTAAACGCATTAGATGACCTGGATTTTGTAAAGATCGAAGACGGAATACTTGCCATAACGAATGGGAAATTAACAGAACTAATTGTTTATGATCTTTCCGGAAAAACCCTGTTCAACGAAACAAGTTCAAGTTGTTTTGATCTCACTAAGTTACCAAAAAACATAACTACCGTTATTCATCTGATTCAGGGAAGCGACCAAAAGGTTCTTAAGTTATTTCAGCAATAATGAGCCAGAATTTTATCAGCAAGAACATCGCTAAGCTTCACGTAACTTTCATTGGTCCAGCCACCAACATGCGGGGTAAGTAAAATACGCTCTTCAGCCAAAAGCTCATCCAGTTCCAACGGGTGGTCTTCCACGAAAAAGGCCTCAAAGCTCTTCTTTTCGAATTCGTTGACATCTAATCCGGCACCTATTACTTTGTTATTTATGAATGCTTTTAGCAAAGCCTTTGTGTTGACAATTTTTCCACGTGAGAGATTCAGAAGAACTATTGGTTTTCCTAAGCCGTCAAAAAATTCTTCGTTCGCAAAATAGATGGTTTCCTCGTTTTGCGGAATATGAAATGAAATCACATCAGCTTTTCTTATTATGGCTTCAAGTGTTGCTTCAGTAACATATTCTGAGCCAAAATCCTGTTTGTATTTGTCGTAAGCCAAAACTGTGAGATCAAAACCACGCAGCTTTTTAGCGAAGGCCTGTCCGTTATTTCCGAAACCGATAATTCCAACTGTTTTTCCGTCTAACTCTACTCCACGGTTCTCATCCCTGTTCCATTTTCCTTGTCGGATCTGGTTGTTTGCAATATGCAGTCGATTCAATATGCTAAGCAGCATTCCCAAAGCGTGCTCACCAACTGCATTTCGGTTTCCCTCCGGAGCATTGAACAATTCAATTCCCTTCGATTCGCAATATGCAACATCAATATTCTCCATTCCCGCTCCTGAACGCGCAATGAATTTCAGGTTTGAGGCATGCATCAAAAAGTCTTCATTTACTGTAAAGCGTGACCGAATTACAAGTCCATCTGCATCCTTAAGCTCCTGAATACATTTTTCAAAACCCCACCCTGTTGCGTCTACACACTCAAATTGCCCGGAAGCAGTTAAACGTTCTTCTAAAATTGGATGTACGGAATCGATAAATAGAACTTTCATAGAAAATGATGTTTTACGAATTTAGGATTTAAACACATTAGTCACATAGAATTTCATGTAGAAACATAGCTAAATGGTCTTTTCAATTCTACATTTTTCAATTTTCAATTGCCCGGTTGATTTCTATTTGTACTACTTTTAAGATTAATGGAAGTTCCGCAGCATTTTACTCTCAAGCAGGTAGCCGATTCGATTCAGAAAACAATCTCTGAGCGTTATGCTCGTACTTATTGGGTAACAGCAGAAATGGTGAAATTAAACCCAACCAGGAAAGGTCATTGTTATCCGGAATTGGTTCAGAAAGAGAACGACCAGATTGTGGTTGATATGCGTGCGACCATGTGGAAAACGCAATACGACAGAATTCGTCAGCGCTTTTTCGATGTAGTGAAAGAACCGCTTCAGGATGGTTTGGAATTGCTATTCCTGGTCCGGATCACTTATCATCCTATTTATAATATTGGATTAGAAATTCTCGACATTGATCCGAATTACACCCTTGGAGCTTTACAACGCGAACGTCAGGAAACACTTGAGCGATTGAACAAAGAAGGGATTCTTAATGCCAATCAGCTGGTAGAAATGGCTTTGGTCCCAAAACGACTGGCTGTTATTTCTCAGATCGACAGCAAAGGATATTCCGATTTCGTAACACTTCTGAACAACCATCCAAGAAGATATTATTTTCACACAACACTCTTCGAAGCAACACTTCAGGGCGACGCGGCTATTCTTTCCATTCAAAAACAACTGGATCAAATCAGGAAAAAGCAGGATCAATTTGATGCTGTAGTAATCGTGCGTGGCGGTGGCGGAGAAATCGGTATGCACTGTTACAACAATTACGAACTGGCCAAGGCAATTGCAACATTCCCATTACCCGTTCTTACCGGAATTGGACACTCAACCAATTTAACGGTTTGTGAAATGATTGCTTTCCGGAACGGAATTACTCCTTCCGATCTGGCATATTTTCTTTTGGGAATTTTTGAAGAACTGGACGCACCTCTCGACGAGATTTTATTGAGATTACCTCAGCAAACCCAACGACTGCTGCAACGTAAAAAAACCGAATTTCAACAAGCCGTTCAAAACTTTCAGCAAAATGTTCAAACAGCAACACGCAGAGAACAAAATGTTTTTCATACAGCTGTGAAGGATTTTGAATATGGAATCAAACAATATATTGCTGAATCGAAGCAACACATCAATGAACTACGTAAATCAGTACGTTCTTCTTCCGGATATTATTTTGACGCAAAAAAGAGTCAGCAAACAACTATAATTCAACTGATCCAAATTCATTCAAAAACCACCGTTGATAAGTCAGAACAGCGAATTCAAACGCTGCAACAACAACTCGCTCGCATTTCGCCAAGGATCATTCAGGAACAGATGCTCCAGTTGAATCAAAAAGAAATGCAACTGAAACTGATAGATCCCGTTCATGTTTTGAAACGGGGCTATTCGATCGTAACAAATGAGTTTGGAGTATTATCCGCAAAAAATCAAGCAGAAGTTGGTCAGATGCTTAAAATTATCACCGATTCACAGGAGATAGGCGCCGAAGTAAAAAAGAAAAAATGACGTTAGCGAAAAACAAGCAAGGATTCAGATCCATAATCGTGAATCAAAAAGAATATCATTGGAGGATCACAGATCAATATATTGATATCAGAAATCCTGAAAACCGATTAGCCAGACTTTTGATTGATCCGGAATGGCTAGACCCATCAGTTCCCCCTGGCGAACGTAACTTTGATAATGGCCTGGTGGTTACTCCAGGGCTGGTTAGCGAAGCTATTCTTTTTGCATTAGCTCACAAATGGAATCCATCTGGCCCGAAGAAAATTCTGATTTTAACATACGATTGGAAACAATTTTCCACCCGGACCGAAACAACTTAACATTTCATTTTTGATTAAATTAGCGATGTGAAAGAGCAAAAACAGACATACGAAGCCGCATACGACGAATTGCAGGAAATCATTGCCGATATTGAATCGGGTGAAATTTCGGTGGATCTTCTTTCTGAGAAAGTAAAACGCGCTGCAGCACTTATTGCTTTTTGCAAAGAAAAGCTGACATCAACGGAAACCGATGTTCAGAAAATTCTCGACAACCTCAAAGATTAATTATCGATCTGCCACGCGGATGACGAATTTTTTAAGTAAAAGACTATTTCTTCCTGATAATTCTGTCTTTATACAAACCCATTAATACCCCATTTGTGGTACGTTCGAAACCCGCACTTTTCAGTAAATTTGTAACCCGTCATCTTACAGTTTGTAAATGATCCGGATTTTCGTGTGAACATTAGTGGACATTAAATGAGAAAACTCTCTGAATTAAAACGTGGCGAAACGGCACAGGTTGTTGGAATTGATTCCTCAGAACTAAAACCTAAATTATTGGAAATGGGCTTGGTAAACGGTCAACTGGTGAAACTCTTATTCAAAGCGCCATTTGGTGACCCAATTGCAATTGAAGTTGGTGGTTATGTGCTTTCCATGCGAAAAGACGAAGCCGTTTTAGTTGAGGTAGCATGAGAAAAGTAGCGCTCTTCGGAAATCCGAATACAGGTAAAAGTTCTTTGTTTAACCGACTAACTGGTTTGAATCAGAAAGTCGGCAATTTCCCTGGTGTTACCATCGATAAATCGACAGGAAAATTACATCACAACAACGTTGATATTCAAATCATCGATCTTCCGGGAACCTACTCCATTTATCCGCGATCGAACGACGAGAAAGTGGTTTACGATATTCTCAGCAATGAAACGCACAAAGATTATCCGGAACTTGCCGTTGTTGTCTTAGATGCTACCAATCTCGAGCGAAACTTATTGCTGTGCACACAGGTTTACGAACTTGGACTTCCAACCGTTCTGGTTTTGAACATGACGGATGTGGCTCATCGCAAAAAGCTGACAATCGATACAGAAAAACTAAATGCTCATTTTCCGAATGCTGCAATTGTTCGTTGCAACGCGCGCATCGGAACCGGAATTCCAGAGCTAAAAAACCTCCTTTCCACATACAATAAATCGAATTCCGAAAGCAAGAAACCGCTGATTGCTGTCGACAATTTAGAAGCACAAGCAATTGATGCGGAAGATAAATTCCGCAAAATTAAAGTAATTTACGCGGAAGTTGTTTCCAAACAGGAAGAAGTTGTGAATTTCAGCGGGAAAGCAGATCGGTGGTTGACACATCCGGTTTTTGGTTATTTGTTCTTCTTTGCGCTGTTATTAATAATTTTTCAATCTGTTTTCACACTGGCTTCGTACCCTATGGATTGGATTGAATCCGGGTTTTCACATTTGGCAAGTTGGGTTCATGAATCCATGCCAGCAGGACTGTTAACGGATTTGTTAGCCGACGGACTTATAGCAGGAGTTGGTGGAGTCGTGATCTTTCTTCCCCAAATTGTATTGCTATTCTTCTTGCTTGGAATTCTGGAGGAAACCGGATACATGGCACGTGTGGTTTTTATCATGGATAAACTCGTTCGTCCATTTGGTTTGAACGGAAAAAGCGTTGTCCCATTAATTTCGAGTGCAGCCTGTGCTATTCCCGGAATTATGGCAGCCAGAACGATTTCTTCCTGGAAAGAACGCATTACAACCATTATGGTTTCGCCTTTAATGAGTTGTTCAGCCCGAATTCCGGTTTATACTTTGCTCATTGCGCTGATTATTCCAAACAAAACCGTTGGTGGAATTTTCAATCTACAAGGTCTCGTTCTTTTCGCGATGTACGCACTTGGTTTGTTTGCGGCGTTGCTTGTTGCTTTCGTTTTGAAGAAAATTTTGAAGAACAAAGAGCTGAGTGTTTTCCTGTTGGAATTACCTGATTATAAGTCACCACGCTGGGGGAATGTGTTCCTGGACGTTTACAAAAAAGGCCGCATTTTCCTTTTCGATGCCGGAAAAATCATCATCGCTATTTCGATCGTTCTTTGGGCAGGATCGACATTTGGTCCGGGAAACAGTTTGGAAACAGCAGAAAAACAAGCGCTGGCTAAAACAAAAAATCAATCGGTCGAAATTCAGCAGGAAACCGTTGCATCGGCCAAACTGGAAGCCAGTTATATTGGTTATTTAGGCAAAGGTATTGAACCGGCGATTAAACCCCTGGGCTACGATTGGAAAATGGGAATTGCGCTCATAACTTCATTCGCAGCACGCGAAGTTTTCGTTGGATCGCTGTCTACGATTTACTCCGTTCATCAAGACGACGACAATCAGGAACCGCTCATTGAAAAAATGCGCACACAGAAACACAGAAATGGCGCTCCCGTTTTCAGCTTTGCCAGCGGAATGTCGTTATTAGTTTTCTACGCTTTCGCGATGCAATGTATGGCAACGCTTGCGGTTGTAAAACGTGAAACAAAATCGTGGAAATGGCCTTTGATCCAATTAGGATACATGGGCGCAATGGCGTATCTTGGAGCATTGATAACTTTTCAATTACTGAAGTAATGCAAGGAATTCTGGTTGGCATATTCATCTTTGGGGCACTCGCTTTTCTAGGCTTTCGTTTTTATAGAACGTGGTTTAAGAAGAAGAACGCGGGGTGTGATAAGTGCGAGTGACTTTTCGCTGAGGCTCCATCACTTTTAGATTCAATTCAAGACTAGAGACATAACACTCTGGACTGAATACGAGAAACTAAAACCAGTTTTCTACGAAACCCATATCTTTGAATCAACTCTTCATAAAATGCCAAAAGATTCAACATTTCTTAAGGATGATTTTATCTATCATGGTAAGCTAGAGAAATTTAGCACGGAGGTACTTGATGAAATTATTTTAAAACATTAAAATAAAATTCACATTAAAAACATTAAACTGGTAGTGCTGGATTCCAAAAGAAAAAAGATCACTTTAAAATTGGAAAAAGATAAAGAAGTAGTTTTGAATTTAAAAGATGAGAAAAACGCAAGTAATTTTATAAACTCAGTTATAGTAGCATATCCAAATTCCAACTTTCTTATCTTCCGCTTCGGTTAAGATTCAACTTGTTAAAAAACCTTTGTGGGCTCTTTTAGTAATTATCGTGTTGTCTATCATAATCTCTCTAATTAATCCAAAGCATCCAATCACTGGTAGTCGCATAAAAGGTGAAGGAATAATGGCGTTACTATATGCCTTTGCTTCTTTAGAAAAAACAAAACTATTGCTCATATTTGGAACTCTCTTTTTAATACCTTGTATAGGTGTTTTTATCAAACTAAAGCGTTCGAAAAAAACGAGAATACTTAAAATCGTTCGCTAAGATTGTGACGCAATGGCTATCTTTTCCTAAAGGACGACCTGTTTTGAATCGAGTCGTAATATCCATTAAATAATCCATAACCAGCTTAACTCCAATTCTTTGGTTCAATAACCCCTTAAATTTCAACTCATTTCACTTTTCTTCATCAATTCTATCGACAAAGTTCTATATTCGACGAACTGTAACTGCTCAAACTTAAATTGATCATGAAAAACACCTACTACCTGATTTTCTTTTTATTATTTTATTCCGGAATGGCTTCTGCCCAGAATTATATAGACCTGGTGAAGTTAGACTATGCCCTTACACCAGCAAATCAATTCAAAAACTCAACAGCTGCAACCTCTCTTCAGGAAATGAACGGAGAATTAAACACACCTATTAGATTGAATGATCAACTTACTTTCTTAACAGGGTTAACTTATGAATACAATTCAGCATCCTTTAATCCGGGCAGAACAACAGAATCGGTATTTGGAACTACACTAAAGCTTGGGGCAAATATCAAACACCGTTCGAATTGGAGCGGAACCTATGTGCTGTTGCCAAAAATTTCTTCAGATCTAAAAAAAATAATGCATCAGGATTTCCAAATAGGAGCTTATGCCTTGATACAATACGCAAAATCAACACATTTGAATTACAAATTTGGCGTTTACACAAATACTGATTTATTTGGTCCTTTCATTGTTCCTCTGTTGGGAGTTTACTACCTCAGTTCCAACGAGAAACTAGAGGTTAAAGCTGTTTTACCGGTAAACGCAGATATTAACTATTCGATTGCAAAAGATACACGATTGGGGTTCAACTTCAAAGGACAGGTGCGCAGTTATCACCTAAATTCGCCCATTGGTTACGAACAAAATCGTTACCTGGTAAAATCAACGAACGACCTTTACGCCTATTTTCAATATGGTCTGAATAACGGTCTCAACTTCCAACTGGCTTTTGGTCGTTCTTTGGCAAGATCGTATCGTGTATATGATGAAAAAGTAAGCCTGGGCATGCCTCTTTACTATGCTGGAGACACGCGAACTCAGCTGAATACTGATTTCTCTGACGGTTGGTTATTTAAGCTTGCTTTATTCTACAGATTAAAAATCAATCCTTAGACTCTTCCTGTGATGAGCCTGTTGAAGTATCTTCCTCATCTTCCAGCCATTCAAAGAATGAATCAAAGTTATCGCGGTCTTTTCGTGATGGTCGGCCGGTTCCGTATTCCCTGTACACACTTTGTGCCGATTGATACGTTTTGAATTTTTCAAGCTCAAGCGGATCAGTGATATCGATCAGATAATCAGCAACCAGCTTCGCTCCTATTCTTCTATCCAGCAAGTCTTTTACTTTAAACGAAAATGTTGCGTTATTCTTAAGAATGGAAATACTGTCGCCAATTTTTATTTCTTTGGATGCCTTAACATTCGCACCGTTCAATCGTATTTTTCCTTTCTGAATAAGTTCCGTTGACAAAGAACGCGTCTTCGTCAGGCGGACAAACCACACAAATTTATCTACCCGCAAGCTCATCCCGTAATTTTTTGGTTAATGATTTTACTACAAGATCATAAGAGTTTACGATCATTTCCTGAATCAGCGTTTCTTTGAGGTTTCCTGTAAGATTTACGGTATTCCAATGCGTTTTATTCATGTGCCAACCTGGGGTAATTTCATCGTAGCGTTCACGTAATTCAATGGCCATTTCCGGATCACATTTTAGATTGATCGTATTTGGGTCGTGGATATCAATTAAGGCGTACATCTTGTTCATCACTTTGAAAACAAGGGTTGTTTTATTAAAGGGGAAGGTTTCTTCCGTTCCTTTGAGTTTGGCACAAAATTCAAGGATGCTGTTTAAGTCCATAGATCGAAGATAGTAAATTGATAAAACACCTCCCCGGCTACCTCTCGTAATTTCGCAAAATTACTTTAGGTTGAGGTGAATCGATTCTGAAAGGAATAGTAGTTAAAGCTTTGTTTTACAAAATCTTAAACCCCATCAAACTTAAAGGAATATTACTTCAACCTGAAAAAAGAACAGAAAACTTATTTTACAAAATCACATTTTTGACTATCTTAAATAGAAAACCACTAGGACATTATGGGAACTACTAAAAAACATCCTTATTCAGAATCTGTTTTAGAAATTGCCAGAACAGCGCATAGCCTGGGACATCCGGCAAGATTTACGATACTCAGGCATCTTATGAAACATCATACCGGTACTCCTTCCGATTTTTGTATGCTGACATCTTTATCCAAACCAACAATCACTCAACATTTGAAAGAAATGGAAGAAGCACAAATCATTTACCGGGATTATATGTTTATGGAGTCAAGAGTTTTCTTAAATAAAAACGCAAGAAAAAGAATCCAAAAAATGATGAATTCAATATCCCTCGACTAATTCTGTAACTTTGTACAAAACACGTATCTATGTCGGTGAAACAACCTTTGTTTTGTGATGATTTATTGAACAGAAAACGCTTTGAGACCAGAGTTGTTCATGTTGGAAAAGTAACGCTTGGTGGTAGCAATCCGGTTCGGGTGCAATCTATGACAACCACCGACACCATGGATACTCAGGGATCTGTTGAGCAAAGTATTCGCATGATTGATGCTGGTTGCGAATTGGTTCGGTTAACGGCTCCAAGTAAAAAAGAGGCGGAAAACCTGGGTGTTATCAAAACAGAACTCGTGAAACGAGGGTATGACACACCACTGGTAGCAGACATTCATTTCACACCAAACGCTGCGGAAGTTGCTGCACGTCTGATTGAAAAAGTTCGCGTGAACCCGGGGAACTATGCCGACAAAAAGAAGTTCGAAGAAATTGAATACACCAATGAAGCCTATCAGTCCGAATTGGTCCGAATTGAAGAGAAATTTACTCCACTCGTTTTAATCTGTAAAGAAAACGGTACAGCCATGCGCATCGGAACAAATCACGGATCTCTTTCAGATCGTATTTTAAGCCGTTTTGGCGACACTCCACAAGGAATGGTTGAATCTGCTATGGAATTCATCGACATCTGTCGTAAAAACGATTACCACGAACTAGTTATTTCCATGAAAGCAAGTAATACACTTGTCATGGTTCAGGCATACCGATTACTCGTTGCGCAAATGCGTGAAAAGGGAATGAACTATCCCCTGCATCTTGGGGTGACGGAGGCCGGTGACGGTGAAGACGGAAGAATTAAATCTGCGGTTGGGATTGGAGCATTGCTGGAAGATGGTATTGGAGATACAATTCGTGTTTCACTAACAGAAGATCCGGAAGCAGAAATTCCGGTTGCACAAAAACTATTATCCAAATTTGAAGACAAGCCAGTAAACGTATCCACTGCTAAAATTGATTCACCAATTAACTATTATCATTATAACCGAAGAAAATCGCAAATTCTAAACAAAATTGGCGGAAGTAAGTCACCTGTTGTCGTTTCGAATCTTTCCAAACAATTGGAAATTAAACCTGCGAATTTCTTTTCATTGGGATATAGCTACTCGATAGAGCTTGATAAATGGAATATCAGCGACATGGCTTCAGATTACATCTATATCGGTTCGAATGAAATCGATTTCGAGATTCCAGGAACAATAATCATTCTTCAGGATTTAGAAACATGGAAAATCAACAGAAAGCCAAATCACCTACCAATTTGCTCGTTGATTGAATACGAATCTTCCCTGCCTTCTGGAACGCTCATTCGATTGAATGCCCATGGACAGATCAATTATTCAGAGCTTCCACAAGAAGGTGTAGTATATGTAATCGAATCAGAAGAGTTGAATAACACACAGCTTATTCGCAATATTCAATACAATTTTATAGAAAACGGAATAGAATCACCGGTAATTCTGCATTTCTCCTATATTTCAACAGACCTGGAAACAGTTCAGCTTTTTGCCGGATCCGAAGCGGGAATTCATTTCATCGATGGTTTTGGAGATGGAATATGGATTGATGCACCCATTCCGAATCGAGATCTGACATCACTATCCTTCGGAATTTTACAGGCAACAAGAACCCGTATATCAAAAACAGAATACATTTCCTGTCCATCCTGTGGAAGAACTCTTTTTGATCTGCAGGAAACAACAGCCAAAATACGCCAGAAGACAGAACATCTGAAAGGGTTGAAGATTGGAATAATGGGTTGCATTGTAAACGGTCCCGGAGAAATGGCCGATGCGGATTATGGTTACGTAGGAAGCGGCCCTGGCAAAATTCACTTGTACAAAGAGAAAACGATCGTTAAGAAAAACGTGGCTGAAGAAAACGCGGTTGATTCACTGATTGAGTTGATAAAGGAAAACGGTGATTGGGTAGAGCCGGTATAAAAAATAAAGCTTAAAAAGTACCTCAACTCAGTTCAGCAGCATTTTGATTAAAAAACCATTCGAAACGTTAGAAATTTCACTTGATTTACCGACAGATCAGCATCCTGGCAAGGTGTTTCCCTTTCAGAAAGAGCAAGAAGCCCGGAAAACCACTGAAAACAGCCTATTTTCTAAAAATGTAGATCTGCGAACTATAGTTTCCGTTCTTCGCTTTCATATTTGATAGCAACCCGATTCGAAAGGCGTTAAACAAAGAACCTCCTTTATATTTTTCGCTCAACATGGAAACATAGTAAGAATCGAATTTCATCGGAAGCATTTTCTCAAATTTCAAACCTTTATTTTCAACTAATTTTATAATAACATCCGGAGCAAAATGATACAAATGTCGTGGCACGTCATAAGCAGCCCAATACTCTTTGTAATATTCCGCATCAAAAGACGTATAGTTAGGAACAGCTATTACCAAAACACCATCCTTTTTCAACGCACCAATTATAGATTCCAACTCAGTGTTCAACTCAAACACATGCTCTAAAACATGCCACATTGTAATCGCATCAAAACGTTCCAGACCAAGAGAAGAAAGTTCAGACAAAGGAAGAAGGTCAACTGTATTTAATTCCTTTGCAACTATACGTGCATCTTCATCAGGCTCAAGACCGAGAACGGTGAACCCCTCATCTTTGGCGCGTTTTAAGAAATGACCCGTTCCAGCACCAATATCAAGGAGGTTTGTTCCAGCCACCAATTCTGAAATTAACTTAACCTTCTTGCCAAGAGTATAATTTCGCACTAAACCATATACTCTATTAACTATTCCCTTTTTAGTTGAACTGTGTGAAACGTAATCTGTCGATTTATAATAATTACCAATAACGTCAACATCTGGTCGATTAACGGTAAATAACAGACCACAGTTTGTACACTTCCCTAAACTAAAGTCTTCTTTCGTTAGAAAATGATCTTTAACCGTTAAAAACGGTATTTGATTGGTTGTCCCACAACTTGGGCATTCTATGTTCTCTATATGTTCCACGTGAAACTTTATCTTCCTAAATGAATTAATAAAACCGAAATGTCGCTTGGCGAAACCCCACTAACTCGTGATGCCTGACCTATTGTTACGGGTCGAATCTTGTTTAATTTTTCTTTCGCCTCCAAACTCAAACTCTTCATAGAAGCATAGTCCATCGATAACGGAATAGCGACAGATTCTAAACGAGACAGCTTCAATGCAACTTCTTCCTCTCGCACAATATAACCTTCATACTTCAAAAGAATCTCTGCCTGATCAACGGCATCTTCATGTAAACCTGTCAGCTCCTGTGCAAGCTTTCTGACATCCTCACTCATCTGCAACACGTGTTCCATGTTCACATGTGGTCTGGAAATCAAAGAAGACAACTTAATTTGCTGTGAAAGCGGCGAACTACCAATCTCGCTTAAAACAGGATTCGCAATTTCCGGAGAAACACCTTCCTTTCGCAATACCGCCATTAGACGAGATGCAGCGGCAACCTTGGTGTTTACTTTCTCCAAGGCAGAATCGTCCTGAAGGCCCATTTTATAAGCCATAGGAGTTAAACGAACATCCGCATTATCCTGTCGAAGCAAAATCCGGTATTCAGCACGAGAAGTAAACATTCTATAAGGTTCTTGTGTCCCTTTTGTAATTAAGTCATCAATTAAAACACCAATATATGCCTGCGAACGAGTTAAAATGAACGGATCTTTTTCCTGAACCTTAAGTGCCGCATTTACGCCAGCCATGAAGCCTTGACAAGCAGCTTCTTCATAACCGGTAGTGCCATTAATCTGACCAGCGAAATATAAACCTTCAACCAGTTTTGTTTCCAAAGTATGTTTCAATTGAGTAGGAGGGAAGTAGTCGTACTCAATTGCATAACCAGGTCTGAACATTTTTGCCTGTTCAAATCCAGGAATGGAATGCAACGCCCGTAACTGAACATCTTCAGGCAAACTGGTAGAAAATCCATTTACATAAATTTCAATCGTGTTCCATCCTTCAGGTTCAACAAAAATCTGGTGACGATCCCGATCAGCAAAACGATTGATCTTATCCTCAATACTTGGACAATACCTCGGCCCACTGCTTTTAATAGAACCATTAAACATTGGAGAACGATCAAAACCTTCTCTCAACAAATCATGAGTTTCATTAGATGTGTATGTAATATGACACGCTCGTTGAACAGCTAAAGGAAGAGTAGAGCCGTAACTGAACTTACTTGGATTCTCGTCACCTTCCTGAATCTCCATTTTAGAATAATCCAATGAACGACCATCAATACGTGGTGGGGTACCGGTTTTCATTCGTCCCGCCTCAAAACCAAAACCAACCAAATCTTCAGTTATGCCTGTAGAGGCTTTTTCTCCAACACGTCCACCTCCAAACTGCTTTTCACCAAGGTGAATAAGGCCATTCAGAAAGGTTCCATTGGTAAGAACAACACTCTTTCCATAGATTGGCAGCCCCATTGATGTTCGAACACCTACAACAGAACCATTCTCAACGATCAAGCCGTTACACATGTCCTGCCAAAAGTCAACATTTAAATTTCTCTCAAGAAGCAACCGCCACTCTTCAGCAAACTTCATTCTATCGTTCTGAGTTCTGGGTGACCACATAGCGGGTCCTTTTGAGCGATTCAACATTCGAAATTGAATTGCCGACAAATCGGAAACAATTCCCGACCCACCACCAAGCGCATCAATCTCACGAACAATTTGTCCTTTTGCAACACCTCCCATAGCAGGATTACAACTCATTTGAGCAATAGTATTCATGTTCATTGTCACCAACAACACAGAACTGCCCAGTTTCGCTGCTGCATTTGCAGCTTCACAACCGGCATGTCCACCACCCACAACTATCACATCATACTTCTTCAACATACATTCTAATGTTTCACGTGAAACAAAATTACTTCACTTAACAACTACTTCAAATGTTTCACGTGAAACAACCTCAATTCAAGTGCAGAATCTTCAGCTTGTCTCATCACAATTTCTTCATCAGTTGATTTATCCCCTAATCCACACAAATGCAAAAGGCCATGAACACACACTCGGTGCAACTCATCTTTAAATTCAATACCGAGTGACTCAGCATTATCAGCAACACGGTCAACACTAACAAACAAGTCGCCGCTTATTACTTTATCCTCTGTGTAATCAAAGGTGATGATGTCTGTGTAATAATCATGTTCCAAATACAGCTTATTCATCTCAAGCAAATGTTCGTCCGAACAAAAAACAACCGACACATCACCCAACACAGAATCATATCTCTTCGCCACGTCAGAATACCATTCAAACAAAAATTCCGGATTTACACCCGGAACCTCATTAACATCTATATAATCAATTGTCACCATGACTTCGAAAAAACAATAGCTACTTCATTTCCTTTATCGTTGTACACAACCTCATCTGCTAAGTGCCGCATGAGATAAATACCACGACCATTTTCCTTTTCAATATTCTCGGGGGCAGTAGGGTCGGGGAGGTTCACATGATCAAAACCGTTTCCATGATCTTTCACTTCAAACAAAAAAGACTTCGACTCATCGTAAACACCTACGTCCACCAAAAGATTTCCGGAACTCTGATTTCCGTGTACAATCGCATTATTCACAGCTTCTGTAACAGCGATCAGAACATTCCCATAAACTTCTTCATGAACACCGATCTTCTTACACACATCATCAATCAACGTTTCAACGATCGGCAAACTTTCTATTTGAGAAGGAATGCTCAACGAATCAACCAACGAATAACCCTCTTTAACCATCAAACTTACTTTTACGGCAAGTTGAAATACTGGGAAGCCTTAGATTTATAATAGGGAGACAACACTGGGTCTACCGGCTTCAGTAATTCAACTTGACCTAACTTCTGTTTGTTATACTCATCAAACCTGATAAGGTTACCGGGATTCACATTTTTTCCGGAATTACTTTCTCGTTTTTCCTCAAAGCCTCTTTCGCGAATGGCTTTATCGCTTTCCAACAAGCGTGTTAATATATCCTGCTGGCGTTTGATCATTTCAGGGGAGAACCGCTTATTGATCAAATCCTTTTCCTGTTGTTCCAACTCTTTGATCAACGGATTCAATTGATTTCCTTTCCCTTGCCCTTCCTTATTCATTTGTTCACGCAACTTCTCTAATTGCTGGCGCATTGCTGTTTGCTGCGCAGCCATCTTTGCAATTTCCTTATTTCCCAAACCAGGCATTCCTTGTCCTTCACCCTGCTTACCATTTCCAGGTTTGTCTCCAGGTTCCTTTCCCCCCGGGTTAGGACCTTTCTTCATTTGCTCGAGTTGTTTCTTCAACATTTGTTTCATGTCTTCAGAGCTCATTTCTCCACTTCCTTTGCCCGAACTTGGTTTGCCAGATCCGCCCGGATTACTGCAGCTACCACTTCCGGGTTTTTTATCAGCTTGCGCCTGGGCCTGCATACTTTGTAAACTTTCGTTCAGGAGTAATGCAAGATTATTGAATGATGTCATCACCAATTGCTGGTGCTGATTCAATGTCCATTTTGAGTGATTATCTATATCCTCCAAAATCAGATCAAAATTCGAATTGATTTCCTTCAGTTCCTTATCAATAAACTGCGCAACTTTCGGTTGTCTCTCAGCTAATGAAAGCAGTGAATCTTCCACAACTCTCGTATCATCAATCAAAGAGCGCTGACCACGACCCAATTTTCTATAAAAAGGATCATTGTTTTTTACCTTATAAAAACCATCCATATTTCCTTCCTGATTGAAACTTAAGGCCATCAGGTTCTCAAGCAACAATCGAATACTCGCCATATCTTCCTCGGCCTTCTGCTCATTCGATTTTTCCTGTTGGGCATTCATCTGCTCAGCCATTTCTTTCATTTTATCAGCAGCAGCTTTCTGACTTTTTCCGGCTTTCGATTCCTTACCAGACTCTAAACTCTCTTTGCTTTCCTTCAAGTCCTGATCTATGCTTTCCTTCATTTCCTGAAAGTCACCCATTTCCATTGGCTTCTTCAAATCCTCATTCATCTTGAGCATTTCATCCAGTTCCTTCTTCACATCCTCAAATTTCTTCTCTATGTCCTTTTGTTCTTCCAACGCCTTTTCATCAGACAGCTTCTCTTTTTCAATATCGTCTTTCAGGTTCTGTTGTTCTTCAGACAGCTCCTTCAATTTGTCCTCAAGAGCATCTATCTTTTCATTCACCTGGAGTCGTTTCAACATTTCAAGCGTACGATCCAATTGTGTTTTCTGATCTTCCGTACTTTCCTCAAGCTTCTCGGATTCCTTTTTCAAATTCTGAGTATCGTTCTTTTTCATTAACTCTTCGAGCTGCTTCAAAAGGTCCTTCAACTCATCATCCATTAATTCCTTCATCAATTCTTCGATCAACTGCTGCTGCTCCAGCAACTCCTTGTCCTGTTCCGTCAGCTGCTCTTTTTCATCGTTGCTGGCTTTCATTTCTTTCTGAATTTCTTCCAGATCCTGCTTCAACGACTGCTGTTCCTGTTGTAGATTCTGAAGCATTTCAAGGCTTTTAAAGTCGGTTTTTGACTTCTCTGTGATATTCTTCTTCAAGGCTTTTACATCCTTTTGAAACGCTTCTGTACGCTTCAAAACATCTTGTAACTCTTTCTGTAATTCCTTTTGCGTTTCTTCACGTTTCTCGTTCAATTCTAACAGAGTAGGCACTTCATACTTAAACGTAGCAGAGTTACTGCTCTTGGATCCGTTTACTCCATCATTATCCGAAACACGGAAATAGTAAATCAATTCATCTTCTATTTGTAAACTCTCTCTTGAGAAATCAACGGTAAACAGAAAACGGTCATTCACACCACTCACATTTTTAACCTTCAATGTGCGGTTAACTTCTTCTCCGTTCTTACGCTTGATCTTGTAAACGAAACTTAAGTTCGTTAATCCGTGGTCATCCGAAATACTTCCTTCAAAAGAGCGGATTGTATTCTTAACAGAGTCGGCATTTTCATTCACTATGATGCTTGGGTATCCATCCTTGATAACTTCAATTCCTAAAGAGGAAGAATCAATTAAATTGGTGTATTTGTTTTTTAGAATGAAATTGAGAGAGCCAGATTCAGCATACTTCTGTTCCCATTTCATTTCAGAACCAGAAAATAATTTAGTTATACCTTTCCAGATTGCTCGAATTTCCTTTGTGTTCTTAGAAAGAATATTCCACTTGATAACTGTTCCTTCAGGAATTTCAACGCTGGCTACATTAGATATTTCTTCACTTTTTCTATTTAGGTATTTCGGATAAACCAGGGTTCCGTGAACACTTCCAAGACTAGATTTACCGATTACACCAATACTGAAGTTCTCAGAAGAATAACCCTCACTTTCAAAATGAAAATTCAAATCCTGCTTTACATTCTCAAAAGAGAACTCCAATTCATTTTGCTTAACCTTTTTCAACAGGTATTTACCACGAGAAGAAACTACGTAACACTTCTCCGGAACATACAATCCGGCAATTCGAACACGGACAGGAACGTTCTCGCCTTCATTAACCGCTTTTCGCGAAGAAATTAATTCATAAGTATAAGGAGCCTCCTGTGCCTTGTTGTAGTTAATTACATGACTTGATCCGTCAATAATCCAATGAGGCGCAAAGCTGAGAACCGCTCCAAAGATGAACAGAATAGGTATTCCAAATTTCAAATAACGTTTTAGCTCATCCTGTTTGACCGCATCTACAAACGGAACCACCGTTAATTCCTGAGAACGTTGAGAAACACTCGCTGCAAGCAGGTCATACGATCTATCCTCGACGCTGACCATGCTGCTCAATTGAAGCGTATTTAATAGTCGATCTGAAACATTCGGGAAAAACTTTCCGATAATAACCGCGGCTTGTTCTCTGTTAATTCTCTTCCCAAATTCAAACAATCGAAGCAAGGGAAAAACGAAATATCGGCCTGCAAGAAAAATATTTCCAAATAAGAAGCCGTAAAACAAAACTGCTCTTACAATAGAATTAAATCGTCCGAAATATTCAAGTACCGAAAAAATTAACCACGAAGCAAGCAAGAAGGAAGACCAGAACACCAATCCCTTCCACAACTCATTTTTGTAATACTTTTTGATGAAAGCATCAATTTGCTCCAACAGTCTATCAAATGCGGACATCTTCTTTTTAGGTTAATAACGAACTAAATTACGAAACCAGCTATACAACTCAGTTACAAAATGGTTGAACAGATGTTAATAACACATAAAAACACTTTTTGTTTCAGTCTTTAAATAAGCGTCTTCATTCCTAATGAGCCCTTAAAATCGTTAACTTTGGCGCAGAAATTATCAATTATGAGCTCAAATTCAGTACGCGTACGTTTTGCACCATCACCAACAGGACCATTGCATATGGGTGGTGTAAGAACCGCATTGTACAACTATCTCTTCGCAAAACACAATAAGGGAACATTCATTATCCGAATTGAGGATACCGATCAAACACGATTTGTTCCCGGTGCCCAGGATTATATCATGGATTCCCTAAAATGGTGTGGTATTATTCCAGACGAAGGTCCGGGAATCGGTGGAAAATTTGGTCCTTATGTCCAAAGTGAACGTAAACACCTATATGCACCGTTTGCAGAGGAGTTAGTTAAAAAAGATAAAGCTTACTATGCTTTTGATACTCCGGAAGAACTGGATGATGTTCGCGAAAAAGCAAAACAAATGGGAATGCCCAATTGGCAATACAATGGAGTGACACGTGTTTCTTTAAAGAACTCATTGACTCTTTCTGCCGAAGAAGTTCAAAATAAACTTGCAGCAGGCGAACCTTATGTTATTCGCATGAAAATGCCTCGTAATCAGGATGTTCGGTTTGAAGATATTATTAGAGGATGGGTAGTTGTGAATACCAATAACTTAGACGACAAAGTGCTCTTTAAAAGTGACGGAATGCCAACCTACCATTTGGCAAATATAGTTGATGATCATTTAATGGAAATTACCCATGTAATTCGCGGAGAAGAATGGTTGCCATCAGCTCCGTTACACGTTTTACTCTATGATGCATTCGGATGGGAAGCACCTAAATTCGCACATTTACCTTTATTGCTTCGACCTGATGGAAATGGTAAACTTTCCAAAAGAGATGGTGATCGTTTGGGTTTTCCTGTTTTCCCGGCAAACTGGACAACGGCTGAAGGAGAACTTTACTCAGGATACCGCGAAAACGGATATTTTAAAGATGCATTCGTAAATATGCTGGCGTTTTTAGGCTGGAACCCGGGAACACAGCAAGAAATTTTCTCTATGGATGAATTAATTGCTGCATTTAGCCTGGAACGAGTAGGGAAGGCAGGAGCGAAATTTGATCCGGACAAAACACGCTGGTTCCAACAGCAATACATGAAAAACACTTCTGATGAAGAATTAGCCCGTTTGTTAAAACAGGAGTTCAATCTTTCAGCTTCTGATGACAAACTTATAGCCTTCTGCTCGTTAATGAAAGAACGTGCAGTTTTCGTAAAAGATTTAATAAAAGAAGGATCCTACCTTTTTGAAGCTCCGACTTCATATGATGAAACAACCGTTTCTAAAAAATGGAAAGACGATTCGAAAGCATTGATGCAAAAATGGAGTTTCGATTTAAGTAATATAGAAAATTTCATTTCATCCGAAATTGAAGCTTCATTCAAACTATTCTTAACTGAACACAATCTGGGAATTGGAGCTGTACTTCCTTTATTCAGATTATTGGTAACAGGTGTTGGAATGGGACCGTCTATGTTTGAAATTTCCGAGTTTCTTGGAAAAGAAGAATGTATTAAACGAATGATTGCCGGTATAAGCAAACTTCCATGAAACAAACAATAGAAGTCAATAATATCCGTGTTTATGCTTACCATGGTTGTTTGGAAGAAGAGGCTCTTATAGGTCAGAATTATTCTATCGATATCGCCATTCGTATTGACTTTTTGGAAGCAGCTCTTGCAGATGATATAACAAAAACTGTAAGCTATGTTGATTTGAATGCCATTGCACACGAAGAAATGGGAGTTCGCGCGAAGCTCATTGAAACAGTTGGTTTACGCATTTTGAATAGAATTAAAGCATTGAACAACAGTATAGAAGCTATTCGGGTGAAGGTGATAAAACATTGTCCGCCAATAAACGGAGATGTTGAAAATACAGCCATTATCCTGGAGAACGGGAATTGGGACTAAAGAGAAAATGAAATTTTTTTGTTTTGTACACTGTAGCAAACTCAAATAAAACACTATTTTTGTCTGCTCGAACAAAGATGGTCTCGTGGCCGAGCGGTTAGGCAACGGTCTGCAAAACCGTCTACTCCGGTTCGAATCCGGACGAGACCTCTGAAGAAAGAAAAGCATCGACAGTTTGTTGATGCTTTTCTTTTTTACTTCATTTTCACTCTCTTTCTCATTCCGTCCGCTTTTCTTTTAGAGTGAGAAGCAGAGAATGATAAACTTCATTTCGTTTACAAAACAAAAAATCCCTCCCGTATTCACGAAAAGGATCCTATATAAATCAATGAAATTCTTTTATAAAGTCTTGATGCGGTTTGTCAAATCATCGCGGTAAGATCCACCAATCGGGATCAGTTTACGATCATTTTCCAATAACAGATTCGGGAAATCAATAGAAGCAATTTTATCTAAACGAACGATAAATGAACGGTGCACACGAATAAACTGATCACCACCCAGCTTGCTTTCAATATCCTTCATCGTAGAGTGGATCGTGTAGCGCGAATCGTTGGTGTTGATCACAACATAATCTTTCAATGCTTCAATAAAGTATATATCCGCTGTATTTAGCTTCACAAGCTTGCTGTTGGACTTCACGAAGATAAAGTCAAGGTTAGACTCCTTTTCCTTATTTTCTACCAACTGGAACAACATAACGCGCTCTCTTTCGATTGCCTGTTCTTTTTTATGCTTGTACAACGCCATTTCAATGGACGTGTGCAAATCAATTTCTTTGAAAGGTTTTAAAATATATCCGTAAGGTTCTGTCACCTTTGCTTTGGCCAAAGTAGCCTCATCAGCATAAGCCGTGAGATAGATTACCGGAATGGAAAACTGCGATTTCACAATCTC
The DNA here is from genome assembly GCA_946479985.1 of uncultured Flavobacteriales bacterium. The sequence continues at coordinate 105,447 of CAMLIF010000001.1, forward strand.
TGCTGTTTCAATCCCATTCATTTCACCCTTCAGCATGATGTCCATTAGAACGATATCCGGAGTATTTTCTGCTAAAATCTCCAAAGCCTTCTCACCAGATGGAGCTGCTCCAACAACGTGATATCCTAGTTTTTTCAAGCTGGATTGTATATCCTTAGAAACGATGAACTCATCTTCTACGACCAATACATTTGCTTTTATCATTCCTGTTTTGCTTAAGTTTCAAAAGTAGTAAAAATACCTATCAACTAGATTGAGATTGAGATTAATTGTGTTTTTTCCACGATAAGTGAGTCTAAAGTAGATCTTCCTTCTTACATTTCCAAGTGTTTTGCAGACAGTTAGCTTTTCTATTAATAAAGAATAAAAGAATAATATTTATATAATCTTTTACTATTACTATATAGGCTGTTAATATGTGTAGAACTAATTTCATTTTTTCTTGCTTAAATAAGCTATTGAACTTTTGACCTGGGTTGTTAACATTTAGTTCATATAGCAGTGTGTTTAGTATCAGTTAGTTTAGAGTTTATTAACAAATCACGGTTTTATCACGAGTGCTTATAACTTATTCTTCATTTGATGAACATTTGACCTCTTTTTCTCGTGTAAAAACAAATGTAAATTAATGAAACTAACGCATTGAATATCCAAATATAAATGCATATAGAACGGAATTTCGAGAACTGCAAGCTTTGTTTATCAGAAAGAATGAACAGCTATTAACAATTTGGAAACATATCCTGTGTATAAGTGAAAAGACGGATGCCTTTAAAATCAGGGGTTTGGGTTTTATGTTTTTTTCGGATTGTTAACTGTTTGTTCAATTTGTTGATAAGGGTTACCTTTGATCTTTCAATTAGATATATGAGCAAAATAGTACCAATCGGGGCAGATCATGCCGGATTCCAGTTAAAGGAAGAAGTTAAGAAACACTTACAAACACTGGGCTATGAGCCCGATGACAAAGGATGTTACAGCGAAGAAAGTATAGATTATGCCGATTATGGTCACCCGGTGGCATCAGCAGTTGAATCGAATCCCGGAATGATTGGTATTGTAATTTGTGGAAGTGGAAACGGAATTAATATGACTGTTAACAAACATCAGGGTGTTCGGGGTGCATTGTGCTGGAAAAAGGAAATAGCACAATTGGCAAGAGAACATAATGATGCAAATATTCTTACTCTTCCGGCTCGTTTCATTACTACGGAAGAAGCGTTGGAAATGGTAACCGTTTTCTTTAGTACAGCTTTCGAAGGCGGGCGTCACCAAAAAAGAATTGAAAAAATTCCTTGTGCATGAAATTTTTAACCACCACCTTTTTCACAGGATTAGCAATTCTTACTTTCGGACAATCAATCCAGGAATCGGGGATTAGCTGGTCAATACGCTTTGCTGCAAAAATTGATACGACAGATTTGAGGAAACACCTTTCCGTTCTTGCTTCTGAGGAATATGAAGGAAGAGAAACCGGAAAAAAAGGTCAGCAAATGTCGGCTACATATATTGAGTCGGTTTTTAAAAAAGCTGGTTGTGCTATGGTTCCCGGAATGAAGAGTTACCAACAATATTTCGACGTTATTGAAACAACACCGGGCGGAAGTTTGTCTTTTAATAATGTCAATCTGAATTATAGAACAGATTTCATTTATTTCGGAACGAAACGTTTGTTTGAGCTGAATGATCAACCGATGTTAACAGAGGAATCGGCAAAATTCAATACTACTAAAAAGGACTACGTTCTCATCCATCAATTGGAAGGATTGGGCGTGCGTGAAACCGTTGGTGAATTAAAGAAAAATGCTCCCGATGGATTGCAGGCAATTGTATTGGTGGTTTCAGATTACGCAACATTATATGAATACCTGGAACACTACACCACAAACAAATCTATGCGCCTGGCTGATCAGCCGGTGAGTAAAGATATTCCTACTATTGTTGTTCGTGCCGATGCAATTAGCGGATTACTTCCCAAGCATTCTTTATCGCTTATTTCCGCTAAAAAAAGCAAGAAATTGCGGAAAATGAGAGAAACAGGTCGTTTAACCGCGAAATTCAATGAAGGAGAACAACGCTTAACAAGCTCAAATGTGTTAGCCTATATTGAAGGATCAGATCCGGTCTTGAAGAGTGAAGTGTTATTTGTTACCGCGCATTATGATCATATCGGAATAGATAATGGAGTTGTTTACAACGGAGCAGATGACGATGGAACAGGAACAGTTGCTTTGCTCGAATTGGCTGAAGCATTTATGGATGCAAAGAATCACGGACACGGCCCAAAGCGATCAATTATCTTAATGACAGTTTCCGGAGAAGAAAAAGGATTATTAGGTTCTTCGTATTATGTTGATCATCCTTTAATTCCGTTGGATAAAACCATTGCCGATTTAAATATTGATATGATCGGTCGTTATGATATTGCGCATGAAGATGTAGAAAAAGCAATGAAACAGCCACCTGTTAAAGTTGATATACTCAATCCGGATTCCGATCACCGTGAACTCCCGATGACAACCGAAGAAAAGAAGGTAGATTACATCTATATTATTGGTTCCAATATGCTAAGCGATGATCTTCACAACGCGAATGAAAACGCCAATTCGTCCTACACACATTTGAACCTGGATTACAAATTTAATAGTCTGTCGGACCCAAATCAGTTCTATTTTCGCTCAGATCATTACAATTTTGCGAAAAACGGCATTCCTGCTATTTTTTATTTCAGTGGAGTTCATGAAGATTATCATCAGCCAACAGACGATATTGAGAAGATCAATTTCAATAAAGTTGAACGAGTGGCTCAATTAGTTTTCTTCACAGCCTGGGATTTAAGTAATGCACCAGGCAGACCAAAGGTGAATCATTAATAGTATGTATCCCCGATAAAGAACATTCAGGTCGAGGTTAGCTAAGTTCTATGTTTCGACCGTCTTAGTAAAACACAGGAAAGAATAAACTATGATTTACTGCGCTAACAACTGCTGAATCAATGCATGTGTTTTCTCTACATACTCTGTGTAGTAAGATCCTGTTCCCGGACCATTGAAACCCGTATGAATTCTTTTCACCTGTCCGTCTCTTCCTATGTAGATAGAAGTAGGAAAGGAGATCACCTCGTTCAGCATGGCAAATTGCTCCGAGGCAAGAGCTTTATCCGCTTTTCCGCCGACTAAAAAAGTAAAGTCCAGATCGTGGCGTTCTTTCAGGGTTCTGATCTTTTTGGCTTGTTCCTCAAAACTGTCTGTAGCTTCATATCCAACTGAGATAATTTCCAGGCCTTTGTCGTGATAGGCCGCGTACAATTCTTTATAGAAATTGGTTTCATCCATGCAATTAGGACACCAGGTCCCCATAATTTGAATGATCACTACTTTCCCTTTTGTTTCCTTATTTGGAAAGGAATAATCGGCACCGTCAATAGTTTTCAGATTAAAAGTTACCAGGTCATCCTTTGCATAGGTAATTGAATCACCGTTACGTAATTCGGCGGTTGGATTTAATGTTCCTATGAATGAAGTCTGGTAATGTTTCCCGCTGTAGAAATTACCTTCAATAGAATGATCTTCATTTACGTTTCCGGTAAGTAAAAATGCATGTGTGCCATCGAAAGCCGATAGATAAAAATGAGAACCATCCATTACTCCCTGCAGATAGCGGTAATCACCGGTTTCAGTTAATACCGTTCCGGTAAGTTTATTTCCGTCCTGCTCAAAAATCCCGATGGTTTTTTCCTTGTCTTCAGAATTGGGTGAAAAATACGTTTCCCATTTTCCCGAGAGGTCTGCCACATTTCCGGCTTTAGATTCGGAAGGAGGATCATACGCTGCATGAAAGGGAATGTGATAGTTTCCTGCTTTATTATGGTTAACCCAAAAACCATCCATAACCGATTTTTTACTCAATACAACCCGAAGTTCAGAATCGAAATCAGGAAAAGAAAAAACAAAGGTATCACCAACGGTTGTTTTTAAATTCAGGCTAATCAGCTCATCCGAATTCTGTATTTGAATAATTTTCGATTTCCTGGTTCCTGCGACGGTTAAATGAACCGGCATTTGAACAGTTTGATTCAATTGTAAAGAAGCATTATAGCCCCCAACCTTGAGAGGAAATTTCGCGGCGTACGCTGAAAATAAGAAGCTGCATGCGAAAAGGCAGGCAAAAAGGGTGTGTTTCATGTTTATTCGGCGTGCCTAATTTACAGTTTTTTCAGCTATCCTGCATTATTATGCAACCTTTTTCCTAAGTTTCCAGTCTATAGAATCAGCATGTGCTATGGATGATGAAACATTGGTAAAAGAATGCGCCAAAGGAAACCCAAAAGCACAGCGGGCGTTGTTTGATAAGTTTGCTCCTAAAATGTTGTCGGTATGTTACCGGTACATAGGAAAATCCGATGAAGCAGAAGATGTTTTGCAAGACGCTTTCGTGAAAATATTTCAGAAAGTGGTTGAGTTTAAAATGGAAGGTTCATTGGAAGGTTGGATCCGCAGAATTGTGGTGAATACTGCGTTGGATGCTATTCGCAAGAACAAAAAAACCCTTGGCGATGTTTCGGTAGATGATGTTTCCTATAAAGTATCGTATACAGATGACAACTTCGATGACATGGATGTAAAGCATTTGTTGAAAATAATCAACAATTTGCCTGACGGATACCGCGTAGTATTCAACATGTTTGCCATAGAAGGTTATTCACATAAAGAAATAGCCGACACTTTGGGAGTGACCGAGAATACCTCGAAATCACAATACTCGCGTGCACGGGCTTATTTGCGTAATGAACTAGAGAAAGTTGAACGTGATTGAAAAAGATAACATACAAGAACTGTTTTCAAAAGCATTTGAAAACCACGCCTCTCCGGTGAGACCAGACCTATGGACTGGGGTTCAGGCTAAGATGGCTGCTGCCGGTATGACCGGCGGTGCCGTTGCTGCCAAAGGTATATCTGCTTTGGCGAAATGGTTAATTGGTACGGCAGCGGTTACAACCGTTGGTGTTACAGCTTATGTTGTAACTAATACGAACGAAGCAGATAAACCGAAACAAGAGATTCAAATAACCTCTTCGAACGGAATAGCTGATGACAAGACATTGACAACCCTACCGGAATCAATTGCAGAAACAAAACCAACAACTCAGAACGAGCAAAAGGAAAATGATGTTATTGTAAAAACCGATAATAACAGAAACGAAATAATTCGACAACGCTCGCACGCCGGAGTTTCACTAGGCTATTTCACTGAGGATCCGTTTTTAATAATTCAGGATGAGTTGAAAGATCCGGTTGTAGGAACTTCGTCAGGAAATGGTTCTGAAAGTGCCGCAGGAAATACTGGAACAACATCCGGCAATGGAACCACACAATCTTCTTCAACAAACAAAACAATAGGGAATAAAGAAAGTGAAATAAAAACTCCGGTTGTTGAAGAAACAAAAGCTCCTGCAGCTAAAATAGAATTACCTAATATTTTCACGCCAAACAACGACAGAGCAAACGATTTCTGTGAGTTTGTGGCTATTGAAAATGTGAAAATGGTAGACATCACCATTTTGGATGCAGACGGTAAAACGGTTTTCAAATCAAATGATCTGAACTTCAAATGGGATGGAACAAACCTGGGCGGAGAACAAGCAAAAATTGGAATTTACACCTGTTTGATCAGTTATGTAGATTTGGGAGATGTGGCAAAAAATAAAACAGCTTACATTTACCTTCAGAGATAGTCACTATAACATAAATCATACCTTGAAGGACAATTCGAACGCTCGCGCTGTAGCTTCAGCGAAGGAGCAAAGAGTTGTCCTTTTTTTGCGGTCTATCTTCTGCCTTTGGAGTTCGAACTCGTCTTCTTACCTCCAGAACGATTTGAATTCCCCGTTCGAACTCCTGATTTACTTCCGAAAGCACGTGGTTTTTTATCGCGATTGTTGTTATCCGAACGTTTTCCCTGCGAACCGGCTGTTGGTTTTTTAGGGGCCGGTTTTTTTCCGGGCGAAGGTTTGCTGTGAGATTTGTCTGCTTCGCCGCTTGAATTTTTCAATAAATCGTTCATTTGGCGCATTTCCGACTCAGTCAATTCACGCCATTCACCCAAAGGAATTCCTTTCAAATCAATGTTCATGATACGAGTTCGCTCGAGTTTCATGACGGTGTATTTGAAAAACCCGCACATTCGCCGAATTTGTCGATTCAATCCCTGGATTAGGATGATCTTAAAAACGTAAGTCGATTCCTGGGTAACGACACATTTCTTGGTCATTTCGCCCAAAATCGGAACTCCATTCGACATTCTTTTGATAAACTCAGGCGTAATTGGTTTGTCGACGGTTACCAGGTATTCTTTCTGGTGATTATTTCCTGCCCGAAGGATCTTGTTTACAATATCGCCGTTGCTTGTTAGAAGAATCAGTCCCTGGGAGTCTTTATCCAATCGTCCGATGGGAAAAATGCGGCGCGGATGAGCTACGAAATCTACAATATTGTCGGGATCAACCTTATCTGTGGTACTCGTAATCCCGGGTGGTTTGTTCAGTGCAATGTACAAATCATCTTCCTGGTCTTTTGGGTCAATTGCGTGACCGTTCACCATCACTTTGTCGCGCGGACCAACCTGCTGGCCAATTTTTGCCCGCTGGCCATTGATGAGAACTTGTCCCTGTTCAATATATTTATCGGCTTCCCGGCGCGAACAATAACCGCTTTCGCTAATGAATTTGTTTAATCTGGTTTGTTCCATTTATTGTACAAATCTATTGATCGTTGATGAGTTGAACAATCAGTTTAATCATCAACTCTTTATCGGCCGGATTACTTTGTGCCACAAGAAGAGCAATCGCAACCAGGGCATTGTCGTTAATTTTCAATTCACCACTTTTCTTGAAGCGATGTTGGTTTTTCTCCAGGAACCAAATAAACAAAAATGCACCAATCCGTTTATTTCCGTCGGAAAAAGGATGATTTTTAATGATGAAGTATAGTAAATGGGCTGCTTGTTCTTCAATAGTCGCATAAAGATATTCCTCACCAAAGCTTTGAATAATATTTCCTAAAATTCCCTCGAAGCTATTGTCTTTCTCATTTCCAAAAAGGTCTGTAGCTTCTTCTTTTTCGATGAGCGTTTTCTTGAGTTCGCTTACAGCTTTTTTTGCTTCAGAATACTGAATTTCATAGGTGAACTCGGTTGTTAATCCTACTTCCGGAAGTCGATTGCTATCGAATTGATTAAGTAAAACAAAGCTTTGTGTATATTGACTAATTATCTTCAATAAACCCTTTGCTTCATCCAAATTAGTTTCAGAATCAATAGATTTTTGAATGAGTTGGACGGTTTGCTGCAATTCATCCAAACGTTTTTGGTTGATCGTGTAGCCTTGTACCAGATGTTCTTTCAGGCGTTGCGTTGCCCAAATTCGGAATAGAGTACCTTGTTTTGAGTTTACTCGATAGCCAACAGAAAGAATAGCATCTAAATTGTAGTACTCAATTTCTCTCGAAATTGATCGATTACCTTCCTGCTGAACTGTTGCATTTTTTGCAACGGTTGATTTCAAATCAAGTTCACCCTCATTAAAAATGTTTTTCAAGTGTCTTGAAATTACCGACTTATCTCTTTCAAACAAGGTTGCTATCTCATTTAATGATAACCAAAACGTTTCTCCTTCAAACCTAACATCGATTTGAGTGCTGTTGTTTTGGGTTTGATAAATAATTATCTCGCTCATTTTTTAAAACAGATTGATCAAACATCTATTTTTCTACAACCAATTCCAAATCTATCTGGCGTTTTTTCGGATGAACCTCACCGATTCTTACGCGAACATTATCACCAAAATGATACGTTTTCCCGCTTTTCTGACCAACAATTGTCATTTTTTTCGGGTCGAAAGCAAAACGGTCTCCCGGAATTTCCTGAAGTGGGATCATTCCTTCACAACCAATATCGGTCATACGCACAAACAATCCAAATTCTGCAACTCCGGAAACTATTCCATCGAATTCTTCCCCAATCTTGTCATGAACGAAAACTACCTGGAAGTATTTGTTAGACTCGCGTTCTGCTTCAACTGCTCTTCGTTCCTGACGCGAGATTCGTTTACAAATATCACCCAGCTGTGAGTTGTATTTGTGTGGTTGTTTCTCCAGGCATTCCAGTAAAATGCGGTGAACCATTAAATCGGCATAGCGGCGAATTGGTGAGGTGAAGTGCGTATAGTAACGGAAGCCTAATCCGTAATGTCCGATATTATCTGTATCATAAGTTGCTTTGGCCATACTTCTGATAGCCATTTGCTGAATGATAGAATGCTCATTGGAGTTTTCTAAACTCAGCAACAGTTTATTGATGCTTTTGGCAACTTCATCAGGATGGGTAGCGTCCAGTTTCAGCTCGAACTTTTCTAAAAACTGACTGAACATGGCTATTTTCTCCGGATCTGGTGTGTCGTGAATCCGGTAAACAAACGGTACACGATCTTCCTCTTTTTTCACGTCACCAACAAAAGTTGCAACTTTCTTATTTGCTAAAAGCATGAATTCTTCAATCAACTGATGAGCGTCTTTTGAAACCTTGATTGTCACATCAATCGGTTCACCTTTTTCGTCAAGTTTGAAACGAACTTCTTCGGAGTTGATCAGAAGCGCACCGTCTTTAATCCGCTTTTTTCTATAGATTTTTGCGATTTTATCCAGTAAATGTAATTCGCCCTTGTATGGACCATCTGCTCCCTCCAAAATCGTCTGCGCATCTTCATACGCAAAACGGTGGTCGGAATGAATGACTGTTTTACCAAACCATTCTTTATAAATAGCTCCTTCTTCGTCGATTTCAAAAACAGCTGAAAAAGTGAATTTATCTTCATTCGGACGAAGCGAACAAACCATGTTGGAAAGCTGTTCCGGCAACATCGGAATTACCCGATCGACTAGGTAAACAGAGTTTCCCCGTTTCAAGGCTTCTTTGTCCATGGCACTACCTGGTTTCACGTAATGACTTACATCGGCAATGTGAACGCCAATTTCCAAATGTCCATTTGATAGACGTTGAATAGAAAGCGCATCATCAAAATCTTTCGCATCAACAGGGTCAATCGTGAAAGTCAGAATCTCGCGAAAATCTCTTCTTCGGGCGATTTCATTTTGGTCTAATTCCAGTGTAAGCAATTCGGCCTCACTCATCACATCGTTTTCAAATTCGATGTTCAAACCGTTGCTCACCAAAATGGAAATCATTTCGTTATCATGCAGCGAGTTTCCTCCTAAGGTTTGAATGACTTCTCCGTAAGGTATTTCTGCAGATTTTGGCCAAACGGTGATTTTCACTAATGCTTTGTCGCCTGTTTTGGCACCATTTAATTTTTCTATCGGAATCTGAATTTTTAGTCCGGTCTTTGAATTATCAGGTAATAAAAAGGCTTCCGAACCTTTCACCTGGATTACTCCAACGAATTGTGTTCTTTCACGTGAAACAACTTCGATAATTCTTCCTTCTCTTTTTGTCCCGCCTTTTGTTATTGCTACTTTCACCACGTCACCCTGAATGGCCTGACCAATATGATGAGGTGGAATGAAAACATCTTTTTCGCCTTTTCCGGTAGAAACGAATCCGGACCCGCGCTGTGTTAATTCCAGCTCGCCTTCAACCACATCCATTCCCTGGTTCAGTTGATAAGCCTGGAAACCGTTTTGTTTCAGCATGCCTTCATTGGCAAGATCAATTAAAATGGTAACAATGAGTTTTCGGGTTTCACCGTCTTTCACATGCAACAGTGAGCACACGTCTTTATAACTTAAGGTAGCTTCGGGATGAGATTGAAACAATTTCCGAACGATATGGAAAAGTCCTGTTTTTAATTTTTTATCTCCGCTGAATTTCTTTTTCGGGTCGCCTTTTCGATGTGTTTTTTTACTCATGCTTTTGTTCTGTAGGCTAAAGTTACAATTTATAAACTGAGTTCGATTACACCGGAAGAATCGAATAGTTAAACCGATTTGTTCCTGAGTTGTAACAAACCGCATGAAACACCTGATTTTATTTCTTTGCTTTGTTCCGGCATTAAGTTTTTCGCAGAGTTTGGAGCGCCAGATTTACAAACACTATTTTGAACATGAATTCAAGTATGAACCGGCGTTCATTCGTGAAAACAAGATTTCATCTATCATAAAACGGGAAATCGAAACAATTGGTGATTCGGTTATCCACAATTTCATTTTGGAGAAAACGTCCTTCAGAGCCGATGGCCGGCCAATAAAGAATGAATACTGGTATGACCACAATCGAAGTACAATTATCAAAGATTTCACATATGATTCGCTGAACAATCTAACGGAAATACGTGATTGGAAACCAGAGGTTAGCAGATATGAGCCATTAATAGAAAGCAGCCGGATGGTATGTTCCTACGATTCTGCACGATTGGTTAAAGTGTTTTATTTCCAACCAGGTGAACATGTAGTTTCAGGACGTTGCGATTCTCTGGCCTATAGTGAAAAGGAAAAACAAGTGGTGATTTTTTCCGGCGGATCAATGGCAAAAAACACCTTCGCTCCAAATGAGAAACCGGCGTTTATTTATCCTATAATTAATACGCAAGTATTGAATGAGTTGAGTGCAGGAGACTCTTTGAAACCGATCGACAAGAAATCTGCCTGGGAAACAGAAAATCATTGCAGTTACAAATATCGGCCGGCGTTGATCAAATTGTCAGAAATAACCGGAGCAAACTGTCTGCCTCATGAAATTGCAAACACTTATGCGAAAATGAACAAGACGATTGATAATAATGAACTGATTGAATTTATTTCGTTCGTAGATACCGCCGATCATGTGTTTGACTCTTTTCATCCGGGATCTGACTATTCTCCCGACAGTTTGGACTTAAGAACAATCATTCGAATTGATTTGAAAAACAGGCAAATCGAATTTCAAACGGCTGGAATTAATAGTATACCAACATCAAGAGAAGACATTGTTACTTACAGTCGAACAGTTTCTCATTATAATTTTTCAATGCGTTTATTGTGGAGGGATCAATTCCGAGCCGATTTAGGGAGAAATGACTTTGGAATGAATGACAAATCAGAATACAAAGAGCGCCAGATTGTTTATGATTACTACGAAAACGGTATGCTGAAACGGGAAGTGACATTTTTTGAAAGAAATCCTTACTATTTAAAACAACAAGGTTTATATATGAAAGAGGTGCTATACGAAATAACCCGGTTTGAATAATGACTAATCGCTTGCTTCTTCAATAAAGTTTTGATCGTTTCAGACCACCTTTCCAATTCCAATTCGTCTTATTTGAACACGTGAAACTTTCCCGAAAATACTACGTAAGAAGATATCTGAGCGCGGACTTGGAATAACGAAGTTCGATTGTTACATTTGAGAAACAAGACATAAATTATTATGAATAAACGAATTGAAGAAGCACTAAACGATCAAATTCAAAAGGAATCATCCTCATCACAATTTTATTTAGCAATGGCATCCTGGGCGGAAAACACTGGTTTACACGGTACCGCGATGTTCATGTACCAACATTCTGATGAAGAGCGCTTCCACATGCTGAAATTGATCAAGTTTGTGAACGAACGAGGCGGTCATGCAGTTATTCCGGCTATTGAACTGCCACCAAAGAATTACGATTCACTGGAGCACATTTTTGAATTGCTTTTGGAACATGAGATTTCAGTTACAGAGAGTATCAATAATGTGGTGGATATCTGCCTGCAGGAAAAAGATTATTCCACACATAATTTCATGCAGTGGTATGTGTCTGAGCAATTGGAGGAAGAAGCATTAGCTCGTGGAGTTTTGGATAAACTGCGTTTAATTGGCGGTGATAAAGGCGGATTGTATCTGTTCGACAGAGATCTGGAAAAGAGTGCTGCTTTGGCAACTCCGCCCGCTGATACAAAAGCGTAATGGTTTGATGAAACGATTTTTTGGAACTGGGCCTGCATCCGTCTTTGGATGGTTACTACTACTCTCCTTTTTAGGGGTAACTGCGCACGCCCAAACCAATTTTCGTTTTAGAAACTATACCATTAATGATGGACTCTCGCAAAGCTGTGTGAATTCCATTGTTCAGGATGATGTTGGGACGCTTTGGCTTGGAACACAGGACGGTTTGAATCGTTTCGACGGTCATCAGTTTCAGGTTTTTTCCTCTGAAGAAACGCAAGGATTAAATAGTCAGTACATTAATGCTTCGCTGCAGGACAGACAAGGAAATCTTTGGTTTGGAACATCCAACGGGTTAACGATGTTCAACCAGAAACAAGAACAGTTTCAAACGTATGATTTGGGAAAAGGATCCTCTACACTTTCTGTTGAGGACCTTGCGGAGAGTGATTTGGGGCATATTTACCTGGCGACAAACACGAACGGGGTGGCTTATTGGGATTACAAAACCAAACAGATCAAACTTGTTGACACGAAGATCCCAACAAAACATATTCACCAGATTGAATTTCTGACAGAGCATATATTATTGATCTCTACCGAAGATAAAGGTGTTTACACATTCGACATCTTTTCAAAAAAACTAAACAAAGTTAGAGCCAATGAAGTGAACAGTATTACCTGGCTTATAAATGATATTGAACTATTCAGCAACGGGGTTTATTTGCTTTCAACCAGCCAGGGATTGTGGTTATACGACTACAACGCAAACACCTGCATGCGCTTTTTGAAATCGTTGGAAAAAGATTATGGGATCTCTGACATCTCGGATGTTTACCTGAAATCTGTTTCAGAATTCTATATTGGAACTGCGAGCAAAGGATTGGTTACTGTGAAAAAAGTAAATGGTCAATATACGTTCTCTTTTACACGCCAGGACATATTCCAGCGGAAAGCACTTATTTCCGATGAAATTAAAAAACTCTATGTTGACAGAAACGGAGTAATCTGGTTGGGAACTTTGCGTGGTTTGGGCTGTTTTGATCCGAACAATCAAGGATTTCTGGGCGTTGGCCCTTCCGGGAACCAGTCTTTAGGTCTTCCTTCTGAGAACGTATGGAGTTTTGCAGAAAACAAATCCGGGTCCGACTTGTTTATTGCAACAGATGCCGGCGTGTCACATTTGAATAACAAAACCGGTTTGTTCAAACAGTATAACTTACCTGCCGAACTATCAGAGGACGGGGTTAATACTATCCACTATATTGAAGAAGGAAAATTATTCGTTGGAACAGCGAATGGTTTGTACACACTGCGTTACAGTCCTTCAGGAATGTATACGTACGAAGAATTTGAGTTCAAAGACATTAAAAATGCCGAACGTTTCGGAACTATTTATCGCATTGTGCGCTACTCTGAAGACGAATTTTTCCTGGCCACAAAAGGCGGAGCTATTTATATTAATGCCAAAACCAGGAAACAGCAGGCATTTGTGCATTCGTCTAAAAAGAACGGGACAACCATTAACCCCGGGGTTTGCCGCGTTGCCTACAAAGCAAACAACAACCTGGTTTATTTTGCTACAAGCTCAGGCGGATTGTCGGTATTGAAGAAAACAAGCAAAGGGGAGTTTGAGATAGTTCCGTTTAAATACAACTGGCTGATTAAAAATAAGGTTACAGATTACGTTTCATGCGTTTACCAGGATTCTGCAAACAACCTATGGCTCGGAACCAGTGGTTCGGGATTGGTACACGTTAATCTTTCAAGTAAAAACGTTGAGGTTTTTTCAAAGAAGGATGGTTTACCAAACAACTTCATTTACGGTATTGAGGAAGACGAATCCGGAAATTTATGGATCAGCACAAATAAAGGTCTTTGCAGATTTAAGAAAAGCAATCATAATGTAACCTCGTTTCTTGAAGTGAACGGTTTAATGAGCAATGAGTTCAATACCGGAGCCACGCTTAAGTCGGTTACAGGAACTATGTATTTTGGTGGAATTGCGGGTTACAACTTTTTCAAACCCGGAAATCTAACGGATAAAACAATTCCGTTAGATGTTAAATTTCTGAAATTTAAACTCGATGATAAATGGATCTCTCCGGGAGAAAAAGGAGCGCCATTCCAATCGGCATTTTCAGAAATAAGAACCATTACACTTCCTTATCATCAAAGAAGTTTCACCATCCAATTCCTGGCAAGTGATCTGATGAATCCGGAACTGATCGAGTATAAATACCGCTTAATCGGTTCAGACGAAGACGATGTGTTTTTAGGAAATTCAACTGAAATCCGTTTCAACAGTTTATCTCCTGGAACGTATATGCTGGAAGTTTTCGCAAGAAGATACGATGGGAACTGGGAACCTGAGCCAGCTCGTTTAACCATAGAAATTGAAGCGCCTTACTGGAGAAAATTATGGTTCTGGATTCCAATAGCAATACTTTTATTTGCGTTGATCCGTTGGTCGGTGCGTCGAAGAATAGATCTAGCGCGCAGAGATCAGGTGCGTTTGGAAATGAAAATTGTTGAGCGGACAAAAGAGATCCGGGAACAAAATTTCAAGATAGAGGCCCAAAGCAGCATTATCCAGGAAGAGAAAAACAAAGTAGAGGAACAAAAACGACTTTTACAGATCGAAAAGGATAAGTCGGAGAAATTACTTCGGAATATTATCCCGGAATCTACTGCCGAAGAATTGAAAAACAAAGGTCGTGCTTCGGCGCGTGCTTACAAAACGGTTTCTGTATTGTTCACAGATTTTGTTGGATTTACCAAAATCGCCGAAGGACTAAAACCAACCGAGTTGGTAAACAAACTGGACGTTTATTTCCGGAAGTTCGATGAAATCATTGTCAAGAACAATCTCGAAAAAATCAAAACCATTGGAGACGCATACATGTGTGCCGGTGGAGTTCCGGTTCGAAACAACACCAATCCGATCGATGCGGTTTTAGCGGCATTGCATATCCAGGAGTACATGGAGAAATTGCGCCTTGACGCCATTGCCAACGGAACCGAATATTGGGAATTACGCCTTGGAATTCACACCGGTGAAGTGACTGCCGGAGTTATTGGTTCAGAACGCCTGGCTTATGATATTTGGGGCTCAACTGTTAATCAGGCGCAGCGAATGGAGATGATGGGCGAACCTGGAAGAGTAACAATTTCCGGCGCAACGTTCAACCTGATTGAACCGTATTTTGAATGTACATTCCGCGGAAAAGTTCAGTCTAAAAGTAAAGGATTGATTGACATGTTCACGGTTGAACGTATCAAACCCGAGCTTTCTGTTAATGGTGAAGGATTGTATCCGAATGAGCGTTTCCAGCAAATCGTAAACCTTCACCTGTACAGTAGTATCAATTACTATAAGGCAGAGCGCCATATTATGAAAGTGCTGGAGAAAGGGCTTTCTTCCAAATTGCATTACCACAGTATTGCGCACACGAAAGATGTTGTTAGAGCCGTTGAGCGTTATGCATTATTGGAAGGAGTAACCGATGAAGGTTTATTCCTGCTGAAATCTGCGGCAACATATCACGATGCTGGTTTTGTTGAAAGCTATGAGAAAAACGAGCCTATTGGTGCGCGTATGGCTGAAGAGATCTTGCCAAAATACGGTTACTCGGAGCAGCATATCGACCTGATCAAAGAACTGATTTATGTCACTCAAATTCCGCATCAACCGAAAAACAAGCTGGAGGAAATAATCTGTGATGCCGATTTGGATTACCTGGGAAGAGATGATTTCCATGAAATAGCCGACAAGCTTCGAAGAGAATTACGCGAACATGGCAAGATAGATTCTGACAGAAAATGGGACGAAATGCAGGTTTCATTTTTAAATATGCACAAGTACTTTACTCCAACGGCTATAGCCAGCAGAAAATTGAAAAAACAAAAAAATCTCGATGAGGTAATTGCGCGTCTTGAGAAAAATGAATACAAAGATTAACTATGCATTCCGGAAAACATTATTCCTTTAAAGAGGTAATTATTTGGACCAGAAGAGATGTGTTTGCCCTTCTGATCCTGGCGGCAATCCCAGCTTTCATTTATGATCTGTGCGACTGCAAATGGCTTGGGCTTCCCTGGCTTCCGATTGCTTTGCTGGGTACCGCAGTTGCATTTATGGTTGGTTTTAAGAACAATGCATCTTACGATCGTTTATGGGAAGCCCGAAAAATTTGGGGTGGAATTGTAAATACCAGCAGAGTTTGGGGTATAATGGCAAAAGATTTTGTTTCCAATGAATTTGCCAAAATAGCCCGGTCGGAAGAAGAACTAAAAACCATTCAACTCCGGCTGATCAACCGTCACATAGCCTGGATGACAGCATTGCGTTATCAGCTGCGTACACCACGCGATTGGGAAGCGATCAAACAAGTACATAACGCGGAGTACAAGGAGAAGTGGTTTCATGTTGTTGAGCAGGAATCGAAGTTAGAAGATGAGCTTGCCAAATACCTGTCGCCTGAAGAATTTGCTTATGTAATAAGTAAGACTAATAAGGCGGTTCAAATTCAGGGATTACAATCGAAAGAACTAAAAGAACTGCATGCACAGGGTTTGATCGACGATTTCCGTCACATGGAAATGGTCCAGACAATCACAGAATTATATAATCAGCAGGGAGCCGCCGAACGCATTAAGAATTTTCCTTATCCGCGCCAATATGCTACTTTGAATTTGTGGTTTATTAAAATCTTCATTTTGTTGCTTCCTTTCGGCATGCTGCAGGAGTTTCAGAAAATGGGTGAAGGATTTGTTTACCTTTCTATTCCATTCAGTGCTTTGGCCGGCTGGGTATTTACTACCATGGAAAAAATTGGTGAATCTTCCGAAAATCCGTTTGAAGGCGGGCCAAACGATGTTCCGATTACTGCCATGGCCAGAACAATAGAAATTGACTTACTGGAAATGTTCGACCAAACAGGCATTCCGGAACCAATTCAGTCAGCTCACAACATTCTGACCTAAATTCAAATATAAATGCAGAAGTATTTTTTAGCGTTGATCATTGCCGTAGCTTCAAGTTTTGCTGCGGGACAGAACTTATCTGAATATACCATAAAAGTGGAGCCGGTTTCTCTGGCTGAATTTGCCGGTGTTCAATCGTTTTCCTGGGCAAAGAGCGGCGATGAGGTTTTGATAATAGGTGGCAGGCTCGATGGGTTACACCGCCGGCAGCCGTTTGCCAGTTTCGATTCGGCCGGACACAACAACCAGCTCATAGTTCTCAACATGAAAACGCTGCAGGTTTGGAAATATCCGGTTTCTAATTTTATACCTGAACTGGCCAGTCAGTTAAAAGCTACAAACCATTGTTATTATCAGCATAACGACACGTTAATATTGGTTGGTGGGTATGGAATTGATGAAGCCACTAAGAAACATGTAACTTTCGATAAGATGCTCTGTCTTTCGGTTTCTGAAACAATCGAAAATGTAAAGAAAAACGCTTCCGCAAATAGTGTTCGTGGAAGTATACTTTCTGAGCAAAACCAACAGTTTGCGGTTACCGGCGGACAGTTGAATTACATGAATGGAAGGTATTACCTGGTTGGCGGGCATAATTTTCAGGGAAGATACAATCCGAACGATATGCCCACATTCAAACAGGAATATACAAGTTCTGTTTCTACGTTTGGTTGGGAAGTAACTGAACCGGATTCATCCGGAATTCAGGATGGTCTTTTCTTTTGGTCGCAACCTGTTAAGGATTCTCTCCTGCACAAACGCGACTTCAATCTGGTAACTATTAAACACGTGGAAGACACAACGTACCTCGTTGCGCTTTCAGGAGTTTTCAGGGAAGATGCAGATTTGCCTTTCCAGAATGCAGTCCAGATCACCCCGGAGATGGAACTGAGAAACTACCCAAATTTCAGACAATATTACAATCAGTATGAATGTGCCGACTTTTCGGTTTATGAACCTTCGAGTAAAACAACATCAGTTTATTTACTTG
>CAMLIF010000002.1 GCA_946479985.1 uncultured Flavobacteriales bacterium
TCAGTGAATCGGATGCTGTTGATACTGTGAGAAGTGTATCGGGTGGAGTTGTTGCCAGGAGCTGACTGTCGGTAGCGCGTTTTGTTGTATCTGAAACCTGAGCAAATCCCATTTGAGTGATGCTTAAAGTCAATACAATGAATATTCCGCGTAGTCCTGTCATTTTCCTTTCGTGCATGCAAAATTATCATTATTTTCACGGAATCAAAATCATTCATTTTGAGCACAATAGATAAATCGAAACTTACAAAGTTATATTACAGCATTGGAGAAGTGGCTTCGCTTTTCGATGTAAACGCTTCTTTAATAAGGTTTTGGGAGAAGGAATTCACCATTATTCAACCTAAAAAGAACAGTAAAGGAAACAGATTGTTTACCGTTAAGGATATTGAACATTTTAACAAGATTTACCAACTGGTTAAACTGGAAGGGTATACACTTGAAGGAGCAAAAAAAGCGCTTAAAATGAAAACGAAATCAGGTGGAAAACAGGAGGAAATGTTGGCTTTGGATAATACCCAGATTATTTCAAAATTGGAAGAAATAAAAAGTCAATTATTGTCTTCAAAGAAGAGAGATCTCTAGATTTTGATAAACCTTGGATTGGCAGTTAAGTGTCTTTCAATTATCAGTTTCCACTGAAAACATTATCAATAGAAGTCAGTGAATCATGAATTTCTTTGTTCGTAATGATTTCGTCTATTTTGACTGCTCCAATTCCATTCAGTAATACACAGCGAACTCCCTGATTGTCGTTTTTCTTGTCGTTTTGGATCAGATGAATAACTTCTTGCTTAGCATCTTCCGTTAAAACTACATAATCGTAAATCTGCGACAAATACGTAGTGATTTCCATATATTCCCGCTCAGTAATCAGCGATCGTTTTAAAGAAAGATAACTTTCGGCCATCATTCCAAGCGCAACAGCATGTCCGTGCGTTATAGGTTCATTCTGAAGGCAGAAACCTTCAATTCCGTGACCAATTGTGTGACCAAAATTCAATGCTTTACGGAAGTATTTTTCCTTCGGATCTTCGTTTACAATTCCAACCTTTAAATCTACAGACCGCGCTATAACGTCAATTAAATGTTCATTTTCAATCAGTTTAATCGGATCAAGGGTATGAAATAATTCCCAGAGGCGTTTATCAGCAATTAAACCATGCTTCAACATCTCGGCATAGCCACTTACCAATTGTTCTTCGGGTAAAGTATGTAAAAAGGCCGGATCAATATATACCGCTTTCGGATGCTCAAATGTTCCGATCTGATTTTTATACGGTCCCAGATCAATTCCTGTTTTCCCTCCTATTGCAGCATCAACCATTCCTAAAAGCGACGTTGGAATATGAATAAAGTCTACACCCCTTTTAAATACAGAAGCAATAAATCCACCCATATCTGTTACAACTCCTCCTCCAAGGTTAATTATGAGATCAGAGCGTACAATTCCGTACTCACTCATGGCTTCCCATACCTGAAAGCAAACCTCCAGAACCTTGTTTTCTTCACCTGCAGGCAGAAGCATTACCTCAGCTTTTTCCAGCTCAGTAAAAGTTGTTAAGAGATATTCTAAACAATGATCGTGTGTATTTTCATCTACCATAATGATTTTACGGCTATTGGCATAACGGCCCGTAAGTAAATCATGCAAGGAAGACTCTTCTAACCGACTGATTTCTACACTGTTTTCTTCAATTTGGAATTGTTTCAAGACGATACTGTTAAAATGATATGAAGTTTCGGACAAAAATAACTGAAACCAATTAATTTTGTGACATGTTATCTTTCAATAATACAGAAATTGCTTTTAAGCACAAAACCGACAAAGAATTAAAAAGAGCTGCTTTTTTATTCTCTGTAATTGGTAATCCAACTATGGTGAAAATCGGTAAAGGAATGACCAATTTTGGTCTGAAAGCACATTTACCAATTAAGGGCATTATTAAGCGAACTATTTTCAGTCAGTTCTGCGGTGGTGAAACAATCGAAGAATGTACCAAAACTATTGACACCTTATGGGAGAGCCGGGTTGGTACAATCCTGGATTATTCAATTGAAGGTAAAACCAGTGACGAAGATTTCGAATCAACTACCCGTGAAATAATTGCAACTATTCACAAAGGAAAAGGAAATCCGGGAATTCCGTTCGCAGTATTTAAGATTACAGGTATTTGCAGATTCAACGTATTGGAAGAAACAAACAATGGAATTGAAAACATTTCTGTAGATACGTTAAAGGCTTACGAAGCTATGCATGAACGTGTACGACGTATTTGTCAGGCAGCTTATGATTCAAAGGTTCCGGTGTTTATTGATGCAGAAGAGTCCTGGATCCAGGATGCAATTGATCGTGTTACACACGAAATGATGGAGCTGTTCAATAAAGAAGAAGTAATTGTATATAATACTGTTCAGATCTATCGTCATGATCGTCTGGCGTTTTTAAAAGAGAGCATTTCATGGGCAAAAACCAACGGATTAAAATATGGGGTAAAGCTGGTTCGTGGAGCGTATATGGAAAAAGAAAGAGCAAGAGCTGCTCAAAAAGGTTATCCCTCTCCTATTCAGCCAAACAAAGAGGCTTGTGATTCCGATTACAACGCTTCCCTGGAATATTTGGTTTCTGAAATAGATTCAATGGCTTTGGTTGCCGGTTCGCACAATGAATATTCAAGTCAATACCTTGCAGAATTACTGGTTAAACACAACATCCCGAAAAATGACCGCAGAATCTATTTTGCCCAGCTTTTAGGAATGAGTGATCATATTTCATATAATCTGGCGTTTGAAGGATATAACGTCGCTAAATACGTTCCTTATGGCCCAATTCACGAAGTAATGCCTTACCTGCTTCGCCGGGCAAATGAAAACACTTCAGTAAAAGGACAAACCGGAAGAGAATTATCACTGATTCGAGCGGAGAGACAGCGGAGAAAAGAACAACAATAAAAAGCAATAAAAAGTTAAAAAGCCGGGGCGAAAACTTTTTCGCCCCGGCTTTTTTTATTCATCAATTTTATTATTTCACCACATTCACGTGGCCAACTACCACTTTCCGTGCATCAGATGCGCTTGTTTGGAATTCTATTTTCCAGGTATAGCTTCCATCTTGCACTAGTTTTTCATGGTAAGTTCCATCCCATCCGATTTTATCATTATTGGTTTCGAATATAATTTCGCCCCAACGATTAAAAATCTTCATATTGAAATCGAATGGATCATAACCCGATGTGAATACCGGAACAAATGTCTGATTGTTCTCATCACCGTCCGGAGTAAATGTATTCGGAACATAATAGATTATTTCCTCATTCACAACGATAACAGCATAAGCTGTATCTGTACATCCGGAAGGAGTATAAACTATCAATTCTATCAAATAGTTGCCTTCGGCAGCCGGGTATGTGTGTGTTGGTTCAAAAGCCGTTGAAGATGTCTGATCACCGAAATTCCACACATACGAAGTCGCATTGGATGAGTTGTTGATCATTTGAGTTGTAGTATTCAAAGTTGACAATACCGCAGGGTTCGGAACAAATGAAGCTACCGGATCAGGAGTAACACAGATATAATTTGTGAGTGTAGCTGTTCCCAAACAGCCTGCTGCAGATTGGGTACTTAACGTTACGTCGTAGCAGCCAACTGTTGTATAGGTATGTGTAATTGTCGCACACCCGGTTCCTGTTGTCCCATCACCAAAATCCCAGGTACAATTTGAACCACCTGATAAATTAGTGAAGGTAACCGTTAGTGGTGCACAACCTGAAGTAACATTTGCACTGAACGTTGGCTGTGCAGCAGGATCTACTGTAACAGTAACATCATCTGTACTCTGACATCCTGCCGGAGATGTTCCAGTAACGGTATAAGTTCCTGTTGCTCCCGGCGTAAACGCTACACCATCTGCAACACCATTTGTCCATGTATATACATTTCCAGCCGTACCGGAACCGCTTAAAGTTACCTGCTGACCTAAACAAACGTTTTGATCAAGACCGGCTGAAACAGTAGGTAAACCATTCACCGTAAGATCAAAAGTTGCTGACGGTGGACAAGCTCCACCCGTCCCAACATAAGTAATTGTATAAGGTCCAGGAGTTGACGCTGCCAAATTAATAACACCCGTTGCAGCATTTATAGAAAGTCCGGCTGTACTGGAAAAAGTTCCACTCGCCGAACCTGTTACTGTTGGTGACGGATTCGGATCAGTTGTACAGTAATTAGTCTGAGGATAAGTAAGTGTTGCACCACCACCACCGGTCATAGTTCCTGCAACAGTGATCGGACAACCGTTGTCATCTTCCACATCGAACGAATATGAATCACCACTGGTTAATCCGCCTAATACAATACTTCCTCCATTCGCACAAGTAGTATTTACAAAACTTGCTGATGCCGGAGTTAAAGAACCAGCAACAACAGTGAATTGGGAACCATCAATTTCAGGTAAACCACCATTAATGGTTGCAGTAACTTCTCCTGTAGCACAGTTTGTAACTTGGGTCATTGTGATTTCAGGTAAGTACTGAACTTCAAATGGAGTACCCATTTCATAACAATACTGTGTTGTTTCAACAGAACTAACCGTATTAGAATCCAAACTGTACATAGTAACGGGTACGAAATAAACAATGTTATTTGCAAAGACTCCGGGAAAGTTGTCTATCCAGAACATATCATTCAATTCATTTAAATCCCCTTCAGTGACCAACCCAAGGAAACATGGATCGTCACCAATCCAATCTGGGTATGAGGGAACAACAGCAACTGTTGGTGGACAAGAATAGACTAACCAACCAATTCCTGGATTATACGGATCATCTTCACTGGCAACCTGTGCGGAAGGTGTATAATCACCATTTGGCATCGCGTCAAATGTATCACCGAAACACAACTGATAATCAGTTGAAGCAGTTCCATTAACCTCTACGGTAAATGTTCCTATATCAGCTGCACAACTACAATCCGCCACACCTGTAAAGTTCATAACTGTTTCACATGCTGGATCAGCAGAAAAGGAGAATGTTACGGTACTAGCAGCACCATCAGCCGGAATGTTTGTAATATTATAGGCATAAGTTTGACCGTCAACAAATGGCGGATTAAATGTTTGTGTGTAAGTAGATGTTCCATTATCCACTTGAACAGTAACCGTACCTGTTCCCGGATTATCCTCGTATGTAAACTCACCCGATAAATTATAGGTATTGTCAGGATTACAAGGGCTTATTTCAGTGCTGGTAAAAGAGAAATAACAATCCTGAGGCGGAACAATCGAACAGTTTGTTGTTGCAGTTCCGGTTGAAGTAGCTGTAATATCAGTAGGATCACCTGAATAATTCGTAATCAGGAACATATAAAACTGACCCGCGACTGCACCAGAAATTACTGCTGTTTCATTTGCAGCAGTACTGTAGCTGCAATCAACAATATTTCCACATGGATATGAATCGAACAAACTACAACCATCAAAAGAACCACTTCCAGTAAGGTTTGAACAAGCAGTTCCCAAATTTGCAAATGGACCCCAGCAAATAAAGTCGATATCAACACCGGCAGAGTTGGTAAGATTGATATTTAAGTTTCCACCGGTAGCAATTTGAAGATAGTACCATGCCGGATTTGGCTGATCCAACAAACAGCCGTATTCAGGACCTGATTCTGCTGTTGTGCTGGTGGAAGCCGGGAAAGTATAGGAGTTTCCTGTACAAAAAGGATCTGCGCTGGCACAGTTAGTGCCTTGAGCGAATGTAAAATGTTGACAACATAAAAGTGCAGCCAACGTAAGAATTGCGTATAATTTCTTCATAACAATTTGCGTTAGATACACGATTATTTACTTTCTTCCTGAGATTTAAGAAGCGCTGTTCTCTTTTCAACCAATGAAGCACGCTGCTTGGCCATCATGTCGTACCAACCGGTTTCAAGAGCCTCTTGGTTTTCTCCCTGATCTGATTTCACATGTGCAACTTTATTATCAATTGCTTTAATCACATAATCCAAATGCTCAACAGTTTCGACCGGGGCACTACTAACAGTACTCACTGTGCCTGAAGAAGCTACTTTCAATTCAATTGGCTTTATGGCAGTTTCCTGATTAGTTGATTTGTTTTTTTCCAAAACAAGCTGTTGTCGCTTGGTTTCAAGCGCATCCATTGTTCCGTCAGCTTTAGCTTTATCGTATTCAGCTTGATTTTTGGAATAATAAGCAAATTTGGCATCAATAGCAGCAATCTGTCTATCAATTTGATTTACCGAAACCGGTTCAGTTCCAAGGGGAGTAACAGTTTCTGTTTTGTTCTCTTTTGGAGTACCAGTTAACTCTTGAGCATTTAATTGGGCAAAAGAGGCAACTAGAAGAGAAGAAACTGTGAGCAGTAGTTTTTCTTTCATAGTTCTAAATTTCAAAAACTTAACGGAAAATGTGAAATAAGGTTGCTTTTCCGTTAAATTTTGTTGCTTAAAAATAATACTCCTTTTGATTGAAAAGCTAGATTGTTCAAATTTTCACGAAAACAGTGAGCCAAGATTTTATTTTATCAAATTGACAAAATATTCACTGCGCATTAAAGCGGTAAACTGATTGTTATTCAGCAAGATTAAGCCAATCTCTTGACGTAGATAAGATTTCCAGTGTTTGCTGCTCTCTCGAACCAGCGGATGGTTCATTCTGATACTCCCAGCTTGCATCAGGAGGAAGGCTCATTAAAATTGATTCTGTTCTTCCGTTCGAAATCAAACCAAATTTGGTACCACGGTCATGAACAAGATTAAACTCGACATAACGGCCTCTTCTTAAGTTTCTCCAGCGAAGCTGATCTTCTGTAATTGGCAGATTTTTACCTAATTCTACTTGTTCTCCGTAAATTACAGGAAACTGCTCTCCTAATCCGACTGCAAAGTCCATTAGTAGTTTTTTCGAATGTGATTCTGTGGGAACCAGGTGATCATAAAAAATTCCGCCAATCCCTCTGGATTCACCCCTGTGCGGAATATGAAAGTATGTATCGGCCCAAGGTTTGAATTTGGAATAAAACTCCGTATCAAACTTATCACAAATATCTTTCAATCTTTGGTGAAATTTCACAGCATTTTCGTCAACAACATAATGTGGTGTCAAATCAATACCGCCGCCAAACCAGCAGGCACCATTATCCAGTTCGAAGTATCGAACGTTCATGTGTATAATAGGAACATGCGGGCTTCTTGGATGAAGAACTATGGATACACCTGTAGCAAAGAAGGTATTGCCTTCTATTTTCATTTGAGCGCGCATTGTTTCATTTACTTCGCCGTGAACGACGGAATAAGCTACCCCACCCTTTTCAATGATTTTCCCGCCGGTAATTGTGCAGGTGAATCCTCCGCCGCCTTCAGATCTTGTCCATGCGTCTTCGTTAAATTTCGCAAGTCCGTCAACTATCTCAAGTTGTTTACAGATATATAACTGCAATGTTCTGAACCGCTCGCCAATCTCGTCTTTACTCATGATAGATTCCTTTTCGAACAAGACGGTATTCGTCATGCATCACAATGAAACATTGTTTGTTTTCATAGCCGCAATTTGGTGCAACCTGATCCATTTCAAACGAATTCTGAACTAACGAATGATCGTCCGACTGATCTAAAAATAAATAAGGAACAAAGTAGCGTAAAATATCATATCCCTGAACTG
The DNA here is from genome assembly GCA_946479985.1 of uncultured Flavobacteriales bacterium. The sequence continues at coordinate 7,679 of CAMLIF010000002.1, forward strand.
CAACTTTCCCCATGTCGGCGTTGTATTCTGTTCTGTAAACACGCAAAAGATCTTCCGTTTTTTGATCCGAGTAATTCAAATCACTGGAAGTACACCACTGAATATTATAAGTTGTTTTATAGTAACCACTCAAATCGTTGAAACCTGACCAATCTTTTGTTCCTAAAACAGAAATAGTTCCTGCACCTGCTTTGGTGCGCAGCTTGTGAAGTGCATTGATAAATTTCATCACATTTGCTTCGTTGCCGGTTGGGACAACAAATACAGTATTTCCGTTTTTACGAATCATTGTTCCGATATCTGCCAGTTTGACTTCTACCAATTTAGGAGAGCCGTTTTTTGCAGCCAGTTCATTGTATTTTGAACGATACGCGTTGTATAGATCAGCATCTTTTTTGGGATCCAGGTTTACTAAAACAACTTGCGCCGATTTAAAGCTTTCTGTTGTGTACTTCGCCAAAATGTGCAATTGCGTAATTTCCGACGCAACTGCTGTATATACAAACGGATTGTCTTTAAGAATAGAACTGTTTACTGACGAAGGGCAGACCATTCGAATTTTGTTCGTTTTGCAGAAAGTACCAACAAGATCAGCAGTTTGGGGAAATAACGGGCCAATAATCAAGTCCATGGTTTTGAGCTCCGGCTTTTTCAAAGCAGTAACAACTTCTGCCGAGTCTACAGGAAAATCAATTACCTGAATTTTTGCTTTAATTCCGAGTTGCTCCAAAGAATCTACGGCGAGCATCATTCCCATATAGTATTCCGTAGACAGGTTTTTCATTCCTGCACCCAATGATTTATCTAATCCGAAAGGCAACAAAACTGCTATGTTGTATTCAGACTTCTTTGAGAACATCAATTCCTGGTCAACCTTTGGCTCAGGAACCTGGATAATTTCACGAATTGGAACCTGATCAACCTTTTCTTTTTTCACAGGAATCTTCAATGTTGCTCCCGGACTAATGGCTGAAGATTTCAGATTATTGAACTTCTGCAATTCAGCCGCAGAAATCATGTAACGTTTTGAGATTGTATATAAAGTCTCACCTTTCTTCACAACATAGTTTACGATGGAATCCGAATAAACCACGTTTGTTTGAACAGTTGCAGGAGAAGTTGTTTCTACCGGTTTCACGTCTTTCACTTCTTTAATAGGAAAGTAAACCAGCTGATCAAGTTTTAATGAAGCTGCTGCTTCAGGATTCAGTGAATTCACTTCATTCAGATCCGAACCATATTTTTTTGTCAAACTGTAAAGCGTTTCACCTTTAACTACGTAATGTTTTACGAGTATCGTTCCATCTTTCACTTTTAGCGTTGTTACTCCCTGTGGAATCAGATAGGTAACACCTTCCTTAATTGCTTTTTCGGCTCCGGGATTTGCTTTTACTATTTCAGCACCAGGAACACCATATAGTGTTTGCATTCCGTATAGTGTATTTCCGGCTTCGGCAACGTGCATGATATACATTTTTCCTCCAATAACCTGAACAGTTACGTCTTCTTTTACCTCCTGAGTAAATGAAACAGTTGCGAAAAGTACAAACGCTATTAAAAGTAATGTTCTCATATTTTTTTCTCTACGGTTTACAATTCAAATGCCAGTTATTCCCACTCAATAGTTGCAGGAGGCTTAGAACTAATATCGTATGTAACACGGTTAATTCCTTTCACCTGGTTTATGATCTTATTTGAAATTTTTGCAAGAAATTCGTACGGTAAATGACACCAATCGGCCGTCATTCCGTCAGTTGAACTAACAGCACGAAGCGCAACTGCGTTTTCATACGTACGCTCATCACCCATTACACCAACCGATTGAATTGGCAGGAAAATAGCACCTGCCTGCCAAACCTGATCGTACAATCCGTCTTCTTTCAATCCGTCAATAAACAAAGCATCAACTTCCTGAAGGATACGTACTTTTTCAGCGGTTACTTCACCAAGAATACGGATTCCAAGTCCGGGACCCGGGAAAGGATGACGATTTAATATATTCATTGGTAAATCCAAAGACTTACCTACTCTTCTCACTTCATCTTTAAACAATAGACGCAAAGGTTCAACTACCTGCAACTTCATGTAATCAGGTAATCCACCAACGTTGTGATGTGACTTAATTGTTTGGCTGGGTCCGCCGTTTACTGAAACCGATTCAATAACATCCGGGTAAATTGTACCCTGTCCAAGCCATTTCGCATCTTCCACCAATTTAGATTCTGTGTCAAACACGTCAACAAATACTTTTCCAATCGCTTTTCGTTTCGCTTCTGGATCCGTTACACCATCAAGGGCTGCATAAAAATCAGCAGATGCATCAACGCCCTTCACGTTTAGTCCAAGCCCTTTATAGCTTTCCAAAACGGAAGAAAACTCATTCTTACGGAGTAAGCCGTTATCTACAAAAATACAGTGCAGGTTACTTCCGATTGCTCTGTGTAAAATCATTGCTGCAACAGAAGAATCAACACCACCTGACAATCCAAGGATCACTTTATCGCTTCCTAACTTCGCTTTCAGATCAGCAACAGTACTGTCAACAAACGAATCAGGAGTCCAGCTTTGAGAACACCCGCAAATTCCGACAATAAAATTTTTCAAAAGAATCTGACCTTCTAATGAATGGTACACTTCCGGGTGAAATTGAATTCCATAGGTAGATTCGCCATCAATTGCATAACCAGCAACTTCCACATCGTGAGTACTTGCAATAATTTTATAATTTGAAGGAACATTTTTTATGGTATCACCATGACTCATCCAAACCTGGGAACCAACAGTCATACCTGAAACCAATTCATTGTTTCTATCAACGGAAGCCAAATTTGCTCTACCGTATTCACGAATTGTAGATGGAAGAACATCTCCGCCATAATTTAATGCAAGGTACTGAGCTCCAAAACACACTCCTAGCAGAGGGAATTCCCCTTTAATTGCAGACAAGTCTGGTTTTGGAGATTCAGGGTCTCTTGTAGAAAAAGGACTTCCTGAAAGAATCACTCCTTTGATATGAGAACCTAATTCAGGCACTTTATTCCACGGATGGATTTCACAATAAACATTAAGCTCTCTTACTCTACGTGCAATTAACTGCGTGTATTGAGAACCAAAATCTAAAATCAGAATCATTTCTTGCATGGTCGCAAAGATAATCAATAGTTGGACAGGTTAAAAATGAGAATGTAAATTTAAAAGAGAAGTTATGTCAGTTGCTTAAACAATTTCGACAAGTTTCAATTCTCCGTTCTCAATTTTCAATTCTAATTCGGTTCTTATGTCAGTTCAATGATTCCGGCTAAGCCAATTTGTCAGCAAATAGAAATTGGAATAATTTCTGACAAATGGAGACCACTAACGGACTAGCTTCAACGATAATTGCTTATTTTTGGGCTTCTCATTTTTTTAGAACAATGTTAAAAGGACTTATTAAAACCCTAATAGGAGATAAATCGGCAACCGATAGAAAAAAGTACCAGCCTGTTGTAGAACACGTTGCAAAAATATACCCGGAAGTTCAGAAAGATACTGACGATCAGTTACGTGGCAGAACGGCCAAATTCCGGGCATTGATTAAAGATGCAATTGCCGGTTTGGAAGCAGAAGTTAGTGAATTGAAACTCAAATCGAAAGATGTAAATCTTCCTCTTCACGAGAAAGAGACTATTTATACGGAGATTGACGCCAAGTCGAAAAAAATCAATGAAGTTATTGAACAAAAGCTGGAAGAAATTCTGCCTGAAGCCTTTGCTGTAGTGAAAGAAACTGCTCGAAGATGGGCAGAAAACAAGCAACTGGTTGTAATTGCAACTGATTTTGACAAAGACCTGATCACACGTAAGGACGGAATTACTATTGATGGAGATAAAGCAATCTGGTCGAATCAATGGACTGCAGCCGGAGCTCCTGTAGAATGGGTTATGGTTCATTACGATGTTCAGTTAATTGGTGGTACCGTTCTTCACAGAGGAAATATTGCCGAGATGCAAACAGGGGAAGGAAAAACGTTGGTTGCAACACTTCCTGTATATCTAAATGCATTGGCAGGAAAAGGTGTTCACGTTGTAACGGTGAATGATTACCTGGCAAAACGTGACTCTGAGTGGATGGGACCTTTGTACCAATTCCACGGGTTAAGTGTTGATTGTATCGACAAACACCAGCCAAACTCACCGGCCCGAAGAAAAGCATACAACTCAGATATTACATTCGGTACGAATAACGAATTTGGTTTCGATTATTTGAGAGATAACATGGCAAGCGACTCGGCAGATTTAGTTCAGCGTGAGCACCATTTTGCAATTGTCGATGAGGTCGATTCAGTTTTGATCGATGATGCACGTACTCCATTGATTATCTCTGGACCTACTCCAAAAGGAGATGAGCATGAATTCCATGAATTAAAACCGCGTGTAGAGCACCTTGTTGAAGCACAGCGTAAATATGTAAACCAAGCCTTATCTGATGCGAAACGCCTGCTTCATATTGCGATGTCAGGCCAGACAGATGGAACAACAGACGTGAAAACTGCGCTGGAAGAAGGAAGTATTGCTCTTTTACAGGCTCACAGAGGTTTACCTAAAAATAAAGCTTTGATTAAATTCTTGTCTGAGCCAGGGATTCGTTCGCAATTGCAAAAAGTGGAGAATCAGTACATGGCTGAGCAAGGAAAGCACATGAAGAAGATCGACAAAGAATTGTTTTTCGTGATTGATGAAAAGCAAAACTCTGTTGACATGACGGAAAAAGGGATTGACCTTATTTCCGGACAAGACGATAGAAATTTCTTTGTAATGCCGGATATTTCAACTGAATTAGCCGTATTACAGAAAGAACAATTACCGGCGGAAGAATACAGTCGCAAAAAGGATCTTTTGATCAGAGATTACTCTGTAAAATCCGAGCGCATCCACTCAATCACCCAATTATTAAAAGCGTACGCATTATTCGACAAAGAAGTTGAGTACGTAATCATGGATGGGAAGATCAAGATTGTTGACGAGCAAACCGGCCGTATTATGGAGGGTCGCCGTTATTCTGACGGATTACACCAGGCCATTGAGGCAAAAGAAAATGTTACAGTTGAGGCTGCAACACAAACATACGCTACCGTAACCCTGCAAAATTATTTCAGAATGTACCACAAATTGTGTGGTATGACTGGTACTGCGGAAACGGAAGCAAAAGAGTTCTGGGATATTTACAAATTAGATGTAGTAGTGATCCCTACAAACCGACCAATTTCCAGAAAAGACCAGCAAGATCTTGTTTTCAAAACGGCTCGTGAAAAATATGCAGCGGTTATTGACGAGGTTGTGCGTTTGGTTGAAGCCGGCCGACCGGTTTTAGTTGGTACCACTACAGTTGAAATTTCCGAGTTATTGAGTCGAATGCTCAAAATGAGAAATATCAACCACCAGGTATTGAATGCTAAGTATCACCAAAAAGAAGCTGAGATTGTTGCTATGGCCGGTAAGGCCGGAGCAGTTACCATTGCAACTAACATGGCTGGTCGTGGAACGGATATCAAATTAGGTGAAGGCGTAAAAGAAGCAGGAGGTTTGGCTATCGTTGGTACCGAGCGTCACGATTCACGTCGTGTAGACCGCCAGTTGCGTGGTCGTGCAGGTCGTCAGGGTGATCCTGGATCTTCCCAATTCTTTGTTTGTCTGGAAGACGATTTGATGCGTAAATTTGGCTCTGAGCGTATTGCTCGTGTTATGGACCGATTAGGGCTGAAAGAAGGTGAAGTTATTTCTCACAGCATGGTATCCAAATCTATTGAGCGTGCTCAGAAAAAAGTAGAGGAAAACAACTTCGGTGTTCGTAAGCGTTTATTGGAATACGATGATGTGATGAATGCTCAGCGTAAGGCTATTTACAAAAAACGCAGAAATGCTTTGTTCGGAGAACGTCTTGATGTTGACGTATCCAATATGTTCTACGATGTTGTTGAAAACATCGTGAATGTTCATTCAAACGGCTCTTTCCAGGATTTCGAATTGGAGCTGATGCGCCTTTTAGGTGTTGACAGCCCGATTACCCAGGAACAATTCAACAGCATCAGTAAAGCAGATCTTATTGAAGATATTTACGAATATGTTACGAATCATTACCAGGCTAAAAACGAGCGCATAGCAAGCATGATTCTGCCACAGGTAAAGGATATTTACGCAAACAACTCGAAATTCGAAGTAATTGTGTTCGATGTAACAAACGGCCGTAAGAAAATGAACATTCATTTGAATATCAAAGAAGCGGTTGAAACAAACGGTAAAAATATAGCATCAACTATTGAAAGAAACCTTGTTCTCGGAATGATCGACAATGAGTGGAAAGAGCATTTAAGAGAAATGGATGATTTACGCAGTTCTGTACAGCAAGCTGTATATGAGCAAAAAGATCCGTTGCTTATCTATAAATTAGAGTCGTTTGAACTATTCAAAACAATGATGAACCGCTTGAGTTCTGAAACTGTTGAGTTCCTAGTTCAATCAGATCTTCAGGGTGAAGACGGAAACAAAGTTCAAAGTACACAGAAAGCTGCGAGTAATTCAGCATTTGATCAATCTAAAACATCTTCCAGTTCAAGCAGTACACCTGTGCCGGATTTCCAGGGAAGTCAGGGATATGATGAGGCGATGAAAAATTCCATGCCTCAGCGTGAAAAGCAGCAGCCAGTTGTAGCTGAAGTTAAAATTGGCAGGAATGATGCCTGTCCGTGCGGTAGTGGAAAAAAATACAAACAGTGTCACGGAAAAGATTAATTCCGAAGAAACGAATATTAAAAAGGGTTGTCAGACATTTGACAACCCTTTTTTGTTATCTAAAAATTAATAATCACTCAAACCATAAAATTGGTAAACGATATGACTTGAATTTTCATTCTATCAGGCAAGGTGTTCAAGTAAATTATATATTTCAAGAACAAACTATTGCTCTATGAAAAAAGCACTACTACTGCTTACAGCGTCTATTGCTGTCTGTACTTCTCATGCCCAAAATTCAAGCGAAATTGCGGCCTGGATGTCCCAACATCCAACAACGTATGTTATTTCTGAAGCTAATTACGATAAAATGTCACAAGCAAGAAAAGACCAGCTTCAGGACAGAATTATTGTTTACAAAAATGAAATCACGATTGAGCAGCTTGTTGCCCACGCACCATTGAAAAGTACCAGTGCACAATCTAATACTGCAAGAGATTCCGACCTTGCTGAAATTAAAGAATGGCTGGCACTGAATCCGGATGTTAAAATTCTTCAGCGTTCACAATACAATTCGATGACCGAAGCAGATCAGACGATGTATCAGGAAATCCATGCATTGATATTGATTGGTGAAGAAATTACAGTTCAGGACATTCGTAATTATTAAAAGCTACTACCCATGAAAAAAATAGTTCAATCTCTTTTAGTAGCGCCCTTGTGTCTGCTTACGTTAATTGCGAATAGTCAATCAGATACTCCTTGTGGGGCACCGGCATTAACGGTGGGTGCTAGTTGTAGTTATACAGCGGGAACAACTGTTGGAGCAACTCAACAAACAAATGCTGCCAACGGAGGTACCCCTTCTTGTGGAAGCATGGGACAGGATGTTTGGTATTCATTTGTTGCACCTGCTTCAGGCTCTATCAACATATCAACCACTTCCGGAGGTGTCACCGATGGTGTAATGGCTTTATATTCGGGAGCTTGTGGAAGTTTAACACAAATGGCCTGTAGTGACGACGCTGTAGGTTTAATGCCGGCAATATCAAACACGTCATTAACATCGGGCACTACTTACTACATTCGTTTCTGGGATTATGGCGGTGGAGCAGGTACATTTAATATTTGTGTAACGGCAGTTGCCCCGCCAGCCGGTAATACAACCTGTACCGTTCAGACTCCCATTTGTTCGGGTTCACCAATTACATTTGTGGCGAACACCGGAGGAACACCGGCCAGTACAGTTAACCCGGGCAATAATTACCAATGTCTGTCTACTTCTCCAAATCCAAGCTGGTACTACCTGGAAATTGCAACCGGAGGAAACCTGGTAGTAGATATTACTGCAGGATCTGACGTTGACTTTGCAATCTGGGGACCTTTTGCTTCACAGGCAGCAGGAAATGCCGCTTGTAATACTTATGGAGTGCCTTTAGATTGTTCATACTCAACTGCTGCGGTTGAACAGGTAAATGTTGCCGGAGTAACTACCGGGCAAGTTTATGTTTTATTGGTAACAAATTACGCGAATACGGTACAAAGTATATCTGTTACGAACGCCGGAGGATCAGCAACTACTAACTGTGCAATTGTTCCTTTACCTGTAGGCTTCAGTAATTGGGATGCATATCTTTCCGGAGATAAAGTTCGAATGAGCTGGACTACAGAAAGCGAACATAATAATGACTATTTTGTTGTAGAACGATCGTCAGACGGCATAATTTGGGAAGCACTTGGTTTTGTTGACGGAAATGGATCAACCAACAATGCAAGTCACTATGGCTACACGGATGACAATCCAAAAGAAGGAGTGAATTATTACCGTTTGAAACAAGTTGATTTGAATGGGGCATCGAATACAACAAACGTTATTCCTGTTGAATACAGAATAAGTGTTCAACTGCACATTTACCCGAATCCGACGAAAGGAAATGTTTTTGTTCAACAAGACGATTACAATATTGTGTCTGTTGAACTTATTGATATCACAGGAAGAAGCCGCTCCATGGCAATTTCCCCGGGAACAGAAGGAGTTTCCGTAGATTGTAAAGAACTGGCGAAAGGAACATATACTCTTCGCTCAATCGATGAAATGGGTAACGCATTTAGCTCTATCCTGATAATTGAATAATAAATAAACTGGCAATTTTCATTTCGTTTCTTACTTTTGATCTTGAAATGAAAATTGCCATTGTTGGTACGGGAAATGTAGCGAGTCAACTAGTGAAGCGCCTTCAGGAATTACAGTTCCCTTTGTTTGGTGTATTGGGCAGTACCAAAGAAAAAACCAATCATTTTTCAGAAAAACACGCAATTACCGCCTTAGATAATCCGGAATCTGTTTCAGATGCCGATCTTACTATCCTGTGTGTTCAGGACACTAAACTAGATAAACTAATTCCGTTGTTTTCGGCATATTCAAATGTAGTCACCACTTCCGGAACGTTCGACATCACCCCTTATTCAGAGTCGGAAAATGCAGTTGGTGTTTTTTACCCGCTCCAAAGTTTTAGCCCAGGAGTATCGCTGGATTTTGCCTCAATTCCGGTTTTTGTAGAATCTGACAATCACGATTTATTAGTAACATTGATGAAACTTGCCGGCGACATTGGCAAAATCGGAATTGAAATGCGAGGTTCTGAGCGCGTTCATTTGCATCTCGGGGCAGTTTTTATCAATAACTTTACACACCATCTCAACAGTCTGGCAAAGGGATATGGAGATGATCACCACATTGATTTCTCGTGGTATTCAGCACTGATAGATGAAACGTTTCGAAAAATAAAACTCGGTGCCCGGGATGAAGATCAAACCGGTCCTGCCAGGAGAAATGACCGTGAATCAATCCAAAGGCACCTGGAACTCCTGGATCCTAAGATGAGGATTGTATACCAAACGCTTACGGAGAGCATCCAACAAAAATTCAAGAAGCATGATTAGTTATAAAGAGCGACTACCCAAAATAACCACATTTATCTTTGACGTTGATGGTGTGCTCACTAATAATCAGGTGTTTTTAATGAACGGAGAAGTTGTTCGCTCTCTGCATTCGAAAGATGGATTTATTTTGCAACTGGCAGCAAAAAAAGGATATAAAATATTCATCATTACCGGAGGAAATTCGGAAGAAGTCAAGGATCGTTTGCTGCATGCCGGAGTAACGGAAGTTCATTTAAAATCGTCAGACAAAATGAGTGTTTATGATTCAATTTGTGAAAGACATAAGCTAAAACATGAGGAAATACTGTATATGGGTGATGACGTTCCTGATATTCCTGTATTGAAAAAAGTGGGTATTTCGTGTTGTCCGCAAGATGCAGTGAGTGATATAAAAGCGATTGTTCATTACCAATCCCCGATAGCAGGGGGACATGGCTGTGTTCGGGAAATTATGGAACAAGTTCTACGTGTGCAGGGAAAATGGAAAATTGAAGAAGATTATCATTGGTAACCTGCCTCTTCTATTTCACTACTTTTATTGATGCATTCCCTAAATCACTTGACACTTCTAAAAAGTAAACTCCGTTCGACAAATCATCAGTTGCAATTGAGATCAAATTATTTTCCTGTATAAAGCTTCTCAGTAATTGTCCGAATTCATTGTATATTTTCACTTCAGCCCGACAGTTATCAGGCAAACGGAGTTTCAATTCATTGTTAAATGGATTTGGAAATGCCGACACTTCCAATAAATTCTTATTCTCAAGAACCGATACCAGATCAAAAATTTGGGGTGAAGTAGTGTTGTAAGGATAGTTCGAATCATCGCCGATCTTCACAATAAACAGGCTATTTCCTCCACCGGCATAATAGCTATGAAATCCAACAAAAGCTGCCATTCCGTCTTTGGTAGCAATAATTTGGTTTGCCTGATCCTGACCTAAATTGCCATAGGTCATATCGTAATTCTCCCAACTGAAAAATGCGCTGTATCTTGATAAGATCAAGTCTTCACCATCGGCATAAGTAGGAAATCCCGGATCTTCAATTTGACGAAGCACAAATAATTTGTTTGTTGAAGTATATTGAATAAAGGCTCCGAATCTGGTGCTTCCTCCACCCTGGAAATTTTCTTCCGTGAACAAGTCACCATTCATCAGAACATTCAAACGATGGTACTGCCAGTTTTCATCACCTACATCTTTGAGCTGGCCAACAGTCATCAAAACGGTATTGTAATGATGAATATCATTCAACTCGCTTGATCCCTTCTCTCCGAAGATCTTCTCCCAGACAATTGTTCCATCAAGATAAAAAGTACCAACGTATGATTTATTCAAAAGCGAATCTTCGATATACTTTGTTCCGCAAATAGCAAAACTGGTGTCTGTAATAGCCGTAATTCCTTTGAGTAAATCGTTCCCTGAGCTACCCCATTTTTTTGTCCAAAGAACTGTGCCGTCATACTTCATCCGGAACATGTAAAAATCAGTATCTCCGGTTTCTGTACTATCTGTTTCACCAATTACAACAATACTTGAATCCGGAAACATTAACGCATTATGAACGCGTTCCCAGGCACCATAATCGAAAAACTGCTCCCATTGCTGAACTCCGGCGGGGTCAGTAAAAACTACATAAGCATCAAAGTCATGAGAAGGTCCGCTGTTCGACGTTCCTATAATATAGTGGCCATAATCCGGAATGGAAAAAACACGTTTTCCTTCTTCATATTCCTCTCCGCCGTAGGCATTCGACCACAAGTACTCACCATTCTTATCAAGATTCAAAAGAAAAGCTTGCGACGGTGCATCCGAAAAGCTCGATGAAGATCCTGTAATTAAATAGGAACTATCTTCCAATTGAGTAAGTCCTTCTGCTTTGTCATAACCTGTTCCGGAGAACACTTTGTAAAAAGAAGCTGGCTGACCGAATGAAATCATAGGGCAGATTAGCAGACAACAAGCAACTATTAATTTAAGTCCCATACGCTTCTTATAATAAGTGATTTACCATAACCGGATGCCAAAACAGACCCGATTATATTATCAGTTCCAAGTGTAATACGCAGTTTCGGCGCGACATACGTGAAATTCAAACCTGCATTAAAAAATCCGAATCCACCATAACTTGCATTTGCAGAGATCATGAACGCAGCTATTGGTTTGTAGCATGCTCCGGCGTAGACCTGAGGCAATATATCCAGTGACGGATAAAGTCGCAAACCAAAATAAGACTGCCATTTCTGATTGCCCTGAAAATTAACCAGCTTACCTGCCTGAATATATCCGGGTAGGATAAAAGATCTTCTTTGCATGGTATCTTTACTTACTCCCATTGAATCAAGTACAGAATAATCGTCTCTTGAAAAGGGTGAACTTGATCCGAACAATTGATTCAGTTCGAATCCGGTAAAAGTGTAATTGGAATCGACGTGATATTGTGTTACACTATTATTGGTAAAAACAATTCCCAGATTATTGGCGCTTACTTCGAAAACCGTTTCAGTTTCTTTCACCCAAGGCACTTTCACACGATAGGCTGCGTCAACTGAAAATCCAAGCCCCTTTGAAAAGTTATTTCCTGAAGTATAATCAAATTCGCCGGCAAGTTTCATATTAACCTCAGAGCCGTCTGTATCCTGGTACAAATCACCTTTCCGTACAACAGATTGAACAGCATCCTGCAGATTTACCAAATTCAGGAATACATAACTCCCCATTCTTTTATCACGAATACCAAAACCAATTTTCTGAAATCGCGTGAAATTCATTTTAGTTCTGGAGAAATGGGCAGTATCTCCTAAATAGGGTTCATTTCCGTAGAAAACCAAACCAAAAGCATCTTTGCTGTAACTCACATTCCCAACCGCGTAATATCCCGCTTTAACTCCCCAGCTCCAATTTGAATTGTGAAACAAACTGTCTGAATTGTGAAAATAGGTAATTTCATTATTTGATGCCAGACCGGCGAAATTGACTGTTTTGTGTTTTTTAAGCGAACGGTCTTTCATCCCCTCATCAATATATCCACCAAAAAGCAATGTATTAGAGATCTCATTCTTAAGCGAGGTCGTTAGAAAATCAAACTGACCGTTCACCAAAAGCTGCTGTCCGTATGGTTTTAGCGAATCATATTCTCCGGGAGCATTTACCTGTGCAATTGATTTACCAGCAAACAAAGCGCAGAAAAAGAATAACAAATTAATTTTCTTCATTAAACTTTATGTTTTACGGCGATTTTTGCCCCTAATTTGAATTTCATAAATGCTCCCTCCGGAATACTCATCTGAATTGAATTATTAGTATTCGGATCAGGTGTATTCAATTTCAAGCGCATACAAACTTTTTTTGCATTGTTCAATAAAGCAACTTGTTCAGCCGAGCAATTGAGGTTTATTTTGGAATCTTTCTGAAGAATTCCGTTGATTACTGTTCCATACACACTGGATGTTACAGAATTATCGGAAATAAGCTGTGTTAATAAATTTCCGGAACCATCCAGGAAGAACAATTCCAAATCTCCCTGGAACGGGAATGCATTTGTGACATTCAGCCAAATAATTCCTGATTCTACATGCGTCGCATCATAGTTCTGATTTAAAGAGAAATCAAACGTATCTACGATTGTCAAATCATCGAATCCAACATTCAAAGGTAAATTCCCTGTCAACTTGATATTCAACGGGTGCGCATCATAAATTTCATCATAACCACCAGAAACGTTGCCCCATGGATTTATCTGAAGCTGATATGAAATCTCATTTGATCCGCCATGATTTTCGAGGTAGTTTTCCAGGTTACTATTTGATCCGTCGAAAGCAACATTCGTTACCGTTGATTGAAATGCATTGTAATTGCCAAAAGCAGGATTTATTGTGATCCAATCTCCCACACTTGGATGAACCAGGCTTACCGTATTACCTTCGTAGTTTGTGTTTTTCAAACTTACCAATTTGATCTTGGCGCTCAATTTAAAGCCATTTTCGATTTCCAAACCTAAAGAAGCGGCATCGATATCAACCATTCCGCTAACGATATTGTTGAAAAAGGAAATGTTCTCAACTACAGTTTCTGTAATCAGCTCCGAACCAAAATAACCGCGAGCATAATCCAATTTCAAATTACTCATGGTAAAATCGAAACGCAGACTGTCCTGATTATTAATAGTAATTGAAGGTCCGTTGGGATCAGTTTTAACAGTTAATATAGACTGAAGCTTATTGGACGAATTTCCGTTTTGCCCGGTAAGATCAATAGTATAGCCAGTCAAATCAACGTAATCCGAAGTAGCACTCGGACTAGCATTGGTTCCCGGCGGAACTGTAAATGATTGTGAAAGTGTTACCCCGTTTTTTATAACACCGGGCAGTTCAACAGTAAAGATAGTGGCTGTCTCAACCGGACTTTCTACGCGAAGCTGAATTCCCCCGGTTTGAATCTGCATCAATCTTAACTGAACCGGATTCAAATCAAAATTATGTTCCTGAATATCATTCACGAAACTTACACCCGGAGCAACATTAAAGTTTGAAACGTTCAGTGCAAAGCTATGTCGTACTGTTGTATCAGGAATTTTAACGAAATCACTTAAGCGAAATGAATAAATATTTCTATCAATTGACAGTTCATAACTGCCACTATTTACGGAAAGGATGGATTGATCATCGAGTTGTTCAAGAGTCAAACTATCTTCTACAAGAGGCAAAGCCCATTTCGTGTCCCATTCGGCTTTTTCCCGTTTACAAGAGACCAGCACCAATATACACACAGTACTTAAACAATATAATACTCTCTTCATGATCATTCCAAAGATACGTGAACTAGTAAAAGGTTGGATTTCAAAATATTTTATACACGCTCAATGATGGTTGCATAACCTTGTCCAACACCAATGCACATGGTAACCAGTGCATATTTTTTATTCGAACGCTGAAGTTCATTTGCCGCAGCCATCAAAATGCGTGCTCCGGACATTCCCAGCGGGTGCCCAAGTGCGATTGCTCCGCCATTCGGGTTAATTCTCGGATCGTTGTCAGCAATACCAAGTGTTCTGGTGCAGGCAAGAACTTGTGCAGCGAAAGCTTCATTCAATTCCAAAACATCCATTTGATCCAACGTAAGTCCGGCTAATTTCAATGCTTTTTGGGAAGCCTGAACAGGACCAATTCCCATAATTCTGGGCTCAACTCCCGCAACTGCTGCAGAAACAATTCTGGCAACCGGCGTTAAGTTCTGTTCTTTCAATCCGTTTTCAGAAGCCAGCAATAAGGCGCAAGCACCATCATTTAATCCTGAAGCGTTACCTGCCGTTACCGTTCCGTCCTTTTTAAACGCGGGACGAAGACCACCAAGCGATTCCATTGAAGTTCCCGGCCGTATAAATTCGTCTTTGTCAAAAATCAAAGGATCTTGTTTTTTTCTGGGAATAGAAACCGAAACTATTTCTTGTCCTAAAATCCCGTTTTCCTGCGCGCGAACAGCTTTTTCCTGAGACCAAACGGAGAATTTATCCTGGTCTTCACGCGAAATACTCAGCATTTCCGCTAAATTTTCTGCTGTATTTCCCATCGCATCAACTCCAAACATCTCCTCCATTTTCGGGTTAATGAATCTCCATCCAAATGACGAATCGTATAGTTGCTGGTCTCTGCCGTACGCAGAAGATGCTTTTGACATAACCAAAGGTCCGCGCGTCATGTGTTCCATTCCTCCTGCAACCATGACATCAGCGCTTCCAGTTTGAATTGCTCTTGCCGCAGTAACCGAAGCCGCCATTCCGGAAGCACACAATCTATTTACAGTTTCACCACCAACAGAAATCGGGTAACCAGCGAGCAGCAAAGCCATTCGCGCAACATTCCGATTATCCTCTCCTGCTTGATTTGCACAACCAAAATAAAGATCATCAATTGCTTCAGGGTTTAATCCTTTATTTTTTTCCAAAAGAGCTTTTAAAACATGTGCTGCCAAATCATCAGCTCTCACAGGAGAAAGTGTTCCACCAAAATTACCAATAGCAGTTCTCACGCCATTTACCAGATATGCATCCTTCATATTTATCAACAATTGCGCTATTTCCTCTGAATGAAATCAGGAAGATTCAGCTTTCAAAAAAGTAAGGTTAAAGTTAGTACTTCTAATTCAGCTGGAAGTTGATTTTGAATAATTATTACCGAAATGAGTAACAGGTTTTACAAAAAAGGTCTCTTACCTATTCAAATCAGAAAAGCAAGCTGCGATTCAGTTACCGTAAGTTCAATTTTGATAATGTTGAAAACATTCTGTTCGAAGTGGTTTTTATTCTTGCTACATTCAAGCCACTAAAACGAAAATGAAACTAACATGAAACAGACGAAACTGGTGCTGGCTGCGACTTGTTTTCTCGCGTTGAATTCCTTTGCTCAAATGGAGGAACTGACACCGAAAGAAAAACAATACCGCGACTCAATCACGAAGCTAAATCAGCAAAACGCTACTATTGCAGCAAGTCAGGAAGCTTATAACAAAGGAATTGAACTTTACAATGAGAAAAAATTCTCCGAATCAATTGCCGAATTCAAGAAATCAATTACGTCTGATCCGAACTTTACGGCAGCATATTACAATAAGGGAGTAGCAGAAAACGAAGCGGAAAAATACCAGGATGCTGTTACAACACTGACCACTTTAATTGACAAACAGCCCGGATATTCCAAGGCCTATTTCCAAAGAGGAAGAAGTTACCAGGGCTTGAATGATTATTTGAAATCGGAAAAAGATTACGAAAAATCCATTGCACTGGAACCAACAAATCCGAAAGCATATTACAATTACGGTACACTGAAATTCATGCAGCAAGACTACAACACCGCAATAAAACACTTCACGAAAACTATTGAACTGGATGCCAATAATGCCTATGCTTACAATGATAGAGGAAGCTGTTACCGTATGCTGAACCAGCTTCCAAAAGCAATTGCTGATTACGAAGAAGCGCAGCGTAAAAATCCGAATCTTGCTTTTGTTCTGAACAATATCGGAACGGTGAAGAAAAAAATGAAAGATTATGTTGGCGCGGTCGCAGCTTTCAATCGGGCTATATCCATTGACCCGAATTACTATTTGGCATATAACAACAGGGGCGCAACTTATGTCGACAAAGGCGGTGCAAACGAAGACGCGATCAAAGATTTCGAGAAAGCGCTCTTGCTGAATGATTCTTACGGTCCGGCAGCTTCAAATCTTTCAGGAGTATATTTTATGAAGAAAGATTACAAAAAAGCCCTGGAAATGGCTGATAAAGCAATTGCTCTCGACCCGAATTACGCAGCCGCTTATGTTAATCGTGGTATGGCAAAGGAAATGCTTCGCGATTTGGAAGGCGCTTGCCAGGACTGGAAGAAAGCCAACGAACTCGGTTCAAAAGAAGGAAAAGTATATTACGCAGGTAACTGCTCCAATTAATAAGATTTATCAAGATGAAAAAAATATTATTCCTAGTAATATTGGGGCTTAGTGAGATTGTTTTTTCTCAGAATGTTGAGTTTAAAGCTGCCAATTTCAAAGATCAGAAAGAAGCATTTAAAAAGGCTGAAGATGCCATTTCTGCCGGCGACGTGTTTTTTAATACTGCAAACGAAGCACTCGCAATGGTTAAGGATTATGGTGATAACTATCAGCAGGCCATGAAAAACTATCAGATTGCTCAAGCTTTTAATCCGAATAATGGATTGTTAAATTTTAAAATCGGGGCATGCCTGGCAAACAGTAACAATCCCGGATTAGCTATTCCATATATTAACAAAGCAAAAAGTTTAGACCCTGCCTGTGATCCGTATTTGAATTACTATATGGGTGTTTGCCTGCAGCTTCAGAGTAAATTTGATGAAGCAGTAAAATCGTACACTGCTTTCAATACTGAATACAAAAAGTCGGCAGATTTTTCCAAATTCGTTGATCAATGTATTGCTCAATGTGCGTTGAACAAGAAATCAATCGCCAAACCAGTTCGCTGCTGGGTTGATAATATGGAAATTCTTAACACAAACTACGATGATATTTCTCCCGCAATTTCAACAGATGGTGCTGAAATGATCATGTCATCAAATCGTTCAAATGGTCACACTGCCAATGAATTCGGAGAATTCGATTACGATATTTATTCGTCTTCACTCGGATCCGACGGATGGTCGGCCCCGGTAAAATTAAAAGGCGGAATAAATACCGTTTCAGACGACGTTTCGGATTGTCTTTACTTTGACGGAACCAAAATGCTCATCCACCGAAACGACGGAACGCAATCTGATATCTATGAAACACGCCTCCTTGGTGCAAACTGGACAGATCCAACA
This sequence comes from uncultured Flavobacteriales bacterium, assembly GCA_946479985.1. The sequence continues at coordinate 25,661 of CAMLIF010000002.1, forward strand.
AAATTAAACGCGAATATCAGCAATGAGCGTATGAATGAACGATACGCCTGCTACAACGAAGATGGTTACAGATTGTATTTTAACCGCGCAACCGACAGAGAAACAAGCACCAGTGGTTATGATGTAGTTTTTTCCGCGGTTCAAAGTATTATGATCGGCGACTTCAAAACTGCTGCTCCTGTTTTACCATTAAATTCGCGTTTCAATGAAGGCCCTATTTACATTTCCGTAGACGGTGAAACGATGTATATTGCTTCTGAAGGACACGAATCATTAGGCGGTTATGATATTTTTGTTTCAAAGAAAGAACAAGGTGTGTGGACAACTCCGGTTAATATGGGCTACCCAATTAACACACCTTATGATGATTTCTTTTTCGCATCAACTGCGAATGGCAAGTTTGCTTATATATCTTCGAATCGTGATGGCGGAAAAGGCGGTTACGACATTTATCGCGTAACGTTCTGGGGAGCTGAAAAGAAACCTGTTACAGAAACAGAAGATTATCTGCTGGCAAGCGTTGCTCAACCGGTAAAAGATCATGCAATCGAAAGTTCGGTTGATGTGAAGAAAAAATCACTTACCGTTTTTAAAGGTGTAACAATAGATGCTATTTCAAGAAAACCAGTAGAAGCTGAAATTGAAATTACCGACAACGTGACGGGAAAAATCATTGAGACCTTCAAAACAAACTCGGCAACAGGGAAATTTATCATCACCTTAGCATCAGGTAAAAATTACGGAATTGCAGTAAAAGCAACAGGATATCTTTTCCATCCCGAGAATTTTGATATTCCTGCAGGCTCAGACGATAATTTAGTGAACAAAACCATTGAGTTGAAAAACATTGCTGTTGGTTCTAAAATTGCGCTTCGAAATATTTTCTTTGATTACTCGAAATCGATTTTAAGAACTGAATCGAATGCTGAGTTGGAAAGATTGGTAAAATTGATGAAAGAAGTTCCAAACCTGAAAATTGAGATTTCCGGTCACACTGACAATACCGGTTCGGCAACTTTTAATGAAACACTTTCTCAGCAACGAGCAGAAGCAGTAGTTACTTACCTAACCGGTAAAGGAATTGCAGCAAATCGAATGGTTGCAAAAGGATATGGATCTTCTAAACCTGTTGCAGGCAACACTACGGAAGATGGCAGGCAGCAAAACAGAAGAACTGAATTTGAGATTAAGGGAAATTAATTTTTTCGAATAAAAAGGCGGGGTGAAAAAATTTTCATCCCGCCTTTTCATTGTTTTTGCTGTCTAGTTTTTGAAGAATTAGAATCTTCTTAATTAAATCAGTTATCTGACAAACTGATAATATACGAACGTTACAATATGCAAAATACCTATTGAGATGACAATAGTTCGTGCCGCTCTATTTTTGTTCTTTACAGCTGCAATTGTAAATAACACAATGTGAGTTGTAATAAACAGATAAGCAAGTATTTTATATACAAGTTCTAGAATTTGAATTGATTCTCGACTCCATTTCATGTAGTAATCAACTCCGATTGAAATGCTTAGCACTAAGTAAATCAAACTGATCAACCCATCGAAAGCCAATAAAATAAGTAACCAGTTAAGTGCCGTTTTAAGTTGTTTATAATTTGGCTCCTGGGTGAAGAGTTTAGACTCCTGAAAAAAATCTTCTGTCATAGCAACTGGTTTCTATCTGTTTCCTCAGGCTCTTTAATAACCTGTGGAACAACTGGTTCATAATCGAAGGATTTGGTTTTATACGGAAAGATATCTGACATTTCCCCGCTGTAGAAAAATTCATAGGCTACTGACCCAAAAGTGTAATCCACATTATTTATTTTATAGACAGAACCTCCCACAGCAGGATGTTTTTTCGGTTTCGATTTTTGGAATCCGAGATTAAACAGTGAAGCCAGAATCTCAGGCCTGTCGCCGATCGGATACCCCGCTTTATCCCATTGTGCTTTTATTTCCCGGAGGAAAACCGCCGTGTACAAATACGAATAATAATGATTCCTGAACTGCACCAATCGCTGCAAACGAAGATCCAGGGTATCATTTCCGTTGTAGGTGTAATTCACTGTACTATCGAAATCCAGTAAGTGTTCAAATGCTTTTCCGGGATAAAACTCGCTTTTAGGATCTTTGGCAAAATTTTCAATATTGATGGCAGTACTGTTCTTAATGCCAGTTACACCATAAGATAAATGGTTTTCCAGAGCCAGCATTTTCAACGGCCCCATATAGCGCTTATACGATTCGCGGCTTGAATTAAACAAGCGAATTTGCTCGCCAACCAAACACGCAACAATCAAACGAGGTTCCACTCCGGTAATCATCGCTACAGAATCAATATACGGTTTATCTTTTGCAACAGCCTGCTTAAAGTCCTGCCACTCTGCTATATTCATCCATTCAAAAACGCTTAACCCTTTATTATGCGTTTCGGCTCTCTTCATTTTGAACTTCAGTTTCGATGCATCTTTCCTGTAATCTTTTCGCTTTTGTAACCGAAGATCAACAGCATCTAACATGCGTAGTGCCAATTTCTCGTCTTTATTCTGGTTGTAAACAGATAATATATAATTGGCATTTTGAGGGTAATAGTCATTCAGGAGCATGATCCGGTTCAATACTTCGAAGCGGTGCTTAACTACGGAGACGCTGTCGACCTTAAAATCCTGGTCGTACTTATCATGCATTTCTTCGAAATAACGATTGTTCGAATCTATAGAACCGCCTTCATTAGTCCAATTGAATTTTACTGCAAAGAAAGCAGCTGTGATAATAAAACCATAGATAGCAAAACCATACAAAAGAATGAGATAGGGTATTTTGATCCAGCGATTTTTAAGAAAGGAAAATTTCATTTGACTTACAAGTAGGGGTCAAAACTACAAAAGATTCGATTCCAAGATTCACTCATTGATAATTTTAACAGGAACCTTATGTTCATCGACAGCCACAAAGGTAAATTCACCGCTTACAGCCTTCTCTCTGTGGGTATCATACATTTGTTCTATAAAAATATCTACTCTCACCTTCACACTGGTTCTTCCAATATAAGTCACTCTTCCTACCAGTTCAACAATGGTACCCGCAGGAATTGGTTTTTTAAAATCTATTCTGTCACTGCTAACGGTTACCATTCTCTGGCGGGAAAAACGTGTAGCGGCAATAAATGCAACTTCATCCATTAACTGCATGGCAGTACCTCCAAAAAGTGTGTCGTAATGATTTGTTGTGTTAGGGAAAACTGCTTTAAAAATACGTGTTTCGGATAATTCAATTCGTTCTTCGGTTGTCATTAAATGTTTATTAATACTGTAAATATGCTTCGGTTTCAACGAAATTAACCAAACACTGATTGCACAAACAATTGTTATAGCGTTCCCGGAGAATTGTCAATTGCTCAGAATTTAACTGAATTGTTGAACAATGACATTCGCGAATGGCATCAGCTCTGCAAACAAAAGACTCGTGACATCTCACACAGGATTTGTCGAACGGTGTGTTCTTTTCAATGGTTGTATTATTCATAAACCTTTATTTAGTTCAAAACGCAATAAAAACAAAAGGGAAAAGCAACGTCAGCTGGCGTTCAATTCGACTTTACTTCAGATCGCGAAAGCTATAGTCCGTTTAAAATTGAATGGTAATCTGACTTCACCTACCAACAGGCAGATTTACAGTTGCGCGACAGTTCGTGATTTCCACACGATTCCCCATCAATCTTAATCACAAGATAATTCCTGAACAATGTGAACTAAGATAAACAATGTTTAGAAAGATGGAAAAAAAATCATGTGAAATTTTGAAAGCCAATAGAAAATGACTAAATTGGTCAATGTTATATTTGTCAAAATGAAATTAAAAGAAATTATCCATACAACCCGAAAATCACGGGCGCTAACTTTCGGTTCATTTGGCGCATTAACAGGAATCGATCCGGCACTTTTGAACAGGTATGAAAAAGGTGAACGGATCCCATCAAAAAAACATCTTTCACAAATCATTAACGCTCTGGAGTTAGATGAAGAGAAAACACGTACTGCCTGGTTAGCCGAAAAAATATACGCATTACTTGAAGATGAAGACTATTCCATTGGCGCATTACAAGTAGCAGAATCACGTGTTCAATATGGCTTAGATCAAAAAAAACAGAATGCTTCAGAGCTTCCTGCAGATCTTAAAAAACTATTAGACCGATGTAACAGCCTGCAATTAGAATGGAATAGTCTGAAGCCATTAAACGCTACCCAACTGCGAAAAATGGAAGAATATTTTAATTTGAATTACACTTTTGAGAGTAATCGTATTGAGGGAAACACACTTACTCTGCAGGAAACTTTGCTCGTAATTAAAGATGGTATTACCATTGGAGGTAAATCGATGCGTGAGCATTTGGAAGCAATTAATCATTCAGAAGCAATTGCATATTTAACCGAGATCGTGCAAGGCAAACAGGTTTTCAATGAACGCGTTTTAAAACAGATTCATTACCTGGTTTTAAAAGGTATTGATAGAGAAAATGCCGGAGTTTACCGAAGTGTTGGGGTACGAATTTCAGGAAGTTCTCACATTCCACCGGAGCCATTTCTTTTAACCAGGCTCATGGAAGAAGTTTTCGAATATTACGAAGAAAATAAACGAGTTCTAAACCCTGTTATTCTTGCTGCAGAAATGCATGAGCGTATTGTAAGGATTCACCCGTTCATTGACGGAAACGGAAGAACCACCAGGCTGGTTATGAACCTAATCTTACTATTAAACGGTTACCCAATCGGTAATATAAAAGGAGATTATACAAACAGGTCTGCCTATTATGCTGCCCTGGAAAAAGCTCCGGCAGATAACCGCCATAGTTTCCATTTACTGATTGCACAAACTGTTATAAATTCATTACAAGAGCACATTGAGCTCAGTAAATAAAAATAGCTATCCGAATATCCTCAGATAGCTATTTTGCGTAACCCTGATTTTTGGTGGTTGGTTACATATTCTCAAAATTCATTTTACGTGTGATTGACATTATTGCTGCCAGCACAAAGAATAATCCGATACTTCCAACGAGCATGGCATAAATTTCAAGATTCACAATTACCAGCAGGAACGTGTACAATACCCCAATGCTTAGTCCTGAAATGACAGCAAACTTAAGTGAATTCAATATGGATTTCGCGTACCAACCGATGAGTAACATGATGGCGGTTGCAGAACATATGTATGCGCGGTTAAACCCAAAATGCTCTGAAAGAGATAACAATAACGAATAGAAGAGCAACAACGCCAATCCAATCATAAAGTAATGCAATGGATGAATACTCATTTTTTGCATGATCTGGATTAAAAAGAAGACAGCAAAAGTCAAAGTCAAAACCAAAATTCCGTATTTGATTGTCCGTTCATTCAGCTGGTATTGATCAACCATTGTAATGAATTTTATCTCAGAATATGGTCGGTTCCGGAGTACAATATTCCCAACTGAAAAAGAACTTGCTTTTCCTAGACTCACCATATTGTTCCATTTAGCGGTAAACCCGTTATTCGAAAGGAGAAAAGAGCCATTATCCGGCAATGAAGTTCCTGCAAAGGATGGGTTGGTCCAATTAGATTTGAGGTTCATTTGCGACTTTGTTGCGAACGGTCTGTATCGGATTTCATTACAACCATCAATAGTTGCATTTGAAACAACTTCCAGCTTCGGTTTTAAGGTCGGATTTATTGCAAACAAATCAGATGAGCTTTCGGTGGTTCTTCCGTAAGAACTTTCCTTTTGCTCACCAAGCTGAACAAATTTTCCATCAACCGTGAATCCGGACAACTCCCTGAATCGCGACCCGGAGGATGTAACCATAACTACTTTAGCCTGCGACCAATCTGCCAGTTTATATTTAGATTGATTCATTATTTTGGACAAATCAAAAATGCTGGAAGAATGAATATTCGCACTATATAAATTTGCTTTAAAAATTCCCCGATATCTCTCATTTACCGATGTGGAAATATCATCCTGACAGGATTCCGGATAAAGGTAAAGCAGTTTTGTTTTTTCTTTCTTGTCGCCGGTTTTAAAAGGTATCTGGAGTACCAATCCATAATATTTCAATTCGTTCCCCCACTCCATCTTTAATTCTTCCTGCACCTGGTCCTGACGATCTTTCCGTTCACGGATCAACCAGCCAATCTGTGAAAGCGGTACTAACAATACCAGTGTAATAAATCCTACGATAATGATTCGCGCCGTATGCGACCGCATGAATCTTTTAAAGTCACTCGTTGGTTGTTCTGTTTCATTTGTACTCATAATTCAAAATATAAAGTACTTTGTTTTTCAAAGTAAATGATTAAAAAAATATACTACCTGCTCTGCCGGATCAATGATTCCAGCGCATCTAAATGACTTGTAAAAGCCTGCCTGCCAGCTTCTGTCGCAGTATAAGTGGTATTTGGCTTCTTCCCGATAAACTGCTTGGTTACGAGAATAAAAGCTTCCTGTTCCAGCGCTTTTATGTGACTCGCCAGATTTCCGTCAGTAACATCCAGAAGTTCTTTCAAACGGTTGAAATCAACAGAGTCATTTACCATTAAGACGGACATAATTCCCAATCGTATCCTATGATCGAAAGCCTTATTAATATGTGCAATAACGGCTTTCATCTAGTTGTTTTTTCTGTCAAATTTAAAATACATTACAGAACCGTATACAATGTGAAATACACCAAAACCCATTGCCCAAAAATACAATCCATATCCAACATACCAACAATTGATCAGGCCCAGAATAATGAAAAGTACTCCCAGAGAACGAATTGTTTCAAGCGTATATTTACTTGCTTGAAGCAATGCCAATCCATAGAAAATAAGCGTTACAGGAGCAATTAACCCGTAGTGACCATTCTTGAGCAACGAAATTCCAAAAACAGCTCCTGTAATCAAAGGAATGGAAAAATTAAGCAGCAATCGTTTACTCGCTGATCCCCAAACTTTCTCATTGCGTTTTTTCGCTTTTAACTTAGATAACACAAAAGCTGTTATAACGGATAAAATCAGAACGCCACCTGCGATTGCAATGATTGCCTTGAATGTATTACTATACAATGTTACGTACGGGTATGCATCGCGGTTTATGATCAATTGAACCGCACACGCCCCTACCAACGCATAAACTCCGGCAAGAATCCCTGATAATCCGGAAAGCGACAAAAACTTGGTGGATTTATCCATGATATTCTTAATATCACGCAGCTGTTCGATGTATTCCTTATCACTCATAAAAAGAACTTTGAAATACAAAGTAAATGATTTTTACAATACGAAAATCTTTTTAGGGCATTTTTTTTGAAAAAAGATGAAATTCAAGACGTAAGCGATTAGGTAGATTACGGCTAATAAATTTAAGAACATGCACTTATTCCTCAGAATTCTTCGCCAAATCATCAAATTTTTTCGACATCGTTGGATTTCCACGCGTTAATTTCTTAATCGTCAATTCTTCGGCTTTATTATTCGCCAGACGTAGATTGTTTTCGGATGAAAGCAGCGCATCTTTCGTTTTTTGAAGATGATCAATAGTCTTATCAATTTCGTCGATCGCAGTTTTAAATTTACGGCTTGCCAATTCGTAATTTCGAGCAAACCCTTCTTTAAAGGAATTAATATTCTCTTCGAAATTAGTAATGTCAATATTTTGATTTCTGACCAAAGCCAATTCGGCTTTATACTTCATTGAGTTCAAAGCAGCATTTCGAAGTAGCGTGATAATCGGAATAAAAAATTGAGGCCGAACAACATACATTTTAGGATATTTATGCGAAACATCGACAATTCCCGTATTGTAAAACTCATTTTCTGCCTCCAGTAAAGTAACAAGAATAGCATACTCACACTTTTTTTCGACTCTATCTTTGTCTAATTCCTTGAAAAAATCTTCATTCCTTTTTTTAGTAGCCGTTTCATCGCCTTCATTCTTCATTTCGAACATAATCGAAATAATCTCATTTCCACTATCGTCTGTTTCCCGATAAATGAAGTCGCCTTTACTTCCAGATCTGGAATCATTGTCTTTTTCGAAATAAGCCGTTTGAAAAGCTGTTGCTCTCAGCCTGTTAAACTCATTTTCACAATGTTGCTCAAGGGTTTCTCCAACCATTTTGGTGGAAAGCTTCAATTTCATGTCCTTCCGCAAAGCAATTTCTTCATCTTTTAGCTTAATGATATCGTCTTTTGTTCGAAGCTCTGAAGTAAATTTCTCGCTCAATGATTTTTCAAGCAACTGCTTTTCTGTCTCTTTGATTCTCAACTCATTTGCAAGCTCGTTGCGTTGCTTTTCAATTTTCTGAACAGCCTCATTCACCGAAAGTCTCTTCTCGATTTCGGACATCTCAATTTTCGATTTCATATCCGCAATTTCAGCAGATTTCCTCGCTGTTAGATCTGCTAAATCACGCTCTCTTTTGGTCTGCAATTCAGATATCTCCCTGTCTTTTTTTGCTAACTCTGCCTGTAACGAATTTTTCAGATTTGCTTCAGCCAACAAAACAGCACTTTGCTTTTCTTTCTCGGCAAGCATTAAACGATTTTGTAGTTCTTCTTCAAATTGATGGTCACGAACTTGTTTAAGAATATCTGCAAAACCAGCCTCATCTACTTTAAAAGCTTTCTTACAGTTTGGGCAAATTATCTCATTCATGCGGTACTTTTTTTTGTGATAACAGGTTTTTGTTCTGTTGAATAAAGTTAGCAAGCTTCTATAAACAATTGAGGTGTAAAGTGTACCAAAATGATTTTTTTTCGCTTAACCATACAAACAACTGTATTATGAAAACCCATACTCTTTCATTTTCGCGCACCTGCGTCCTGATTTGCTCGTTTGCATTTTGTTTAAACACAGGTTACACACAAGATTGCTCCGGAACAATTATTTACACGTTAAAAAATATGGGCGGTGGTTTTTTCGCAGGACAAACAGTTACGCTTACATCCAGAAACGATGGAAAAATCTATACCCAAAAATCGGATGCCGGCGGGAAAGTAAGTTTTGAAGTTCCATGCGAGCAACTATTCGATGTTACAGTAACCAATTACACAAAACCAGAAGAAACTTCTTCAGGAACCGAAAGTTCTCAACGATCAAAAACATTGGGGTACAATGCGGATATGCAAAAGAAGGATGAAATTTTCGCGATGAGTGCTACGGAGAAATCAACGCTTGATAAAAAAATAATCATGCTTCCCGATACAACATTCCTGATGAACGGAATTGGAAAAGCTCCGGCAATCAAAGAAGATTATGAGAAAATGACTATTACCGTGAAAGATTTGTATGATGGTCCGCTTGCAGGTGAAACATTCGTAATCAGCGGCAAGAACAGAAACAAACATTTTAAGGGAAAAACCACCGATTTGGGCCAAATCAGCCTTTATGTCCCGAAAGGTGATGATTACACTATCAATTTCAAACATCACGCCGACTATCAAAAATTCACTTCTGATTATAAAAACGGAACAGCAACCGCTCAAATGAATTTCACTTATATCGGCACCAAAGAATTCGAAAAGCGCAAGAAAGAAGAGGAAGAACGAATTATTGCTGAAGAAAAGCGTTTGGCTGAAGAGAAAATTGAATTTGAGAAGTATTGCAAAGAGCGGAAACTTTCTCTGGAAGAAGGATTTAAAGAAAAACTGAAAGAATCTGCCGGGAGTTCAGAAGAAAACATTATTGACAAAGTGTTCCGCCGCAATAAATGGTCGGAAAAACTGATTGTATGTGACTTAACCGGAAGTATGGATCCTTACGCTCAGCAATTATCCGTTTGGTATCAGCTCAATTATAAAGTTGAACCGAATCTTCAGTTCGTGTTTTTCAATGACGGCGACGAAAAGGACGACAATCTGAAAATCATCGGATCAACCGGCGGAATCTATTATCAGAACAGTAAAGGATTAGACAGTTTGATTAGCATTATGTCTACAGTACGTGCAAACGGCAGCGGTGGCGATTGTCCGGAAAACAATATGGAAGCGTTAATTACCGGTGTAAAACGAGCAAAGCCGTATAAGGAACTAATCATGATCGTTGATAACAATGCACCTGTAAAAGACATTGAATTACTGAAGAATTTCAGCAAACCCGTGCACATCATTCTTTGTGGATCTGTTGGTGAAGAAATAGAAGCTGATTATCTCAAAATTGCCTGGAAAACGAAAGGCAGCATTCACACCATGGAAGAAGACATTGTAAAAATTGCCAGTATGGCAGAAGGACAAACTATCCAGGTTGGCGGCTACACTTACAAAATACTTGGAGGTGAGTTTGTGCGGATTACGAAGACCTGAAACACATAGAAACATAGCAAAACACATAGTCACATAGTTTGGCGAATGTAAAACTTGAGTGGCAATCTATAATGTATAACAGTTGAAGCCGCAGGATTACAATTCCCCGGAGATGCAAGACAAGAAATTAAAAGTTACTTTTGGAAAAAATCTGAAGGATGGCTGAACTGAACGAAAAACATGTAGCATTTTTTGAAAGTATTCTTGGAGAGCAGCGTGTTCTGAAAGGGGAAAACATTGATGCTCATTACGCTTCAGATCATACCGAAGATTTTGTGTTCTTTCCGGCAATAGTTCTAAAACCAGGGAACACCGGCGAAGTTTCTGTCATCATGAAGTTCTGTTATGAAAATGATCTGATAGTAACTCCTTCCGGAGCAAGAACAGGTCTTAGCGGTGGAGCTCTGGCAAATCACGGAGGTGTTCTTTTGAGCCTTGAACGGATGAACCGTATTCTGGAAATTGATGAACTCAATCACCAGGTGATCACAGAACCAGGAGTCATTACTGAAGTTCTGCAACAGGCAGTTCTCGAAAAAGGGCTTTTCTACCCACCCGATCCGGCATCAAAAGGATCTTGTTTTATCGGCGGAAATATTGCTGAAAATTCGGGTGGGCCGAAAGCTGTAAAATATGGTGTTACGAAAGACTGGGTCCTTAACCTGGAAATTGTAATGCCAAACGGCGACGTCATGTGGACCGGAGCGAATGTGATTAAAAATGCTACAGGATACAATCTTACGCAGCTTATTGTTGGAAGTGAAGGAACATTGGCTATTGTCACGAAAATTGTTTTACGCTTAATTCCTCATCCAACACAAACATTGTTAATGCTGATTCCTTTCCGAAAAGGAACAGAAGCGTGCGAAGCTGTCGGAAAAATATTTATGCAGGGAATTATTCCAAGCGGAATGGAATTTATGGACCGCGATGCTATTCTTTTCACATTGCCTTACGTGGATGATGCGCCGGATATTCTGAAAGACGACCATGATGCACATTTGCTGATTGAACTGGATGGATTCAACGCAGAAGTACTAATGCAGGATTGTGAGAAAATCATGCTCTTACTTGAGCAATACGACATTGACGAAATCCTTTTCGCGGAAACTGAGGCACAGAAAGAAAGTCTTTGGAAAATACGCCGTAAAATAGGTGAATGCGTAAAAAGCCATTCTATCTATAAAGAAGAAGATACCGTTGTACCCCGTTTCGAATTACCAAAACTGCTGAAAAAAGTAAAAGAACTAAGCTCAATCTATGGTTTCAGAGCAGTCTGTTACGGCCATGCTGGAGATGGAAATTTGCATGTGAATATTGTTAAAGATCAACTTACGGATGAAGAATGGAATACCAAACTTCCGGTTGCAATAATAGAATTATTTGAAGAAGTAGTAAAATTGGGCGGAACAATTTCCGGGGAACATGGAATTGGTTTAGTACAAACTTCGTATATGCCTATCGCTTTCAAGCAAGGACAAATTGAATTGATGAAAGCTATAAAACAAGTGTTTGATCCTAAGAATTTATTGAACCCGGGGAAAGTGTTTCCCTGATCATTCGGTTGAAGCCGCATCCAAAAGAGCTACAATAACAACGAGAACACCTGCGAAGAAACCACCTATAGCTTTTCCCGCGGTGGTTCGTTCAACAGCTTTCGTTGGCAACACCGTTTCCTGTTTAGACCCGTTCAGATTGAGAATGGAAACGTCGTAAGTCAGATCTGCTTTATCCATCCAAAAGCCAGAAGCTTCCTTTCTTGCCAAACTCTCAACCTCCGGCTGATTTTTGGAAACAGCAGTTATTCCCATTGGTTTTTTTAACAAATCAACCGTTTCACGAATAAATGAATACTCGTACACGAATTTATCCTCGGTATCCATTTTGAATCCGTTCAGAACATAGTTTTTATATGTCAACGTGAGCAAAGCCTCTCTTAACTGGGCATTGATATCTCCATTCTTGCCGTCTACACTTACCCAAACCAAACCTGTAGTATCTTTTCTTACAACCACTTCGCACGAACCAGTAATGTTTTTTTTCGTTGTCAAAACAGCTCTTAGCTCCAACTCAATTTCTCTTTTCTTGGCTTCATAATAGGTGGATTCCTGATGTTTTAAAGGGAATCTGGTTGTATTACGCAGAACATCAAAATCGTGTTTTTTCTTATTTCTTTGAGCAAGAAACACTTTGGTATCTTTTAGCACTTCGCTCATATTATCGATGACACTGGTGACAGAAATGCTGTATGGCGAAAAAACCGATTCTTTAGATTTGACCGGTTGATAATTTAACTGCACCAGATCATTCGCATTTTTTGTTTCAGAAATAATAACCGGGTTTTTCAGGTCTATCAGATTCAATTCGGCATTCCAGTATTTTTTGTAGAACTCACCAAGCATAGCTTCAGATCCGATTGCATCCAGGCGTTCTATAATAGAATCGGAACCCATTTTGAAAATACGGAATTTCAAATCGAGGAATTCAAATTTCGGATTGATTTCCGGATCATTTATATTCTTGAATCGCTCAGTAACCAACAAAACCGAATCATTCACGTTTGACGTTAAAAAACCGATTCGCTCATATTTCAGGGTGCTTTTGAAATAAGTAGTTAAACTCTTTTCTACATGCCGGTATGAAACTCCGGTGATTTCTATATCGAATGTGTGGTTACTTTCCTGACCGGTTGATTTAGGGAAATCACGACTCAAATAGTAATTTCTGATCTGGGCAGACGCATTAACGCCGAATAAGAGAATAAGTGCTGATAAAATTGATTTCATAAGGTAAAAGCGATCACAATACTTTTCGCTTTTAGCCATAACTATGCCAAAACAGCCTATTTGTTAATTTTTAGTTAACTGAATTCAAAAAAGAAGACTCATTATTTTAGAATAAACAGATTATCAGCGGATTAATTATTCCAGTACTGACCTTCTCCGTTTTTCATTTGGTGGTACGCCCGGGACAAGTAAGCCAAAACAATGCGCATGGCATCAAAGGCTTCTTCGGTTTCAGCACTAATTTCTTTGCCTCCAAGACGAAGGAGCAGCTTCATATACAAAGCATGGAAGCAAATTTCTATTTGGTTTTTCTCTTTGAGATTCGATTTTTGTTTCAAATCTTCAATGTACGGAACAGCTGTATCATAAAGTGCCCTGTACTTTTCATCATTCAAAACCGAAAGAAGCGAATTATGCAGGTAAGAAAGCTCAACCATTACATCCTGCAATTCCATTCTATGACCAGATTCAACAATACGTTCCGATTTCATATCCGAAATCAATCCTTCGTACCATTTCCTATAACTGGGCATGAATGAGTCGTCAGGCAATTGCGGCCTAACGAACTCAGTCATAATCCGATCAATATTAAAGTCAAATCCGCGGATTACATCTTCTATCTGATACATGTATAACACATATTCAGCAATATTTTCCTGCAGTTTTTGTTGAGCTATTCGCATATTATTGCCCCATATCCTTTTCTAAATCGCTTTGTTCTTTGTTCAGAAACTCAATAAACGATTTGGTGACATCCATTTTCTTGTTGATAAAACTGATTTGTCCACCAGCTCCGTGAGTCAGCAAAATATCAATTCCATATTTCTTACAGTATTTTTCTGCCGCAACATCAATTTTCTTTGAAAGAGCAGTCAACGCAGTATTTGCTTCTTCCTGAATTTTCATTCCCTCTTCCTGCTGGTAAACCTGCAGTTGGCGATCCTGACGTTGTAAGTTCTCTTCCAGTTTTGTTAACTCTGCAGGATCAGCTGCCCCACTTTGCAAACGCTGCTGGTACTTTTGATTCAAAGCCATTAACGCTTTTTGGCGTGACATCAATGTATTCTCATACATTTTAGACTTTTTATTGATACGTTCTTCTTCTTTTTTATAGTAAGTGAAATCGTTTTTCAAACTATCCATTTGGTAGTAGGCAATTTTCAAACCTTTCGTATCTACCGTTTGAACTACGGGAGCCGATTCAGTTTTTACTTCTTCCGTTTTTTTGTCTTCCCCACAGCTTACAAGCAAAGCCGTAGCAGCGATCAAAGTTAAGAAATAGTTTTTTCTCATTGGTCTTTCAATTGAAATCCTTGCTCCCAATCCGTTCTCATTTGAATAAACCGGTGTAAGCAATTGGTTAATAATTCTGGTGTAACCATGCGCTTAATATCTTCCAGTCCATTCACATCGGTTTCACTCACTTTAAAAGTTTGCTCAAACTGACCTAATTCAATCTTCAGCAGGTATTTTCCATTGTATGAAAAAATCTGGATCTTAAACCGGGGATGTGGAACATCTGCAATTACACGCATAATGGGTCAAAAATAATAAGAATTAGAGGAATAGACGTCAGACAGACCACAAAAGACAAAAGTCATGATTTAAGCAGACTCATTTAAAGGTAAAAGGAAGAGGAATGACAGAAGCTGAGTTATCAGTCGCTTCGTCATTTAAAGAGGAAGAGAACAGCTTCACGTCTGTCATAAAAATCATCTAAACAAAAAGAGACTCACTAGTATGAGTCTCTTTTTGAATATCTTGATGTCTTAAATCCTAAAATCTAAACTAAGACGTAATCGCTGTCGGAATATTCTCTGAAATCAAAAGGAACACGAACCATAAATGCATAATCCTGGCCAACTTCGTACATATCTTCATCAGAACGACGATAATACCACTCAACGCGCGCTTTCAGTCCGTTATCTACCAATTCATTTAATTTGTAGAGTAAAAACAAAATGCGTTTTGAAGACGTGATGTTGAAGTACTCCAGGTCAATTTTAACCAGAGTATCACCATTGGGGTTTCGCATGTAGCCATCAAACCATTCAAGAATAACTCCCCAAAATTCTTCAGGGTTATCTGGTATTGATCTTCCTTTAATTTCCATAATCCCCGTTTGAGGGTCAAAAGAAACTAAAGGTGTTTGAATGCTGGCTTCAATTCTTAAAAGGTCCATTTTTAACATTATCCATCGCAAGTTGTAAAATAAAATCCAATCGGCAAACGGTTTTTCTACCAAAGTGCAAAAAAAATCGACCAACGAGAAAGTTTACTATTTCATTTCCATAATGTTAACAAACCTATAAGTAGCCATTTTTTTTGAAATAAAAACCCATAAAATCTTCCATTGGATCAATTATACACTTATTCAAAGTCCACCCGATCTTTTTCAGCCTTTCGCGGATCAAATCTTCAAGGTAAAAGCCATAGCTACCCACAACGTTCAATACTCGTGAACCGGAATTGATGTGTTTCAGGTGAGTTTCTATAAAGAGATCGATATTCTGGCTGTGAAAATCAATAAAATCTTTATTCGAGAGTTTTTTTGCCAATACAGCAATTTCGGAAGGGTTTGCGGATGACGGGTATCTCTCCATAAACTGTTCTTTGCTCCCGAAGAGTTCTGCCCACTCGGTTTTCCATTCATCCGCTTTACTCAGATAATTGCGAACCAGTTTCCCGAAATAGTAGCCGGAACCTTCATCTCCTTGTTCAGGTCCCAAACCTCCTACCCTGTTCACAATTTGGCCATTATCCATTTCAATCAGAATAGAACCGGTTCCAAGGATTGCGGTAAATCCATGATCTAAACCACAACAAGCCAATCCTGCCAACAGCGCATCCGTTCCAATCACCGGGGAATTGAATTGAATTTCATCAAAAAAGTGCCTTAAAGCATGCTGGTTTTCCGGGGAACTCATACCCGCTCCATAAAAAAGAACTTCATCAAAACCAAACTCTTTGTTTAGCAGATTCAATTTTTCTTTCTCAATGTCCGGAAACAACTTCAAATTCCGGGGATGCAGGCTCGAAGTTGTAAATCGTCCCAAAAGTTTATCACTTCCATAAACCCAGTTTGTACCTGTTCCCCCGCTATCAGCAATCAACCATGTTTTCATAACCTAAATTTACCTTTTTTATGGTATCGGTACCCCGCTGATTTCATTTAAATTTGTTGATTGAACGAAGAATTTGCCTCTCTATGAAATATCTGAAAATTGCCTTTCCCTTTGCCATCCTCTTTATTTCGTTCATTGCCTGCAAAGACAAAGACAACCAGCAAGATCAGGAAGCTTTCGACAGAGCCCCGATTATGACTAATCTTGCCGACAATTACATCATTCCGCATTTCACAGAACTAAAAACAAGATTCAGTACTTTATCTGCTGACTGGAACACTTTCCTGTCTGATCAAAGCCAAACAAATTTCAATTCTGTAAAAACCGCCTATTTACTTTGCAACGAGGAATACCAACGTGTGAAAATGTTCGACTTTGGTCCTGCAATGTCAAATGGTATGACTATGAGTTTTGGAATTTTTCCTACTGACACTTCACAGATTGCAGCGAGTATTTCTTCCGGAACATACGATCTGGCTAGCGCCGAAAGCGAATATGCTCAGGGATTAGATGCACTGGACTACTTGTTTTTCCGCGTAAACGCATATACAGAACTTCAATCGAACCCGAATGCCCGTGCGTACATTACAGACTTGATTAATCGTATGAGTTCCAAAGTCACTGCTATTTCTCAGGCATGGTCGGGAAATTACCGAAACGAATTTATCACGGGAACAGGAACTTCTTTAACAGCTCCGTTTTCACTTTTGGTAAATTCCTTTGTGAAAGATTTTGAGCTTACTAAGAATACTAAACTTGGCTATCCGATAGGAAAACAAACTTTAAACAATCCGAGGCCCTTGTATTTTGAGGCAAAATGGTCGAAACACAACAAAGTCTTGCTTCAGGTCTCAAACCTGGCCTTAAGTGATATTTTTCACGGAATAGGTTCTGCCGGTGACGGCCAGGGCTTTGATGATTACCTGATTACGGTTGGACAAACATCAGTAAAGACAAGCATTCACGACAAATTTCAATACTTAAATACTGAAATAACCAATTGGAACGATAATCTTCAGGAACGTTTGGTATCAAATCCTGCTTCCTTAGATACTTACTACAACAATATGAGCAGTATGGTTGTAAACTTAAAAACAGACATGCCGTCGGCATTCGGAGTGGTAATTTCTTACCAGGATAATGACGGGGATTAGAAAAACACTCAGACCCGATTGGTCGAGAGGAGTAGATATTGCTCCCCTGGTTGTATTCAGAATTATTTTCGGATTGCTGGGAGCGTTTTCAGCAGTTCGGTTTATGTTCTACGGCTGGGTTGAAAGTTTATACATTACTCCTTCTTTCCATTTTCATTATCAGGGCTTCCATTGGATCAACACACTTCCCGGCAAATGGATGTACCTGCCTTTCATTTTAATGGCAGCTGCCGGAATAGCTATTGCACTTGGTTATTTTTACCGTGTTGCAGCTGTGCTTTTCTTTCTGACTTTTTCTTACGTTGAACTCCTTGATAAAGCGAATTATCTGAACCATTACTACTTCGTTTCAATTGTTTCCTTTCTGCTTATTTGGATCCCGGCGCACCGGGCAAGGAGTATTGACTCAAAACGAAACCCTAACCTGAAATCAGCTACGGTACCTTACTGGTGCTTATGGATTTTGCGCTTTCAGTTAGCTCTGGTTTATTGCTTCGCAGGATTAGCAAAGATCAATTCCGATTGGCTTCTGGAAGCTCAACCGTTGCGAATCTGGCTTCAGACATACAGAGACCTTCCTGTTGTTGGAAATTACCTGGCAGAAAAATGGGTAGCTTATTTGTTTTCCTGGTTTGGCTGTATTTACGACCTGTTCATCCCCTTCTTTCTAATGAGTTCTAAAACGCGTAAACCGGCGTATCTCATTGTGATAGTTTTTCATGTTTTGACCTGGGCGCTCTTCCCTATCGGTGTGTTTCCATGGGTAATGATCGGAAGTACGTTGATATTCTTTCCGGCTTCGTTTCACAAGAAAATTCTTTCTGTTATTCCGGGAAACACTCCATCGCTCCACGTAGCACGAAAGAAGTTTTTTCTTTCACCTTTAAAGAAAGCTCTGCTCGTTTTATTCATTGTAGTTCAAGTGGTTGTTCCAATGCGGTATTTGCTTTATCGCGGAAATCTTTTCTGGTACGAAGAAGGGTTCCGATTTTCCTGGCGAGTAATGCTTATGGAGAAAAAAGGAATTACAACCTTTTACGTAGTAAACCCTAAAGACAGTTCTTCTATTGAAATAAAAAATTCTGATTATCTAACCGACGGACAGATTGACCAGATGTCGAGGCAGCCAGACATGATCCTGGAATTTGCACATTTTTTAGGAGAGAAGTTTCAGGACACTATTTTTCATTTTGATCAGAAGACAATTCATCTCCGAAATCCGCGTATTGAGGCAGAGGGGTTTGTTACGCTGAACGGACGCACGAATTCTATGTATGTGAGCCGAAAGCATGATTTAATGAAAATAGATCCATATACCAGTTACAAATCCTGGATTGAACCTCCAAAAAGCAGATAACGAATCGAATTCCGTATTTTCGGGGAAATGACTTCTGAAACCAACATAAGTAGTACGTATCGCATTATCCGGAAATTGGGCTCGGCCGCGAAACGAAAATTCTCTACCGTTTTTTTGATCGAAGATCGTGTTTCACAAACTTCATTTATTCTGAAAACAGCAGATTCGGAATTAGGTATCAGCCGCCTGAGACAGGAAGCACATTACACATTCGATTTCATTGGACTGCCACGGGTAATTACCTTTTCAGAAGAACAGGAACAGGCCTTGCTGATATTGGAATACAGGTCCGGGCATACATGGAATGATTATTTGAAAACTGTTCCGAAAAAACATCAATTCGAAACACTTCTAAATCTTTTAAGGCTGTTGGAGCCAATTCTTGCGGAATTAAAAAGGAAAAACATTGCGCATTTAGACATCAAACCAACAAATCTGCTTTATTGCAAAGATTCCAATCAGGTTTCGCTTATTGATTTCGGATTATCACGTTCTTTCAACGATGATTCAAAAAGAAAAACGCTATTTCCGCTTGGATATGCCGCGCCAGAGCTTTTATTAAACCGGCTGCATCTTGTGGATCAGCGAACTGATTATTTCGCACTGGCAATCAGCATTTATCATTTAATTGAAGGGAAAATTCCTCTACTGAACCCAAATCCGGGTATTACAACGAATCTCCAATTGACACATCCGTTAACTGATACTGCTCGTTTAGATAAGAACGCAAATAGTGCTTTGAAAAAATTAGCTTCGAAATATACGTTTAAAACAGCGCCAAACCGTATGCAGGCAAGCGACGTTGACCAAGCATTACTGGAAGCAATGAATAAGCGTTACGAAAACCTTTCAATGTTTATTGAAGATTTCTCAAAAGGAAGGCTGAAACGATTATGGTTTCTTTAGAAAATGTCTTTTCTATAACCAAGGTTGAATCCGAAATTCACGTATGCAAATCGACCGTAAGCAGACGAAAGCGCATTCGATGATATTGGAAATAACGAATATGAACCGGAAACATCAAAGAATAAAACTCCGAACATAAAGTTGTATTTCACCCCTGCATTCAATCCTAAATTGAAAGAAATGATTCTTCCGCGATTTGCATACTCCTGATTTTCAGAATTCACAAGTGCGTATTTCTCTTCGTCATAAGCATCTTTGTCCACTTTTCTTGAAACACCAACGGTTCCAACCTCAAAGATACTTCCGCCATAAGCTGAAAGGCCGTAATCATAACCGTTCCCAACATAGTAACGTGTACCAAACTGAAGATTAAAAACACTATTTCTAAATTCACACGGAACATCTTTTATAGAAGGAAAAGTTGTTGCAGGATCAATTGCAGTTGCCTGGATAGTTCCTTCCTCCTTGTAAGGCAAAGTCATAACAACTCTACCGAAAAAGCTCGTCATATCATCTCTTGGAACTTCTACTCCGAAGTTAATGCCCTGATAAATACCCGGCTGGCCAAATCCTTTAACAATTGAGGCACCGCCAAAAACTCCAACCTGACCAAAGCTCATGAAAGCCGGTACAGAAAACAATAATGCTAATAATCTACTTTTCATTCTCATTGTATTTAGGACAGCCGAACTGATGTGCGCCGGGCAAATAATTCGTACTCATTAAAAACTCATTAACGATCTCACCACCAACAAATTTAAACTGTTTTTTAAACAATTTAACCCACTCCACTAAAGTTAATCCTTTTTGCTGGTCTAACCAACACTTAAAGCTACCGAATTCCTTTTGAATTTCAACAACTTTATTTGCATTAATTATAACGGCTGCTACCTTTAATCGGTTGCGTATAATTCCGGCATTCTGTAATAATTCTGCTACTTTGTCATCATCGTATGCCGCTATAGCAGCAATATCAAATTGATCAAAAGCTACACGAAAGTTTTCCTGTTTCTTCAAAATTGTGTCCCACGACAAGCCGGCCTGGTTAATTTCAAGAATTAAACGTCCGAAAAGCTCATTGTCATCTTCAATCGGAACTCCGTAGTGCTGATCATGATAAATCTTGTGCAGATTATCTTCATTCAGACTTTTGACATAATTGCAATAACTCATTTCGAGATTTTAGAACACGAAGATAAGAGTAAAAGAGAAAGAGGAAACGAGGAAATACAGAAAGATGCCTGGTTGCAAGGTTGAAAAGAATAATCAATTAATACATCCCTAAGTTTCTCTTTTCCTCTTAACATCTTTAGATTCTACTTTCCTTGCAATTGTTTAACTTCGCTACTGGTTCCAAAAGCAAAAAATCATGGCGGTATACGAGTTTAACGGATTTATTCCGGTAATTAAAAAAAGCAGTTTTGTTCATCCGCAGGCTGCGGTAACAGGAAACGTACATATCGGCGAAAACGTATATATCGGTCCGGGAGCTGCTATTCGCGGAGATTGGGGTGAAATAATTATTGAAGACGGATGCAATGTTCAGGAAAATTGTACAATCCACATGTTTCCGGGAACTTCACTGCGATTAAAAAAAGGAGCACATGTGGGACACGGAGCTATTATTCATGGAGCTAACCTCGGGGAAAACTGTTTAATCGGAATGAACTCAGTAATTATGGACGAAGCAGAAATCGGTGACGAATGTATTGTTGGAGCATTGAGTTTTGTTCCTGCAAAAACCATTATTCCAAAACGAAGTGTTGTTGTTGGAAATCCTGCCAGAGTTGTGAAAGAAGTGAGTAATGAAATGATAAACTGGAAAACACAGGGAACCGCTCTTTACCAGGCATTACCAAAGGAATGTTATGAAACCTTACGAGAAGTAGAGCCACTTACAGTAGCAGAAAAAAACAGACCGTCGCAGGAAAAGATGTACGAAACCTGGAATTCCATCAAAGAAAAATAAATGCTTCTGTTTACCGTTTCCTTATTCTGACATTCACCTGTAGAAATCAATTCGATATGACCAAACTACACCTTCCCCTGTTTTTGTTACTGTTTGTCTCCACTAGCTGGGCGCAAAGCGCAACAACCATTGAAGAAGCACTCAGGCTGCAATCTGATTGCGCTGCTTTAACAATTAATGGCACCAATAAGAGCCTGCCTAAAACATTGAACTCGTGCACACATCTTCAAACGCTGAATTACACAAATAATGGTTTCCTGGTTATTGAAGACGGATTGGTTATGCCGAGTGTAAAAGAACTGAATTTGTCGGGAACATACATTAACACCTGGGAATTAGCTCAAATTTCCACAGCCTTTCCTGATCTTGAAAAACTCTCACTCTCCAATTCGGGATTGTATTTTGTAGGAAGCAGCTTAGTCGGATTCTCGAAACTGGAATCATTGGATTTATCGAACAACCAACTCGAAGTATTGCCGGAAGACTTGCAGTTTCTCCAAAAGCTAAAATCACTGAATCTTTCTAATAATATCCTTAAATCAAATGTTGGTCCGCTCGGTTATTTGTGGACTCTGGAAAGCCTTGACGTTTCCGGAAATGAGAAATTACCTTCTGCAGCCGTTGCGCGAGCCATTTCCTTAAACAAAAATCTGACTCACTTAACGTTAGATTTTCAGGAAAACACTGGCGAAGCACTCGGTTTCTTAAAGGAAAGTTCCATTTCTAATCTAACCTTGAACGGAGCAATAATAAATCTCCCAAAAAGCCTGTCTGAACTTTCTAAACTGAACAAACTGGGCTTTACAGGAAGTATGCTGATAACAGATTCGGATAAAATTCTCTTGAAAATGAAACACCTGAAACAACTTAATTTCAAGAATTCTGAAATTCCGGGTACACTTGTTAGTCAATCGAAAATAACGACTGTAGATGTTACCGCTGCAGATCAACAGCTTGCGAACAATCTGAAAGTACTTGCTGTGATCCAGAAACTCGACACTTTAAACTTGGAAAGTTCTTCTGTATCAAACGATCAGATAATCAATCTTCAAAAAGCCATTCCGGGAACAACTATTTTGTCGAATAACGTTATTGAAACTTTAAAGCCCGTTAATTCGAATCCGGTTCCTATTGTAAAAGCTGCAATCACTGAATTAACTATTGAACCTGGTAAACCAAACCAAATTGAAGTAGAGAATGTGGTGTTCAATATTCCTGAAAACGCTTTCCTTGCTGGAAATGGGAAACAGATTACCGGCCCAATAAAACTTGAAATCACGGTTTACAATGATCCTGTTCAAATTGCCCTGGCCGCTGCTCCAATGACTTTCGACAATAATGGAACGCAGGAAATCTTTTCATCCCAGGGCATGCTGCGCTTTGATGCTTTTGATCAGAACGGGAATGTTTTACAGCCAAATCCCGACAATTTGATAGATGTCAGCTTGCCTAACTTACAACCCGGAACTGACGGAAACCTGTACTTTTATAACGACAATTCTCAAAAATGGGAAGATGCCGACACTGTGAAATGGGGCGGTATTAATCAACAAAATGCAAATGAGCAAAAATTAGATTCTATTAACCGAATTGATTACAAATCATTAGTCAGAATTGAAGCCGACGAACCTCTTTTTAAATTAAAAGCCCGCTATAGAGTTCAGCAATCTTATTTGCAGATTACAAAAACTACAAATTTCCCGGGAGTTTTACCAAAAAGCACTGCTGATGTTTACAGGTACTACCAGAAAAAGAATGATCTTTTTAGAGGACAGCGCTTTTATATTGACACCGTTGTTTCTATGAAGGCAATTGAGGAGCTGATTCTGCGTAACCGGGACTACAACCCTAAAAACCGGAGAATAAAAGAAAAAGAAGCGTATTTAAATGAACCACGGCCAGTATGGAATGTTCAAATAACAAAAGACGGAGATAATGATCGTTTACGCATGACATTTAATTTGAAGGACACAACTTACAGCTATCCGGTAACGCTTTATCCACCTTACACGAAGGCGAATCCAACTCTTCGATCCAGCATTAAGTCAAACACCAACTTTGAATTTGAGCGCAGAATGGCATTTGTACGCGATAGCATGGTAGCAGGTGAGATCAATAGTAAAATAGCTCATATCCGTGACTCCCTGGCAACTAAATTAAAAGCAGAAGCCATCATATCTCTCATGTCCGGCGAATCGGAGATAATGAAAAACCAGATGAACAGACTTGGTTTTCCTCTTTCCGGTTTTGGTTTGACAAATTGTGATTTTTTCAATCGTGCACCGGTAGTTGCTTATGCAGCAATGGACTCAATGGTTGTTGACCAGGATAACGTAGCTTATGCAGCAAGTCCGACAGTGCGAATAGTTTACACAGATCAAATGACATACATTGAACAACCCAGCACAGAACTTCGGCTGGTTAGTGGTTCTAAGGAAATAGGTATCATGATCATTTCCTCCACTGTTTTGGGAATCATTGACTTCATAAGTGATAAAAAACAACAAATAAAGAACATTCGAACAATCAATATAGAAGGGAAATCTCCGGAAGAAGTAAACAGGCTTATCTATGATAAATAAATGGATTGCTACAACGTTTTTGATTGCTTTTACTCAATATGGACATTGTCAGACCTGGGTAGAAAAAACGCGTGTTGCACTTCCGAAAATGGATGAATTGACCGAAGCAATAACGTATAAACCTACCGATGCCAATTTTCTGTTCTATTCAGATTCATGCAGCCTGTTCGAGCATGTAGTACAATCCTTTTTTGCAAAATCGAAAACCAAGAAGCAATACAAGATCAAAAACAGTTCACTACTCAACGAATTAACAAAACACGCAGTTCTTGAATTAAGTATCAACAGAGCTCGAAAAAGCTCACGACACCATGCTTATCTGCGAAAACTGGGCAGAGCGCTGATTGGTACAAATAAAACCTATAGTTTAATTGAGTTTATTGTTTTTGACATTCCGGTAGTAAAAGTTCCTTCAAGTTATTTCTATACGGTGGAAAATGGTGAATCGCCCTACCATTTGTACAAAGGAAAGGCACCTTCGAAAAAAGAAATAGAAGAAGGTGATGCCAAATTCATTCCCTGCGATCTGTATACGGAAAAGCAGCTTGCCAAAAAAATTGAATCAAAGATCCGGTCTTCCAGAATATATACTCATTTGCTGAATCAGGAGGTTTCCACGTTTGGAGTCAGCGCCGTTCCAAACAGAAAAACCGTTTACAGAAAAGGAATTCCTACCATTCGCGTTTTCGTGATTGTTGGAATTAAGCGGGTAAATGAAAAGAAGCTAAACTCTGGTCATTACAGAACACAGCTAAAGCGGGAAAAACGGAAAACGGAAAAAGAGATCAAAAAAATATCCCGGATATTGAAACGATCAATTGGCATTTTTTTTAATCAGTAGTTCAGTGACTGTTAACACAACAAAAATAATAAGGACAAAAAAAATCCCGTCTCGGCTGAGCGAAACGGGATTTGATAATTTGTGAAATAATTTATGCTTTCTTTACGTTGACAGCCATTAAACCTTTCTTACCTTCTTCAACGTCAAATGTTACTTGATCATTTTCTGTTACTTTTTCAGCCAAACCTGTTACGTGAACGAAAAATTCCTGGTTTGTCTCTTCGTCTTTAATAAAACCAAATCCTTTTGTTTCATTGAAAAACTTTACTGTTCCTGTACTCATAATATGTATTTAAGGTGGAAAAATCGGAATAATATTCGGATTAACATTAAAAAAAGTAAAGTTTATTAGTTTCCACGGTATATAAAACAAAAAAAGGAGCTCGAATCCGAACTCCTTCTCCTATTATTTTGATTGAATCAGGCGAGCATTGCTACCGGATTCTCGATCATACTTTTCAATGTTTGTAAAAACGCTGAACCAACTGCACCATCCACTACACGATGGTCACAAGACAAGCTCAGTTTCATTACGTTTCCGGGAACGATCTGTCCGTTTTTCACTACAGGAGTTTCTTTGATCTGGCCTACAGAAAGAATACAGCCGTTCGGAGGATTAATAATAGATGTGAAATCCTCAATCCCGTACATTCCAAGATTGGACACAGCGAAAGTTCCACCCTGCATTTCTTCCGGTTTCAATTTCTTGTCCCTTGCTCTTCCTGCTAAATCCTTGATCTCATCACCTAACTGAGAGATTCCTTTGCTGTCCGCAAAACGAACAACCGGAACAACCAATCCTTCCTCAACTGCCACGGCAACACCAATGTGAATATGGTTATTATAACGGATTGATTCACCCATCCAATCGGCATTCACTTTCGGATGTTTTTTCAACGCCATGGAAACAGCTTTGATGATCATATCATTGAATGAAACTTTCACTCCATCCATTGAATTGATTGCTTTTCTAGCGGCAATAGCATTGTCCATATCCACCTCCATTTTAAGGTAGAAATGCGGCGCCGAAAATTTGGATGCAGTAAGCGTTTTCGCAATTGCTTTGCGCATTTGTGAGTTCGGAACATCCGTATAAGATTCTTTCAATGCAGATGCAGAAGATACTTTTCCAGCCGGAGCATTGTACGGTACATAATGATCCACATCGCGCTTTGTGATTCGTCCACCTTCTCCTGTTCCCTGTACAAATCCTAAGTCAACTCCACGTTCATCAGCCAATTTCTTAGCCAAAGGAGATGCAATAATTCTTCCGTTATTCATGGAAGTTTGCGTTGGTGCTACAACAGATGTTTCAGATTTCTCCATAGGAGACTGAGTTGAAGCAGCGTTCTCTGTTTTGGCAGGGGCTTCAGCAACTTTTTCTTCTGATTTTTCTTCCGGAGCAGCTGGGGTTGCTGAGCTTGCAGAAGCATCAGCCACCGGAGCATCCTTCAGTAAAGCAGAAATATCTTCTCCTTTTTCACCGATAATTGCCAACAATGCATTTACAGGAGATGGTTTTCCTTTTTCTACACCGATGTGCAACAAAACACCATCGTAAAAAGATTCGAATTCCATTGTAGCCTTATCTGTTTCAATTTCAGCTAACAATTCACCCGATTTAACACTGTCTCCAACTTTTTTATGCCATTCAGCAACCACTCCTTCCGTCATGGTATCGCTCAACTTCGGCATGTATATTACTTCAGCCATTGCTATCTATTTCAGTTTTTTAGTATTCAATAATGTAAGGGTAGTTCGGTTCCTGGTAAATGTCTTCGTACAATTCATCGGCATCCGGATATGGAGATTCTTCAGCAAATTTCACAGCCTCCTCTACCTCATTCTTCACCCAGGCATCGATTTCTCCGATTTCCTTTTTAGACAACCATTTGTTAGACTCAATCATTCTCAAACAATGTTCGATCGGATCTTGTTCCATCCATTCAGCCACCTCTTCTTTCGTACGGTATTTTTGTGGATCGGACATTGAATGCCCCTTATAACGGTAAGTGCGAATATCCAGCAATGTTGGTCCGTCACCGCGACGTGCTCTTGCAACTGCTTCTTCAACCGCTTCGTGAACTGCCTCAGGAGACATTCCGTTAACTGCTTTTGACGGCATTTCGTAAGAATCACCGATTTTAGAAAGATCAGTTACGTTCGTAGTACGTTCAACTGACGTACCCATTGCGTAGTTGTTGTTCTCAATAATATAGATCACCGGTAATTTCCAGTTCATAGCCATATTGAATGTTTCGTGAAGCGCTCCCTGACGAACAGCACCATCACCCATTGAAACGAAAACAACATTATCTGTTCCTTTATATTTTTCAGCAAAAGCAACACCGGTTCCCATTGGAATTTGAGCCCCAACAATTCCGTGCCCGCCCATGAAGTTTTTCTCTTTATCGAAAAAGTGCATAGAACCACCTTTTCCTTTGGAACATCCTGTTGATCGTCCGTACAATTCTGCCATTAAAACACGAACATCAGTCCCTAATCCAATCGGGTGCGCGTGATCACGATAAGCTGTCATGTGCGAATCTGTTGGTTTAGAACCACTGACTGTTCCTGCAACAATTGCTTCCTGTCCTATATATAAGTGACAAAATCCACCGAATTTCTGTTGGATATACAATTGACCTGCTTTCTCTTCAAAGCGACGCATCAATAACATATCCTTATACCATTTGATATAAGTTTCTTTGGAAAATTTAGTTGCACCTTTTGATGCCCCTTTATTTGTTGTTTTAGTCGGTTTTACTGCTGCTTTAGTAGCCATGCGACGATTTTTTGAATGTTCGAAATGCAAATATAGCAAGTTATAGATTGAAACGAAGGAACTGGATGATTTAATAGCGGAAAGTTGAGCATTTTAAAGAAGAATTTCGGCTCTGTTCAATTACTACTTAAAAAGTATCCGTAAAGATGAAAGGGAATATCCATTCATGAACGATTTAATTATCAAGCAGATGTTTTTCCGTTCTTCCTTCCCTCCTCTTTGCATCTTTGCATCTTTGCAACTACTTTTACAGTGGCATGAAAATCGGTTTACTATCAGATACGCACAGTTATTTCCCGGAAGAAGTTTTTAAATACTTTGCTGAAGCAGATGAAATCTGGCATGCGGGCGACATTGGTTCTCTCGAAGTGACAGATAAATTAAAAGCATTTAAACCCATCAGAGCAGTTTACGGAAACATTGATGATCACACCACACGAAACGAATTCAATGAAACCGAGATCTTCGAAATAGACGGATTCAAAGTTCTACTGACTCATATAGCAGGCAGACCGGGAAAATATCAGCGAAACATAGATAAACTTATCTCCGAAACGAAACCTAATTTGGTTATTTGCGGCCACTCACACACTTTGCTGGTTCAATTCGACAAGCAGCTAAACACACTCTGGATGAACCCGGGAGCCTGCGGGACACACGGTTTTCATAAAATTCGCACCTTTTTACGGTTTGAAATAAATAACGGAAAAATAGAGAACCTGGAAGCCATAGAACTTGGTTCACGTACTCAAATACAACTTTAGATACAATTAATGAATTAAATTTGCGTTATGCCATTCATGTTGAAACAAGCTTTAACAACTCTATTTATTCTCATTACGCTGCTTTCGTTTTCACAAACGGGCGGAAACAGTTCATTTCAAAGCTTAAATTATTTTTATTCTGCGAGGCAATTAGGACTGAGTGGTAATGTGATCGGTACACGTGATAAAGATCTCAATACACTATATGGTAATCCTGCCTCACTCAATGTTAAAATGATGAAGCGAGGAAGTTTCAGTGAAAACATTCGAACAGGAAACGTAAATGCGGGCAGTTTAAATTATGGAAGAACATTCGGAGACATCAATGCAGCTGCTCATTTTCGTTATTTGAGTTACGGGTACCAAAGAAGAACCGATTATAACGGAATAGACTTGGGTTCATTCTCACCGGGAGATTTTATCCTGGGAGCTTCCGCTTCTAAATTAATTAACCCGCGGATGTCGATAGGTGCAACATTCAATATCTTATACTCTCAATTGGATAATTACACCGCATTTGGAAATTCCATAGATATTGGCGGCCAATATTTCAACGAAGAGAAAGAGCTCGTTCTTTCCGGGGTTGTAAAAAACCTGGGGATTCAGTGGAAATCATATAACGGCAACAAATCTCCTATGCCACTGGAAGTTCAGCTCGGTATATCCAAAAAACTTGCACATGCCCCTTTTCGTTTTCATTTGACTGCACAGCATTTACAACAATGGGACTTAAGCTACCAGGATCCAAACGCAAAAGATCGTATTGATCCGCTGACTGGTGACACCATTAAAGTAAAGAAAGCCAACTTCATTGAAAAAGTAGCCCGACACGGTTTATTACAAACCGAGTTCCTGTTTGGCGAGAAGGTGACGCTAAATATTGGGCTAGATATTCAACGCAGATTAGAACTCAGAGTAGTAAACAGACCAGGGTTGGCAGGCTTTGCTTTTGGTATCGGTTTTCACCTAAAGCGCTTCACTTTTGAGTATGGCTGGATGATCTACTCTGTTGCCGGCAGCCAGCATGGCGTGACCTTTTCCCTGCCCATCGGGCAAAAATAGCTTTCCATCGACAACTTCTTTTGGTTAATACAGTTGCGATTACAATTTATTGACTTCTAAGCAATCAGGGTTTTCAACTATTTTTTGTTAAAAAAAATCAGTTGTCAGATAAAAAGTTTTCTGTACTTTCGTTCCAACCAATATATTTTAAAATATGAAAAAGTTAAGTTTATTAGTTGGTGGATTAGTATTATCTACTGTAGCTATGGCTCAAAAACCATCTGCCGCTGATGCAGCAGTTACTCTTGAAGGTCAACTAGGATGGGTTGGTACTTCTGAAGTAGGATTCACTGCTCCTTCAGTACGTGCTCGTTACTTTGTTGCTGACAACATCGCTGTTCGTTTAACATTAGGAATGAACAACAACAGTTCTTCTGACATCGTTTACGAAAACGCTGACAACACAGGAGCAACTGGAACTATTGAATCAACAAACAACTCTTGGAACCTTGGAATCGGTGGTGAATACCACTTTACAGGTACTGACAAATTATCTCCATACGTAGGTTTAGACATCATGTTCGGTGGTGGTAAATCAACTATCGACGAAACTAACGTTGATGGATTTGGAAACTACTCTACTACAGATATGTACTCAGAGGAAAGACCAACTTCAATGATCGGTGTAAACTTGGTTGGTGGTGTTGATTACTACTTCGCTGAGAATTTCTACTTAGGATTCGAAATGGGTCTTGGATGGCAATCTTGGACAACTAAAGAAGGTTCTTACTCTTCTACAGTTGGTACAACTTCAACTTCTGGAGTAACAAACGGAGAAAGCAAAAACGGATACTTAGGAAACAACGCAATCGGAATGTTCCGTTTAGGTTGGAGATTCTAATAATCTTAGAAAATCATTATAAAAAGGATTCGTTCAGCACTGCTGAACGGATCCTTTTTTTTTAAGCATGATTCATCAGAAAATCTTAAATTAGTACTGCAAAAAAAACATCCCTGGCAACGAACTGCAGGATTTTAAACTATGAAAAAGATAACGATAGCAATTGATGGGTATTCTTCTTGTGGCAAAAGCACACTTGCGAAATCATTAGCTCATGATTTGCATTACATCTTTATTGACTCCGGAGCAATGTATCGTGGAGTCACTTATTTCGCTTTAAAAAACAATATCATTTCCAACGGAAAACTGGACAATGGAGAACTGATCCGCAGACTAGAAGAAGTAACATTAATGTTCGGCCCCAGAAATCAGGATGAAAGCCATCCCCTATTCCTGAACAACGAAGACGTTACTGACAACCTGAGAGGAATAGAATTGTCTTCATGGGTAAGCGAAGTTGCCGCTATTAAGGAAGTTCGCCTTAAACTTGTTGCGCAACAACAGGAAATGGGTAAGAATGGCGGCGTTATTATGGACGGACGTGATATTGGCACCGTTGTTTTCCCAAACGCCGATCTGAAACTGTTTTTAACGGCTTCTGAAGAAATCAGAACTGAAAGACGCTACCTTGAATTAAAGTCTAAAGGAGATAAGGTAAGCAGATCTGAAATAAGAGAAAACCTGCGCCACCGTGACCATATAGACACTACCCGAAAAGAAAGTCCACTTACTAAAGCATTGGACGCAATAGTTATAGACAACAGTGAATTAACTATTCCTGATCAACTCAAACTTGTTAAGGACTTAGTAGCTGAATTACAACCTAGCTAAGCAAACCCGTGAGATTAAACGAAATTATCACTTAATCCTGCCTTTTATTCATTCTAAAGTTAGTTATATTCATTAATGTTAAAAAACCAGTAAACTACTGTACTGTTGCTAACTTTTATGTTTAATTTTACACACTCGAAAAAAATTGTAAAAATCATATGTTATCAATCGGAAAAATTACAGAAGAGATAATTGGTAGAAGCCCGTTCTTGCGTGAAGCAATGACAGACGATCTAATCAACATCTCATCACTTGCAAGAAAAATCAAACCAGAAATTGAAGAAGTACTAGGGAAAGAAGTAAAAGAAGGAGCCATCGTAATGGCTATAAAAAGAATGTCGCCGGGATTGTACCACCGTTTAAACCTTAAAATCACAAATATCATTGGAGAACTTGGAGATTTTTTAGTTCGTTCGAACTTAGAAGACTTCACTTTTGAAAACACTGAATCGTTGCGCCTGAAACAAGCTGACCTTGTTACGCTGGTAAACTCAGATTCTGACGTTTTCTACACCATTTGTCGTGGTGTAACTGAAACTACGATTATTTGCTCTCAAAATATTTCATCAAAGATCAATAACTTATTGATCAATGAGCGTTTAAAATCACACACAGCCGATTTAGCTTCTGTAACTGTAAAATTACCTACAGTTAACTCAGAGGTATACGGGGTATATTATTACATTCTGAAACATTTGGCCTGGGAAGGATTGAACATTGTAGAAGTTGTTTCTACCGCGAATGAGTTCACGATCATTGTTAAACAGGATCACGTTGATAAAGCATTCAAAGTGCTGATGCAGCTGAAAAGAGGAAAATAAAAAAATCCCCCGATAAATGTCGGGGGATTTTTTTTGACTTATATATTCTAATTGTGGACCTGTCTAGTCCAATTCCTCTAATCCAAATCAACCACTTTACCGTCTCCGGTATTTACAATATTCACAGAAACCGGATTTCCTACATATTCTATATTGCCTTTGCTTTTCAGATAACCGTATAAAGGCAGATTTCCGGTATTCACCTTTATCTTACCGCTCGATTCGTTTG
Source organism: uncultured Flavobacteriales bacterium (assembly GCA_946479985.1). Next base: position 58,034 of record CAMLIF010000002.1, read on the forward strand.
AAACATAAATGGAATCAGAAACGATTAGATCGCGTGTATCACAAAATCCGTTACTTCTCGCACCAATGAAAGCGTATTGAACATTCCCTTTTAATGTATAATCTCCCCAACCATGAGAAATATCAGCATTGACAGAAATACAATCGATGTCCAGATTAACAGGCCCGGCCCCATCACGGATATATAATGTAAAGTAATCTGCCTTCAACTTCCCGCGGGAATTTAATGGTTCGGTTCCCTCAAAGAAAATATTGAAGATATTCGTACAATGAATTTCTACCTTAATTGTTTTCCGTTCGTCTCGTAAAAAAGAACACTTGTTTTTATTCTCAAGCCTAAGCGTTCCGTTTGTAATTTCCCATTTCACATGATTCACCATATTATCACCTCCTATGATCACCAATTTGTTGGTTGAATCCTGGATGATCTCATATTCCAAATGGGCCGAAAGGAATAATCTGTCAAAATCTCCCATCGGGACCTCCAGTGAAGTTTCTTCCCCCCAGCCTTTCCAGCAGGTTCTGTTCTCTGATTTCCTGCAGGAAAACAACACGCTTATTCCAAGGAGTAAAACTAATATTGCCTTCATTTTTTCTTGTAATTTAAAGTATAGCCAACACCATATTCTACGTAGTCTGCTTTTGCCCAATGTGTTTTTAAAACCATATTGATCAGCAAACCATTATCAAATTGGTAACGCATTCCTACCCTGTGATAAATCTCATTGTCCATATCATACCGGTCTTTCAGATAAACCCCCATTCCAACAATCAGTTTCATGTGATCAAGCGGTAAAACATAAGCCGAATAAGTTCCTACCTGGAAAATAGAAAGCTGTGTCTTCGGAATATAATCTCTGTAAAGGAAAAGCGATTGTTTTGAAATAAAATCGAGCCCAAACTCCATTCCCACTCTCGGATTGAACTGTTTGCTAACGAATGAATTCAAAGCGTAAACCGGCTTATTTCTTCCACCGCTCGGGAAAGACTGTTTTGTTGACAGAATAGCCACATTGGTCCAGCTCCAGTTTTTAAAGAACGGAGTTTTCTCAACATTTAACGGCGAAACAACCGGAACTCTTTTACCTTCCCAATGTCTTGCCAGCCCGAGAGAAAGAGTCGGAATATTTAATCCTAAATTCGGAACACGGGTACTGCCATTTGAAAAATGGGTCAGATCAATTCCGTATAACAACGAATATTCTTTTGAAAAACGCCATTTTCCGGTCATTCCAAGACAAATTAATGCATTGAAATGTGTGCTGATTGCATCATTCTTCGGGTTGAGTTCCTGATCAAAAACTTTGGTTACGTAACCCAGTCCACAGCCCATCTTATATGAAAGGTAATTATTTGAATTGCGCCAAACGGGAATTTCAATAAAACCATACGCTCCGAAACCATAACCCAAATACTCACGGTTACCGGCATTTGAACCATAAAAAGTAACTCCAACAACAGGACTTCTATAAGCTTCGCCCCAGGTTTTGGATGCATATAATCGTTTACCAATACTGACTTCTCCACAAAAGATGCGGTCTTTTGGCAAATGGCCCATAGTGCCTCTATGAGCTGCTAAGAATCCCGTTTTTGCTCTAAAACCAAGACACCATTCATCCGAAATCGAATCTTGTGACCAGAGCATGCCCGGAAATAAAATGAGTAGGCAAATTCGAAACATGAGCAAATTTACATCTTTATCCGTTGTATTTTTGCTTCATGACGAACAAAAAAAACGAAACTATATCTTCGGACCCACGATTGGCAGCTTTCGAGCGCCTGCTGACTATCATGGACGACTTACGGGCAAAATGCCCATGGGATATGAAGCAAACATTTGAAACATTACGACACTTAACGATAGAAGAAACCTATGAACTTGGTGATGCAATTGTTCAGGAAGACCTTCAGGCTATCAAAGGAGAAATCGGCGATTTGTTCCTGCACATGGTTTTTTACTGCAAATTGGGCGAAGAACAGGGAGCATTTGATGTAACAACTGTTTTAAATGCCATTTGCGATAAACTGGTTTTCCGTCACCCCCACATTTATAGTGACACAAAAGCAGAAACAGAAGCAGAAGTAAAAGCCAACTGGGAAAAATTAAAACTCAAAGAAGGTAAAAAAAGTGTTCTGGAGGGAGTTCCAAGCGGATTAGCTTCATTGGTTAAAGCAATGAGAATCCAGGAAAAAGTACGCGGTATAGGTTTCGACTGGGACAATGCAGAACAAGTAAAAGAAAAACTTGAGGAAGAGCAGAACGAATTAGATGAGGCCATTTCAACCGGTGATCAGACACACATCGAAGAAGAATTCGGAGACGTTTTATTTGCTTTGGTAAATTATTCCCGGTTCATTGATGTGAACCCCGATACTGCACTTTCGAAAGCAAACAACAAGTTTATTACCCGGTTCAAATTAATGGAAGAACTTGTTGCCAAAGAAAACAAACAGCTGAGTGACATGCAGTTAGCAGAAATGGATATTTACTGGGATCGGGCAAAGCTAATCTTAAGACAGGAGAAAGATTCATGACTAAGTTTTAACGTAAACAAACTACCGTACAATCAACAAAACTACCGTTTATTCAAATCGTTGTTAAATTAATTGTTAACTGGAGTTAAAAGATTAAATTCGTTCCTCCATACTAATACTCTTTCAGTTAAAACTATATGAAGATCAAACTTATATTCCTTTTTTCCTTGTTCAGTATCTCATTTGGGTTCTCCCAGGAACATATCGTACGCGGCTATTTATTCGACGATGATAATGGAGAAGCAGTTCCGTTCGAGCAGGTAATATTGATTCCAACAAATAAATCACAAGCAATTTTAGGAGCCTCTGCAGCGGTTGATGGGTTATTCTCCATTGCTAAAGTACCGATGGGAACTTATTTACTTCGGGTTGCAAGTTCAGAATACGCAGTTTACGAAAAAGAAGTGGTGGTTTCTCAACCGAAAGGAATTACTGAGATTACGATTAATCTTGTTGTTCCTGACAAAAACAAGTTGGGTGAAGTTGTCATTTCGGGTGAATTACATGCAAAAGCTACTGAAGTTTTGATGTCTCAGGTGAAATTTGATAAACACGGTGTTGAACGAGTTCCATCGGTGGGTGGTGAAAATGATGTTGTGGCAGCATTTTCGGTAACTCCGGGTGTTGTTACTACCGGTGACCAGGGTGGACAATTATATGTTCGTGGTGGTACACCAATTCAAAATAAAGTTTTACTGGATGGTATGACCATTTACAATCCGTTCCATACAATCGGGTTTTTCTCAATCTTCGAAACGGAATTAATTCAGAACGTAGATATTTATACCGGAGGTTTTGACGCAAAATATGGGGGAAGAATTTCATCCGTAATGGACATTACCTACAGAGACGGAAACAAAAAACAACTGGGAGGCAAAGTCTCGTTATCACCTTTCTTAGGAAAATTAGTTTTGGAAGGCCCGGTTTACAAATCAAAATCAGGCAGAGGAGGCGGATCGTTTATCTTTTCCGGAAAGCACTCCTTATTGGATTATACATCAAAATCACTATACAGAGGCGTAAACAACGGGAACGGCTTGCCTTACAATTTCACTGATTTATATGGTAAAGTAACACTCTCATCCGGACAAGGATCTAAATTTTCGTTCTTCGGATTCCACAACAACGATAATACAGAGTATTACGGTGTTGCCAATTTAGGATTTACGCAAGGCGGCGGCGGAATGAACTTTACATTGGTTCCGAATGGTTCCCCAACTATTATCAGAGGCCACATGAATGTTTCCAATTACAAAACAACATTCCAGGAAACAGCAAACTACGAGCGCTTCAGTTCTATTCAGGGTGCCGACCTTGGTTTCGATTTTACTTACTTTTTGAAAGCTGACGGAAGAATTGATTACGGATTGAACATGAACGTGTTCGCTACAAACTTCGTTACATACAATGAAGCTGCTTCTAAAATTGAAGCACGAAACAATAGTACAGAAATCGGTGCCTACATCAATTACAAGTATGTAAATCCTCGTTTTGTAATACAACCGGGGCTTCGTGTTCAGGCCTATGCTTCATTAGGAACTATTTCTGTAGAACCAAGAATCGGAATCAAATACAATGCTACTGACAGACTTCGTTTGAAACTTTCCGGAGGGCGTTACACTCAAAACTTTACTTCAGCTTCTTCAGACAGAGATGTTGTAAACTTGTTTAACGGGCTTTTAAGTGCGCCTACAAATGTTCAGCAAGAATTCATTACAGAATTCGGAAAAGTTAAAAACCCGAAGAACGGATTGCAAATTTCCTATCATGCAATTGTTGGTACCGAATACGATTTAACTTCAAACCTGAGCCTGAATGTGGAGCTATACTACAAATATTTCCCTCAGCTAAGTAACATCAATACATTCAAAATTTACGAGGATATCTCTGATTTTGCTGATAAAGATGATATTGAAAAGAAAGATTTCCTTATTGAATCGGGGCAGACTTACGGAGCCGATTTATTGCTGAAATACAACAAAGGGCGTTTATTCCTTTGGGGAGTTTATTCATACGGTCACTCTACACGCTGGAACGGTTTTGAAACATACTACCCCGTTTTCGACAGAAGACACAACGTGAATCTTGTTGGTTCGTATTTATTCGGAGCAAAGAAAACGCTGGAATTAAATATGCGCTGGAATATCGGTTCAGGATTGCCTTATACACCAACAAGCGGTTTTTACCAATCAGAAAGCTTCAGCGATGGTGCTACAACAGATATCACGCAAACTAACTCAACAGGTTACGGGTTAATTTTCGGCGACTTTAACGGTCAGCGTTTACCTTATTACCACCGTTTAGATATTACCATTAAAAAACGTTTCGTATTCGGTAATAAAACGGAAATGGAATTAGTTGGAAGTGTTACCAACGCCTACAACAGAAAGAATATTTTCTACGTGAATCGCGTAACAAACGAAATAGTTTACCAATTCCCGATCATGCCAAGTTTCGGCTTGAGTTACAAATTCTAACAGAAATTCAAAATAATGAAAGGCTTCACATGGGTGAAGCCTTTTTTTATTCAATAAATTGAAGTTTGTTTTAAAGTAGTTATATTTACGACGCAACCCTAAACGATTTTTTCGTTTATAAGTTGAATACTACTAAAAACTACAACTATGTACTACGACTTTTTCAATCTGAAGAAGAATTTGAGACTCACCCTGTGCTTTCTCGCTTTTTCTTTTTCCGGTGCAGTTTCATGTCATGCACAAAGTAACCAGGAACAAATTACACAGCTCTTGTCACAAAGAGAAGTTCTGTTAAATGAATCCTCAAGCACCTTAGAGGTAGACAAGGAATTATTTAACCTGGGTTATCGTCCGAAAGCAGCAGTAACCATTGTAGGCAACGGGTTTACTTTCCCGCTCTTCTTACCAGTTTCTCCTAATAAACAAGCTGTTATGGAAAGCCGGATCAAAAGTGTTTGTCCGTTTCTGCTTACCCTTCAAATAAATGAACAAGATCAAAGCATCATTGCACAATTATCGGAAGCACCCACTCCGGCAATGATCAGAGACATTATTATTCACTTTGGATTTGAAGAGTATGAAAACAATTAAAATCAAATTTTTAGGAGTAGTAATTGCTTTATTATGCTCCTTTTCGGCACACAACCAGTGTAATACGAACACATCCATCTGTACGCCCGGAACGGCAGGTCCGTTTAACTTTGTAAGTCCCGGTCCTTATGTGAGCTCATGTCTCGATTTCTGGGGACCGAATATGGGATACATTATTCTTCACATTACATCGAGCGGACCGTTAAACATGTTAATCGACGGAAATTCATCCTCAGGTTTTCTTGACGTAGCCGTATTCAATATTCCTGCCGGACAGTCACCATGTACAGCGATTCAAAATACTGCAAACGAAATTGGATGTAATTATGCCAGTGCGGCAAGTGGATGTAATCAATTTGGTAATGCTTTCCCCTGCACATCATCAGTTCCCGCCCCGAATGTTACCGCAGGACAAGAAATTATGATCGTAGTAGAAAACTGGAGTGGTTCTTCAAGTAGTTTCACCATGTCGCTCGGACCTGCTCCCGGTGCTCAAACCGGCCCTCCAAATCCGGCAATTACACCGGTTGGGCCATTTTGTGTCACAGGAGGTACAACGCAGTTAATCGCTGCTGATATGGGTGGAACATGGACCGGACCAGGTGTTTCATCAACCGGAGTGTTCAATCCTGCCACTGCCGGAATTGGAACTCATACAATCAATTATTCAGTTGGTGTTGCTCCATGTAATGCTGCTTCATCTACAACTATTACCGTAACAAATGCAACTGTAACACCGCCACCTGCACAAACTATCTGTGCCGGAGGAAGTGCAACGCTTACCGCTTCAGGAGCCACAAATTATACATGGAGTCCAAGTGCTACCTTGAACACCAACAATGGTGCTACCGTTATTGCAACACCGTCGGTAACCACAACTTATACAGTTACCGGCACTACGGGAAGCTGCTCGAGTTCCGCAACAGTTACCGTAACCGTGGGTTCCTCGCCTACAGTGGTAGCCGAACCGAATATTACGGTTTGCGCAGGAGCAATAGTTCCGCTGAACACGTTCACAAGTAGTCCCGCGGGTGCCAGCTTCAACTGGACCAATAACAATACAGCAACCGGCTGTGCAGGATCCGGCAGCACGAATATTCCGGCGTTTACAGCAACAAACAATACTTCAGCTGCCATAAGCAGTACTATTTCTGTTACTCCGAATATCGGAACATGCGTTGGACCTGCTTCCAATTTTACAATTACTGTAAATCCTTCGCCAACAATTAATCCGCTGGCGAATCAAACCTATTGTGCCGGAGATCCTGCACCTGTAACAACAGTTACGGCAGTCCCTCCTACCGCAACTGTTACCTGGACCAATTCCAATACAAATGTTGGTTTAGGTGCATCCGGAAATGGAAACGTTAGTGCGTTTACGGCTACTAACAGCGCAGGAGGAAGTATTACAGGAACCGTAACACTTACACCAACTTTTGCATCTTGTACCGGACCTGCACAAACGTATACAATTACAGTAGGCTCAACACCAAACGTAAATGCTGTCAGCAATATTTCGGTTTGTAACGGTTCAACTGTTAACGTACCTGCATTTACCGGTTCAGTACCCGGAACTTCTTATGCCTGGACAAATTCAAATCCGGCAATCGGACTAAGTGCATCGGGTAACGGAGACATTACAGCGTTCACAGGTTCAAATGCCGGAACAACTCCAGTTACAGGAACAATTACCGTTACACCGTCTATAGGAACATGTGTTGGAACTCCAATAACGTTTGATATTACGATAAACCCAAGCCCTTCTGTTACCGTTGGAAGCAATTCACCTATTTGTGAAGGACAAACACTGAACTTAACAGCTAATGGCCCTGCGGGTGCAACTTATAGCTGGACCGGTCCGAATTCTTTTTCTTCGAATCTTCAAAATCCTTCTATAAACTCGGTGACAGCTGCTGCTAACGGAACTTACAACGTAACTGTTACAACATTCAGCTGTACAGTTTCAGCATCGTTAACGGTCGTTATTAATCCGGGATCAGCACCAACAATTACTCCTGTAAGTGCACTGTGTCAGAATGCCGGCGCCATAAACCTTGTTGCAAGTGTTGCCGGAGGTGTTTGGAGTGGTCCGGGAATTACAAATGGTGCTACCGGACAATTCTCGCCATCCTCTGCTACAGTCGGAAGCAATGTGATAACATACACTTTAAGTTCAGGTTGCAGTGTTCCGTCAACCACAACTATTACTGTCAATCCGGTTCCTGTTGTTCAGTTCTCAACTTCAACTACTGTTGGCTGTGAACCGTTAACAGCTGTATTAACTGATAACTCCGTACCACCAAGCTCTTCTGTAACATGGGATTTCGGAGACGGAACAACTTCCAATCAAACCGGAAACATCAATCATACATTTATGAACGCCGGTTGTTACACAGTCAGTTTGACAAGTACTTCAAACGGATGTACTTCAAGTGCTTCACAACCAAATTTCATTTGTGTGATACCTTATGCCGATGCAAGCTTCTCTGTTGATGATCAGACATTAACAATTATGAATTCATCGGTTGCAACTTTCAACAGTTCCACAAATGCTTCGATTTATCATTGGGACTTTGGCGACGGAGCAACCTCATCAGCGGAGAACGGAAGTCATAATTACCCTTCAGAGCCAGGAAGTTATTCAATCATGTTAGTAGCGAATAATGCCGGTAACTGTCCGGATACAGCCTGGGTGACGATTGTGATAGAAACAGAAACTATTTTCTACGTTCCGAATGCGTTTACGCCAGACGGAGACGAGCATAATAACGTATTCCTGCCAATATTCACATCCGGATTCGATCCTCAGAATTACAACTTTACTGTTTATAACAGATGGGGAGAAGTTTTGTTCGAAAGCAACAACCATGAATTTGGCTGGGATGGTATTTATCACGATCAGCTATGCAAAGAAGGAACATACATGTGGACGATCTGGTATAAGACAGATAATTCGGATAAAAAAGTAACAAAACAGGGACATTTCTCCCTGATCAAATAGAACTATTTTAAAATATTTATAAAACCCGCTGGTCACTGAGCATAGTCGAAGTGCAGCGGGTTTTGTTTTTATTCCTCTTTTCCGGACAGGAAAGATGCGGGAGAGAGTGTAGAACTATCGAGAGAGCTTGTAGGACCCCCGGTGAGGTCATTGAACATTCCATCTCAAAACTCCAGTCTCAATTAGTTGGGACGTGATGCATAGCGTACCAACTAATTATCTCCGCCTACCTTTTAATAAGCGGGTCAAATGTCTCATGCTCCATTTTCAATACCTGTGTTTTCGGAACAGTCACACGAACCAGTTTGTTTCCTTTCTTCACAACTTTGAATCCGGCATAACTGGCAACATCTTCAATGTTCATACTCATAGAATACCAGGTTTCCGGTTCTTCCGAGTTGGCTGCATGTTTTTCATTTTCCAGCAAAAAACTAAATGATTTTGTAGCATAAAGTACTGAATCGTCAATTACATTGGTATACAACTCCATTATGCGGTTCATGGTTACAGCACGAGCTGTAGCTGTATCTATAAACGATTCAACCGGTTCATTTAAGAACATATAGGAGTATTCTCCACTTGTGTTTATAAGCTTGCACCCGTTTTTTTTGAGATAGTCTTTACGGTACTCGTAATTAACCCTATGGATGGAAGTCTCGAACATGCCCGGATCATACTTATTGGCAAAAGCTTTTTCCTTAGCAGTCAGGGGCCTTACAGGACATTCGGATGAGCCGGGAATGCAGCTGTAGATGATTGATCCAAAAAACATCAATAGAAATAGCGCACGGTATCGGTTAAGGGTTTTCATAGTAAGTATATTTTTCTGTGTTGGATACGAAAATAAGATTATTCCATAAACCGGCTTTGAGTTGCACAATTATCCCCTGAACATTCCTTTGGGGCCTTCTGGCTTAGTGATAGTTATTCACATATTTAACCACGAATTCCTCAATGCTCACGAGCTTTTACGTGTCGGTGTGGGTGCTATGCATCTCTGGATTTTACTATGTTTCTATGTGTTAAATTCCTGTCCCAACTGAGTTACATCCTGATCCACTCACCGAACAACTTGGTTTGCAAATGTGTGAGTGTTTCCAGTTTATCAAAACTGTAGTCAACATAAAAAGGGCGCTGAACTTCAGGCAAATGCAATTCTTTCAGCATTCCCGCACGCTGCACCATCAATACTTTTTGTACATCGTCGAAATGATTGAGCCAGTTATCCAATTCGCCGTTTACCACGTGATTATTCACTGCAATGATTTCATCTTCCAGCATCAAACCGCCAATTTCGGCAGGACTTCCCGGATAAATTGCTTTTACAATAAACGTATGTCCGTTTGGAAGTGCTTTCAGGCCTAATCTTCCCTGCGCATATTTTTTAGATGCTTCGTGCTGCAGTTCAAGCCCTATGGTTTCAAAAGCTTCGGTTAAGATAGATTCGAAAGGGTTTGTTCCGTAAACATAATTATCTAAAAGCGTATTCATTTCGTCGCCGCCAAGATCCGTAAGCACAGATCTGAAATCTTCCTCAGAAACGCCTTTCCCCTGTAGCGCGTAGTTGAAATACAAACGCTTCATGAATTCATCTAAACCGTATTTTCCGTTTGAGAAGCTGAGCAGTTTGACATCCATTACAAAAGCCAGCAAACAGCCTTCCACATAAATAGAAACCTTTCTTCCCGGAGCTCCCGGAGTATAACCGTCGAGCCAGGTGTCGAATGATGAATCGGCAACGGAATAATTGAAGCGTCCGAAATTGTCGAAATGTTTCTGCAATTGAGCCGACAATTCTCTTACATAATCTTTCCAGGAAAACACACCCGATTTCAGCAGGTGTAAATCGCCCATGTATGTTGTAATTCCTTCGCATAAATAACCCAGTTTCGAATAATTCTCTTTCTGGTAATTGTATGGAAACATCTCAATCGGGCGAATCGCTTTCACATTCCATGTATGATACAATTCATGCGAACTAACACCAAGCAAATCATCGTACCCCTCTGTGAAAACGCTGTAACTCGGTCCAAGCAGAATAACCGTTGATTTTTGATGCTCGACACCATGATAAGCTTTGTAAGGAACAATCTGGTTCAGAAAATGGTACTCCTTAACCGGGAATTCCAAAAAAGAGTTGATCTGCGTTTCGGTAAACTTCTTAAAATCGCCAATAATCTTTTCCCATGGAACTGTAGAAAGTCCGTTAAACCAAATATGAAAGGTAGTTCCGCCAACTTCATAACTGTTATGAAGTAAATTGGCTGAACAAATGAATGGCGAATCGGCAAGCTCATGAAAAGAAGCAGCTGTAAATGCTGTACTTCCCTCCTTTTCCATCGAAGTGGCTACTTCCCAGTTTTCATGAATATCCAGGTTGATCTTACATGGTGCGTCTTCTTTTCCTTCCACATAAACACAACAGTTTACCGGATTAACATACAGTTGCTCTTTATTTAAAAAACTGGACCCTGCATTCAATTCCGCAGCAAAATAACTGTATTCAACTTTAAAACTCTTCGTGTCTCCATTCTGAATAATCCACGAAGAGGAATCTCTTTTTTCAAAATGCAGCTGCTTTCCGTTGGGACCAAAAACTTTGAACCGTTTTACATTCTTCGCAAAATTCCCTAACTCATATCTGCCCGGGCGCCATTTCGAGAGGCAAATAACGGTAGTATCAGAATCGGCATGGATCTCAACTGAGAACTGAATATATTGCTGTGTTGGATTTAGAATTGAAACGTTGTAAACAGTCATTCTTTTTTTCTTCAAAATTAGTAGAAAAAGTGAGGTAGTTAAAAACATAGCATCATAGTTATCACATAGCCGCATAGTTTGTTTCATCCGTTTTAGAATAGGATAATAGTGATAAGTCTTTGATTGATCTTTCATGACTTTTGGTAGAATGACTGTTCTTTCTATGGCTATGTGATTCCATGTTTTCTATGTGACTGTGTGTTTTACTAAAAGAGATGTTTTTGCTTTCTCTCCTACCAAGGAAATGATTACATTCGCAACGGAAAATTAAGATTTAAGCATATGAATTACGATATCATCGTTATTGGAAGCGGACCTGGTGGCTATGTTGCAGCAATCAGAGCGTCCCAATTGGGTTTAAAAACAGCTGTTGTAGAACGCGATTCTCTTGGTGGAATTTGTTTGAACTGGGGTTGTATTCCTACAAAAGCGTTATTAAAAAGCGCCAATGTTTTTGAATACCTGACACATGCTGCAGACTACGGAATTACGGTAAAAGATGCCAAAGCTGAATTTGGGACCATGGTTGAGCGTTCTCGAGGCGTAGCAAACGGAATGAGCCAGGGAATTCAATTCCTGATGAAGAAAAATAAGATCGACGTTATTAAAGGAACCGGAACTGTTTTGGCAGGAAAGAAAGTTTCTGTAAAAGCGGAAGACGGAACAATTAGTGAATTCACTGCTGATAAAGGAATCATTATCGCAACCGGAGCTCGCTCACGTCAATTGCCGAACTTGCCGCAGGACGGTGAAAAAATCATCGGCTACCGTGAGGCAATGACCTTGAAAACGCAGCCTAAGAAATTGGTTGTTGTTGGTTCAGGAGCTATCGGCGTTGAGTTTGCTTATTTCTACAATGCAATTGGTACAGAAGTAACAGTTGTTGAATATTTACCGAACATCGTTCCAATCGAAGACGAAGAAGTTTCCAAACAATTAGAGAAATCGTTCAAAAAAGCCGGAATCAGTGTTATGACGAATGCTTCGGTTGAAGCCGTTGATACAAAAGGTAAAGGATGTATTGTTACGGTTAAAACAGCAAAAGGAGAAGAAAAAATCGAATGCGATGTTGTTCTTTCTGCAGTTGGAATTGAGGCAAACATTGAAAACTTAGGATTGGAAGGTTTAGGAATTGTTGTTGACAAAGGAAGAATCATTGTAAACGATTTCTACCAGACAAATATCCCCGGGTATTACGCAATTGGTGATGTAATTCCAACTGCAGCATTGGCTCACGTTGCTTCTGCAGAAGGAATTATCTGTGTTGAGAAAATTGCAGGACACAACCCTGAGCCGTTAGATTACGGAAATATCCCGGGATGTACATACTGTTCTCCTGAAGTTGCTTCTGTTGGTATGACAGAAAAAGCGGCGAAAGAAGCAGGTTTGGATATCAAAATCGGTAAGTTCCCGTTCTCTGCATCAGGAAAAGCATCTGCTGCCGGAGCAAAAGACGGTTTCGTGAAATTGATTTTCGACGGAAAATACGGTGAGCTTCTTGGAGCCCACATGATTGGAGCAAACGTAACTGAAATGATCGCTGAGATCGTTGCTATCCGTAAATTGGAAGTAACTGGTCACGAATTGATCAAAACCGTTCACCCGCATCCAACAATGTCTGAAGCAATCATGGAAGCTGCCGCAGCTGCTTATGGTGAGGTGATTCACTTGTAAGAGATCAGAAAAGTTACCTTCGACTCACTTCGACGGTGCTCTGCACAAGCCGCTCAGGTAACTTATACAATATTATAAAACCCGGTTCGATTTTCGTTCCGGGTTTTTTGTTAAATAATAAGCTGCCTATTTCAAATTTGTTCATTTCATAAAATTTCATTTTCATCTTACCCGTCCATCCAATCGCCATCTTATTGAAGATGCGAAAACTAACAACGCGGCTATTTTAGAATCAGATTAAATTTCTGTTACCCGCTTATTTTTATTTGAAATCCTGAAACAAAAATTCTACTTTAGGTAAACATTTTTCAAGAGACAGATTTTTCTTTGCTTTCCCGGCTCGTGTTCTTGAAAGGTAATTGCATTATACTAAACGCAACTATTACTTATGGCCTCACTCAGTCCTATTACAGGTGCTTTGGGCACTCAGAAGGCTGCGCATTTATTGCGTCGTGCTACTTTTGGTCCCCGACTTCAAGATATTTCCACTTTTGCGGGAATGACAGCTCAGGCAGCTTTTACAACGCTAACGCAAACTGTCACGCCACCCGCTTTTCCGGTTGATCCTATGAGCGGTACCAATTGGGTTTATCCGAATACGGTAAACGCAAACCAGGACAACCTTACTTTGGCAGATTATACACGCAGCTGGTGGATGGAAAGCATGCGCAGTTCCGGAACAAATCTAACGGAACGGATGGTTTGGTTCTACCACACACATTTCCCAATGATTATGAGCCGCATTGAAGGAAATCCGCAGTTCGCAATTGATTACCTCCGCTTACTCCGGTTTTATGCGTTGGGGAATTATAAAGAACTAACAAAAGCGCTTTGCATCGATAACGGAATGCTGCTTCACCTGGATGGAAACCTGAACATTAAAGGCGTTCCGCAGGAAAACTTTGCACGCGAGTTCCTGGAACTGTACACCGTTGGAAAAGGAGAAGAAATAAGCATTGGAAACTACACCAATTTCACAGAAACAGATGTACAAGCCCTGACAAAAGGATTTACCGGCTGGGGAATTGATCCGTCTTTCCAGACAATAGATGTAGCAACCAATATTCCAACCGGAAAGGTAAAAGGAAACGGTACGGTTTCTTCGCAGCACGATGTGACTACAAAACAGTTTACATCTGCTTTTAATAATACAGCCATTCAAACCGGAAGTGTGATTGGAACGGATGCATTGATTCCGGCAGTTTACGATGAATTAGATGATCTCATCAACATGGTCTTTGATTCTCCCCATACAGCAAAACATATTTGTAGAAGAATCTACCGTGAGTTTGTCTATTATGAGATAACAACAGAAATTGAGACGGACATTATTGAACCGTTGGCAACTACTCTGGTGAGCAATAATTATGATATCACTTCGGTTCTGGAAGTACTTTTTCAGAGTGAACATTTCTACGATTTAGACACGGTTCCAACCAGCGACAATAACATCGGGGCGATCATTAAATCTCCAATGGATCTTGTAATCGGAACGCTGCGCTTATTTAACTTAACGGTTCCGAATAATACTTCACAGCTGACAGCACACTACGAAATGTACAGTCAGCTTATCGGCCAGTTGGACGTTCAGGGACTTCAGTTTTTTGAACCGTACGATGTTGCCGGTTACGAGCCGTATTACCAGCTCCCAGATTTCCACCGGTACTGGATCTCATCGAATTATTTGGCGAACAGGTATAAATTCTCCGAATTACTGATTTCAGGTTTTTCGGGAACAAGCGGTGTTCTAGTTCGCTTAGACATAGTAGACTTCGTGGACGTAAACTGTTCCAATCCGGGAGATGCAACAATCCTTGTACAGGAACTTGTTGACTGGTTATTCCCGATGGCGATAGATACAACGCGGTTCAACTATTTCCGTGACGATGTTCTGCTGGACCAGCTTTCAGCTGCAAACTGGACCGATGAGTGGAACAACTATGTGAATACAAGCAGCGATGTCAATGTGCGCCTGCAGCTCGAATCGCTTATAATGGCTATGATGCAATCACCCGAATACCAATTATTTTAAAACAACGAATATGGATAGAAGAGACTTTGTACGCATGTCGTCCTTATTGGGAACAGGAGTGTTGTTAAAATTAAATGGTGTTTCCTTATTCGCGGCTGAACCAAGCGGACTTTTACAGAAGTTAGCCAAATCGAGCCTGAACGATAAAATACTCGTATTGATCCAGCTTCACGGCGGGAACGACGGTTTGAATATGGTCATTCCGATTAATCAATACGGGCTTTACTATAACTTACGACCGAATATTGCAATTCCATCAAGCGGAACACGGCAATATATCACTTTGGACGCCAATTTGCCTGCAAATAAACAAGTTGGGCTTCACCCGGACATGGTTGGAACAAAAGCCATGTACGACGAAGGAAACCTGGCAATTGTTCAAAATGTATCTTATGAGAACATGAACGGTTCTCACTTCCGGAGCCGCGACGTTTGGTACATGGGAGGTGATTACAACGAGTATTTCAATTCCGGATGGATGGGTCGTTATTTTGAACATTACTACCCCGATTATCCGACAAATTATCCGAATTCAACCGTTCCCGATCCGCTGGCACTTGAAATCGGAACTGGAGTTTCACTTGCATTCCACCGAAACCAGGGAATTCCGGCAGGGCTTTCCATTCAAAACCCGGATGCGTTCTATGATCTGATAAACAGTGTTGGAGCAGATCCACCATTGAACTTTCCCGATACACATGCAGGAGATGAAATTGAATACATCATGCAAATTGAACGGCAGTCGAATAATTATGCCGAACGATTGAGAGACGTTTACGATGCCGGAACAAATTCAGGTGTTGTATACCCGGATTTGTATCCTTATATCGCACCGAGTGGTTCACTGAACAATCCACTGGCACCGCAATTAAAGATTGTTTCACGTTTGATCAGCGGTGGAATCGGAACAAAGATTTTCCTTTGCAGAATCGGTGGATTTGATACGCACGCAAACCAGGTGGTAAACAACAATACTACTATGGGTTCGCACGCGGCACTGCTCTATCATATTTCTTCGGCAGTAAAAGCATTTTACGATGATTTGGCGAATCTTGGTTTGGCAGATCGTGTGTTAACCATGACATTCTCCGAATTTGGTCGCCGCGCCGCATCAAACGCAAGTTACGGAACCGATCATGGGAATGCTGCGCCGATGCTGATTTACGGAACCTGTTTAAATCCGGGAGTTTACGGAACCAATCCTGATTTACAAGGTCTTGAGTACGGGAATATTCCTTTACAGTATGATTATCGCCAGGTATTCAGCTCCGTGGTTAAAGACTGGTTTGGCGCATCAGATGATGCCATTGAACATGTCAAGTTCGAAGATTACATTGACAACCGTGTAGATTACATCCATTGTAAAGACCTGAGCACAAACGAATTGTTCAAGGAAAACTTCTGGATGAAATGTTATCCGAATCCTACCAATGCCGGAATAAGTATCAATTATTCGTTGCAAAAAGAGGCAATAGTAGCTATAGAGGTAAAAGACATTTCGGGAAGAACCATCGGAAATATTCACAACACACACGCCGGTCCGGGAGAACATCTCTTCGATTTTGATTTGTCGCAATATGCCAACGGAACTTATTTTGTAACCCTTACGGCAAATGAAACTGTTATTCTCACTGAAAAAGTAATTCTTTCAAAATAATGACCCTCACAAAAACTTTACTTTTCATCTTCGTTTTATCATTCAGTCAGCATCTGCAAGCGCAAAATTACAACGTCTATCGTCAAAAGAAAATGTATGTCGGTTTAACAGGCGGAATAAATTTCGGAGGAGCAAAAGTAGTTGAAGACTATCATGTTTTAGTGAATACACCGCAATCTTCTGCAACCGATCAGGAAAAGAAATACGAATCATTGGGCCAGAATAAAGGTTCGCAGTTCGGGGTGTATTTTTCCTATTCGTTTACGAGAAAACTTTCGTTTGTTTTTGAACCCTCATTTCAAACAACCAGTTTCAACTATTCTACAGCATATTCCTGGTCAGACACCGTAAACGGTTCCGATTTCAACATTGAAATGATGCATCAGCAAAAGTTATCGGGAGTAAATCTTCCGCTTTTGGCCCGTTATGATTTTACATTTTCGCAATTCTCGCCTTATGTTCAGGGAGGAATTTTCATGAACTTCGGGCATCATGCACGAAAAACGATATTCTATGATAATACTATCGACGATGATGTAGACAAAGAAACTGCCGATCAAACCGGTGAAGCAGATCTTACCAAACACATGAACAAAGGAAATTTTGGTCTTTCTGCAGGAGCAGGATTCACCTATTTTGCCAATTATTTCGCCATTAGTTTGGAAAGTAATTTCCGTTACGGGTTCCGTTCTATGGTAAACGACCAAAATCGGTACGCCGATTATACCGGTTTCAGCGTGCAATATCTCGATGCAATGGATCAGTTAAGACTATTTAACCTCGACATTCAACTGAGTATTATGTTCCCAATCGACAATTCCATTTCCCTCGGGATTTTGAGAAAAAGCAGGTATTAATTTGAGATTATTATGAGACAGTTTATCTATTGCATTCTTTTTTTGGGAATATCTGCTGGTTTTTCGGGTTGTAAAAAAGACTCCAAACCGGAAGATTCATTCATCAAGATCTATGATGATCAAGATGGAAACAAACATTTTCATCCGCTTGGAATGACAACTTCCGAAAGCAATGACGGTTATATCGTGGTAAGTGCCTACGATGGCTGGCGCATTCAATTAATGAAAATCGACAATGCCGGCGAATTTGTCTGGAATTATGAATTACCTTCCAATTACGTCAATGCCGTTCCGGATCTGATTAAAATGAATGGACAAAACTATCTGGTTTGTATGGATGCCGTTGGATTGTTTACGTACGTTTTGAAAATTGACGAAGCTGCTCATACAACAACGGAGATTTCCAGTTTTTCGAATGTGCTTTACCCTACTTCGGCATATAATTTCGGGCAAAATATTTACATCCAGAATTACGACAGACTGAGCTATAAAACCGGAATTCACAGGCTTTCCAGCGATATGTCCGCCATAGAACAATCGGGAAGTGTAAACATTTTTACGGATGTGGAAGAACGCATTGTTAATCACGTAACTTACAACGGAAACAGAATCCCATTCTTTGTGAGTTCAACACCCGAACAGGATTACATTGTAATGAACGGATTTTACAATTACAGTTTTTCCATGATCTTCTTAAATCCCGATCTCAGTTTTGCGGGAGTATACAATGGTGCCGGATTTAACGGGGGATTATCGGCACTTTCTCCTTTGGGAGAATCGCGTTTCGCATTAGCGCGTTTTTCCTACGACAATTTGTACTATAATCCTGGTGTTGTACTAAATCCAACTACAATTGACATTGCAGAATCTATTCCTGCTCAGGGTAATTCGGAACTGGCAGCGGAAAAACCGGTTTTGATCCGCGATATTTCTATCAGCGACACAGAATATAAAGTGTATTTGTCATCAACTAGAAGCAATCAGTTGTTATTGAGTGTTTATAATCCGGCAACCGGTGAATTAGTCGGAAAAAAATACCTCGGAAAAAATGTTCCGATAACCGCATGCGATTTAATTCAAACCGAAGACAAAGGATTGAACATTCTGGTCCAGGTAAAGATCATGGGCAATTTAGACCGGATCGGACTAATCAAACTTTCGAAAGCAGAAGCTGAAGCTATTGTTGACTGACCATATTTGTACTTCTAAAATGTCCGCGAAACAAAGTTCAGCGAAGCTAATGCACGAATGAATAGTCTAAATTAGTGGCAAAAAAAAGGCTCGTCAACGAAACTGACGAGCCATATATTCTTTTTTAAATCTCTTAATTTCCAATCCCCAGTTTCAAACCGCATTCAAAAACAACATTGCTGCTATTAGAAACATACGTTTGCTCGTATGGAAGGTAAGTTTGCGTAGTCTGGTCATACAAATAATTAGTTGCTTTGTATTTTGAACGTGTATTTCCAAGTCCTAAACCTGCATAGAAATCAAGCGCAAATGTGCTCGAAATCCAGCATTGTTTACCAAGAACCAACATAAAACGTGTCATATTCTCATATCCTTTTTGTCCGCCTTCAGTAGTTGGATATCCGAAAGCATCATACTGAACGTATTCTGAATTATAATTACGGAATGAGATTTTCGGAGAAACGTAAAACTTGTTAAAGGCTGCAGTTTCATCTAGCGGATAATAACGCCATGCGGCAGTAATTGTTCCGCCAAGGCGCGACTCGCCGTTTGAACTATTCAGATGTCCTATCTCAAGTCCAACATTTGAAAGGGTTGCACCCAACTCAAATTCAAGAGATGATTTTTCAGAGATTCGGCGTTCATAACCCAACTTGTATTGACCGGTAAGCATAGCAGTCATATCAAATTTGTAGACATTGTAAAAATCTACCGTCTTGTATTCTCTGGGTGCTCTACCGCGATTGGTATGAACATAGACTATTTCTTTTTCATCCTGCGCAAGCGATACGGATACTTGTGCGAAGAGCAGGGCACTAATCAGGAAGTATTTCATGTTTAAATTATTTAAGGTCATCACTTAACGAATGTATAGTTTACTAATTGTATTCGCGTTTACTTTTTTTTATTGCCCGCTTTGCAATTAGCATGCCGTATTGTTGAGCGATTAACGGTTTCTGATGTAATTATCCCTGCTTTAATTCAGAATCGCCTTTTACTTCAAGATAATTTGCAATAATAGCCATGGAATCGTTGTAATGGGAAAGTGTAACATCCATTCTGCCTAAAAACAAACCAGCGTACCCAACCTGGTTCACCGTTACATTCTTGCCTTCCTGGTTTTTGATAGTAACAGGTTCAGGTAGAAAGGTATGTGTATGTCCACCAAGAATTAAGTCAATATTGGAAGTTCCCGCCGCCAGGTGTTTGTCACAGACTTTTGTTACATCCATAAACTCATACCCTAAATGCGAAAGACAGATAACAAAATCACAGCCTTTCTTTTTCAATTTAGCAGCTTCTTTATTTGCTGCGGCAATCGGGTCTGTGTAAATCATTCCTTCAAAATTCGCCGCCGGGACCAAACCATTGAGATCAATCCCAACACCCAAAACACCGATTTTCATTCCGGCTTTTTTGATTATCACAGAAGGTTTTACTAAATCTGCAAAAGGCGTTGTCCCGAAATTGTAGTTGCAGTTAACGACCGGGAAAGTAGCATTTTTATGTGCGGAAACATAAGCCTCCATTCCTATATCGAAATCGTGATTTCCAAGTGTAACAACATCATACTTCATTTCTTCCATCACCTTCATTTCAATTTCGCCTTTAAACTGATTGAAGTAAGGTGTGCCCTGGAAAATATCTCCGGCATCAAGCAGCAATACGTTATCATGCTTATCACGAATATCCCTGATCATTGTTGCACGCCGGGAAACACCACCCTGATTCGGGTATTTGGAATGTGTTGCCGGAAACGGTTCAATATTCGAGTGCGTATCGTTTGTATGAAGAATCACCAGTTTCATATCAGGTCTGTTCGTTGATATCAGACTTGGAGCAATTGCCGCAGCTCCTGCTACGATTCCTGCCTGCTGTATAAATTCTCTTCTCTTCATAACGCGTTTTTTCTAATGTTGTCCGAACCCTAAGTTAGGAGTTTTTCGGTTTGAAATTTCGGCAACTTTGCACATTTGATCCGGCACAATCTTTTTTAAGAGTATTTTAACAATCCTGAAAAACTCGGGAAAGCACGCTTAAAATGTAATACGCTCTTCTGTAGCTATTTCAAGAGTGGGTGATTTTGCAACTCCATCAAACAGAACATTTCGAATGGTCTTATAGCATTCCTTTTTTTCTGTGTATTTTCCAAGGAATGTCATATTATCACCGCCATTCATTAAAAAGTCTGAGGTAACAATCCAAACATATCCTTTTTTTTGAACAGCATCAGGAAGAACCATTTCCCCGGAAACTATTTTAAATCCTCCGATAGGTTCTCCACCTTTTGCTTTCAGATAAGCCAGTATTTCAGGAAGAACTGCAACCGGGATTTTCACTGCCACAACTACATTATCGAATGGCATAACCTGGAAAATTGTTCCATTGGTTATGGGACCAACTGTAATAGCCGCTCTCAATCCCCCGACATTATATAATGAAATGACTGGTTCCTGCGCTAATTCGAGTGAATCCTTGCCAAACTGCAAAAGCAGATCACAGGTCCAGTTTCCCAGATTGCTGCTGGGCCGTTGTGCGATCATTTCAAGTCTACAATCACCAATTACTTTTCCCATTGTTGCGCTTACGGTACGCGTGTATGGTGCAATAAGCGAATCCATTTCAACATTTCTTCCAAGAGTTCCGGAAACAGCTGAATTTGGAATCGTATTTACCGACTCAACATAAAAAGAAGAGCAGGCCGTTAGACCTGCTCCAAGAATTGAAAATATGATATAAGGTAAAACCTTCATGTTCAATTTAATTTAATCTGTTGTCAGCCGCAGCCAACAATTACTCAACAACCAATGAACGTTGTGCTGTTCCGTATGGTGTGAATGCATGTACAATATACGAACCTGCTTTCAATTCAGAACAATTCAATTTAACCAATACCTGGTTATTTACATCTCCTGAAAGAACAACACGTCCTTGCATGTCAACAATTTCGTAACCGAAAATGGTTGTAGCATCAACGTGTAACGTAAGTACATCACTTGTTGGGTTCGGATAAACGATAAATGCATTGCTCAAAAGCTCTTCAACAGCTGCGGTACAGCCAAGTGTTTCGTAGCTCATATTTGTAAAGTTGATATAACATGCGAAATCGATACTGTCAACGAACGGGTTACGGTTATCCTGTAATGAATCAACATAATCGTTTCGTGCAATCTCGTAATTGCTCGGAGGATCCTGGAAATGCCATTGCTTCAACAAATATTGATCCTGGCCGTAGTTAATAGAACCGCTAATTGGATCCGGGAATCCCCAGTTGTTTCCGCTAACCGTTGTATAGCTTGTTGCTTCGTACATCATTGCACGTGCAGCATCACCTTTATGTTCGTCACGCGGTTCGTAAACCAAATGTCCATTCACATCAGTTCCGTATTTAGCACCAAGAAATACAGATTGTACGGTTACAACCTCACCTAACGGGTAATTACTTCGAACTGCATTTGCCTGATTTTGGTTTGTTGGGAACAAATGGTGGTAATCATTGTATTCAGGTAAACTTTGCGCAGGGTTTGTTGGCATCCAGCTGTGGGCGTATGTGTGTTCTCTGCTGTATCCGTTAGCTGTAAAATCGAAAGGTTCCGTATAGATCTTATTTTCACCACTGTACACACATGTAATAACGCGTTGGTTATCAACTGTATCACGAGCAGCAAACTGGGCAACCATTAAGTTTGCGTAGTTACTGTAGAATTGCATTTGGTGTGGATTTATCAACGCATGAAGATCAGCAACAAAAGACGGGCTTGAAGTAGAAATACCGTTGTAATATCCAGCAGGCTGCATGGTTGCAGGAGTTGTAGTATTACCCGCCAACGGAGCAGTTGTCAAATAGTTTCTGAATGTTCCGTCTCCGTTGTATGCAAAAACAGAGAAGTAATATCCTGTGCTTGCAACAATGTTATTCGGAGAGAATGCAGTTTGTGTTCCACTGTAAACAACCTGTGCATCGCCAACGATATCGCCACGATCATAAATGGTTCCGTCAACCGGCATTCCTGTAATCGCAGATCCTTTTTTACGAAGAACAATATAACCTTCAGGAGCCGGAGAAGCTGCCGTAAACGAAGCATTCAAACGATACGTTTTTACATTTGCGAATTGCATATTTGTAGCTTGCGCTGTTGGCTCAGAAGCCAGGTTTCCACCAATTCCGTATAAGTTAATTATGTATGCCGGTTCATCAGCATCGTTACTGTTAATGGTCAAAACTGCTGTTCTTGTTCCTGCAACTGTAGGCGTGAAATTTATAGTTAGTACATCATCAGTATTTGCAGCAACCGTTGCCGGGAATGATGCAACCACAAATTCAGCAGCATTTGGGCCTGAAATTACTGCACTTGCAATATTCAATGTGTTCGCTGTTCCTAAGTTTTCAATTGTGAATGAAACCGGAGTCATTGTACTTACCGGAGAAGACATAGTATGTGTTCCTCCCGAAACAATTGTTGTGGCGCCTTGCGCTACGTTAATTTCCTGTTGCGGACCCGCTGCACCTTCTGCAATTGCCACGTCATCCAAACCAACGTTTCCGGATACTTTGTTTGTGTAAATAAAACGAATGTAACGCGTTGTGCTCAAAGGGACATCTGTAAACTGTGTGTATGCAGATCCCGGAGCTGTGTGCGTATGAAGTGTTGTCCATGTTGAACCAAAATCAGATTCCTGAACAGTAAATGTTCCACCTGAAAAACTGTTTCCTGCAATAAAATAGGTCAGGTTACCCGGGCTGCTGTTGAAATTAATTGTCAACTCATCTGCTGTATTATCAAATTTCAATGCCGGTGGAGTGTTCCCAGAAGCTGTGTAATATGCCGTTCCTGTTGTTGTCCAACCAGTGGGCATTGTAGTTGTAGGGAAACTCCATGCCGTTGGCAAAACCGCCTGTGCATGTGCTGAAATGCTAACCAGCAATACCAACAGCGAAGTAAAGATTATTCTTTTCATTCTTTTCATTTTTATGTTCCCGGTATTTATCGCCGGGAATGTTTTAGTTTAAAATCCTATTTTGACTCCTACATTAAAGCGTCTTCCCATACCTACAAAAACGGTAGCGGTAGCAGCATCAAAATCTTGCCCGTTCTGAGCATCGGTAATATAAATGGCATCCAGTGCATTCATTAAACCTCCGCTGATCGTCACTTTATATTTTGCAAAAGACATGTCATACCCAATATTGAAATCTAAAAGTGCATAGTTGGGCATTTTCCATGATTCGCGGTCTTTATTCGCACCTGTTAAGGCAATCGGGTCAAAATTTGCGTAATTCTTCCCAAAAAACGTATAGCGCGCCTTCACGTAAAGGTTTTTGATGATATCGTATCGTACACTACCACCAAGCTGAATTTGAGCAGCATCTCCGACATGAACATTCTTTGCACTAAAATCAAGTGTTTCAACAATATTCCCGTCATTATCTACAATCTGTACGATACTTCCTGAAATAGTTTTCCAATCTCCGATCGAAGCTAATGCTTCCAGGTTCAATTTTTTATGAACTCTGTAGTTCACGTCCAGCTCAATTCCCATGTGCAGGGCATCCAGTCCGTTTACGTTGTAAGAGAAAGTTCCGTCAGGAGTAACAACTGTAGGTGTTGAAGATTGCGGTTTATTTTCCCACAAAGTGTAATATGCATTCACGTTGGCCGCGATTTTCTTCGACCGGTAACCGTAACCCAATTCCACCGAAGTAACCTTTTGGTTTTCAACTTCAAGAAAAGGCATATTATTATTATCAAAGACTGTGTTCATTTTAGGAGCAATATTCAAGTACCCCATATTCATAAATACATTGTGGTGGTCATTGATGTTGTAATTAGCACCTGCTTTAATTGTCGCCCCAAGAAACCATTTTTCTTCAGTTGTAGCGAAACGTGCTTCGGCCGAATTATTGGTATACTGTTGACCATTGTAAGTAACGGTATCGCCAAAACCAACAGCCTGTACCATCGTGGTATCAGCAAAAACCAAATCTTTCTTTTTGAAATAATCAACCCGCTTATAACCTGTTCCGGAAACAGATCCGGTCATGAAAGTACTCCACTTGTTTTTCTTGTACTCAACCTGTCCGAATAATCCGCCCCATTTAACGAATGCATCATTATAGTATGAAATTTTATCGCCTTCGCGTTTCATGCCGTACTGGGTATTTCCTGCTCCTTTCGGTTGGTTTTTGTCTGAATTATCAATTGCGTAATCGCCACCCATCAAATCATAAACGGTTTGATAGTGTGATCCTTTGTAATAACGTGCATCAATTCCAAGCATGGATGTCCAGTTGTCATTGATCTTGTAATTCGCTGTCGATAAAATTCCAAACCACTGGTGATCATTATTCGCTGAACGAAGGTAGTTACCTGAAGAATGTTCGGTAGTACTGTAAGTACTCGTGATAGAAGTTGAATTGTAATCGTAAACTCCCTGATAATCATACAATCCGGTTACAGTATCTCTGGCAGGAGTTGTTTTTGTGGAAGTTCCTCCTCCTCTACCGACTGATGCGTAAAGCACATTCGATAAATTGAATTTTCTGTTCGGAGTCCAGGTATGCGTTAAATTGAATTGTGGTTTATGGAAGAAATTCACTTTTTCGTTGAATTCTTTTCCATTTAACATTCCATAATTCGGATTGTAACGAATTCCTCTTGCCCCCTGTGTTGGAGTTGTCCAGTCATTACTGCTGATATACGACATCGAATCCAACGCCTGACGGTAATCGATACCGGCTTTTTCCGCCAGTTTCTGATTGACTACAGCAATTGGCAGGCGAGTTGTTCGCTGACCATGCGATTGAGGAGCTCCGTTCACACCAAAACTAAGCAAGTGCTTGTCGAAGCGTTTTTGAACTTTCACAAAGTACGACCATGCATCATCAAAAGTAGCATCTGCATAGCTTGAACCCCATTTTCTGGATCCGGCAACTGTAATACCCCAATTTCCTTTCAACAAACCGGTATTGTAACCGAATGAAGTTTTGTACAAACCGTAGCTATTTACTTCCTGCTTTACAGAAGCGCTCATTTTCTGATCAATTCCACGGGTCACAATATTCATTGTACCACCAACCGAAACGATCGACAATTTTGAAGCTCCCAAACCTCGCTGAACCTGCATGTAGCGGGTGATATCACCTAATCCGTCCCAGTTGCTCCAGTAAACCTGGCCATTTTCCATGTCGTTTACAGGAACACCATCTACTAATACAGCAACATTTCGCTGATCGAATCCGCGGATTGAAACACGGGCATCACCGGCCCCGCCGCCCTGCTCGGTAGCATAAGCTCCGGGAGTAGAGTTAAGGATCATTGGTAAATCGCGTGTTCCCAATTCTTCGGCAATTTTCTTAGCGTCAATATTTGAAAAAGCAATTGGTGTTTCCCGGGCTTTTCCAAGTTCGGCCTTAATTACTACTTCGTCAATTACTGTTCCTGAGGAAGTGATCCTGAAATCCATATTAACAGGTTCCGTACCAACAACCACGCTAAACGATTCGGTATTGTAACCATCTAAAACTACTTCAATAGTATATGGTTTATTCGGATCTACCTGGAATGAGAATGTTCCGTCAACTTCCGTTAATGTTACTTTTCCTGCACAAGACACCTGCGCGGCAATTGCAGCTTCGTTTGTTTCTTTATCGTAAACTGTCCCGCTAAGAGTAACTTTCTCCTGAGCAAAAAGAAAGGACAGACTAAACACAAAAAAGAGTGTTACTAAAATAGGCTTCATAAATCTTATGGTTCTTTCGACAAGAAACTTCTGTTATTCAGTTATTATTGAACTACAAGACTTGAAGTAGATACAGAAAATGCATCACCATAATTCACATTTACCATGTAAACGCCTTTTCCAAGACCTTCGGTAGAGAACTGAACCATATTAGAAGCAGATGAATTAGCTGCCACACGAACAACTTCACCAGTCATACTGATAACTGTAACAGAAACAATGTTTTCGGAAGCATTTACGGTAACTGTTCCGTTTCCGATCGGGTTAGGATAAACAACAAATGAAACTGCTGCAACCTCTTCGTTTACTGCCAATGGGCAATTACACACGTGAGTTCCTAAGTTTGTCCATGTATCTTCCGGTAAAGAATCCCATTCCTGAGTTACAATAAACGGATCAGGATTTACGGAAACACCTTGCATTACAGATGCTTTTCTGATCAAAGTATGATTTTCTGTCCAGATTGCTCCTGCAGATCCGTCGTATGGGAACTCGTCACTCCAACCATCAGCTGTAGACATGGATGCATCGCCTGATTTCCCCAGGTGATCAATTCTTACTCCGTTTTTGAAAAGAACAATAGCATCGTTTCCGTTCATGTATGTTGGTGCCGGATATACTCCGTCCAGTTGATCAGCCATTGCTTGTAAAACAGGATCACATGCAGGCGAGTTAGCTGAAGTTGTGGTTTGACCGTTAGTAATAACGAACGCCGAATGTGCAGCAATTGTTCCCGATAAATTCAATACACCACCAGAACCAGAAGTTGCCTGCCCGTTTGAAAAACGTTCGATACTATAACCTGAAAGGTTAATAGATGCACCTGTTGGATTATACAACTCAAGCGCTTTGTTGTTACCTGAACCTTCTACATATTCCGAAATAAAAATTTCATTACACTGTCCAAAAGACATTCCGGCGATTGATAAACTAGCAAAAAGTAGAGCTTTTTTCATATTCATTTGTTTTGTTAATTATATAAGAGACTTGAAAATACTTGAGAAATCCGAAAACAACGTGATCCAGAACGGAACAAACGGGTAATAGTTAAACGGTAAACTTTATTTTTTTCTTTTTCGTTTTCTAACTGGTTTCAGTCTAAGCAATTGCTGACGTCAAGGATAACAGCTGAAAACTTGATGCAAATATAGAACATTTCAATTTTACTGGCATTATTGAATTGTTAACAATTAGAAAAGGTTTTACACGAATATGTAACGATAGAATGAAAAGAAATCTGTGGCCTTAAATTTGACTAGTCAATTAATCTAGCAGCAGACAAGTATTCGGAAGAGTATTTGATTATTTTTGCTTCGCTTATCAAGCCGAGCACAAAAACCTTTTAAACATGAAAAACACTTTCCTTTTTGTATTTGCATTCAGCTCATTCACCCTGTTTGCACAACAAGATCTAACCGTTGAAAGAATACATAAAAGCGCCGAGTTCAGACCGAATTACGTGAACGGATTCGCTTCTCTTTCGGATGGTGAATCGTTCACAAAAACAATTGTAAAAAACGACCAATCGCTGCTTTATAAATATCAGTTTAAAAACATAACGGGTGATAGTTCACTGGTTATGAATTTATCAACACTTTCATTTAATGGTAACCCCATTGAGGCTTCTGATGTGCAATTGAGTACTTCCGGAAAATACGCGTTGATCCTGGTCAATTGGAATGCTATCTACCGCAGAAGCTATTCGGCTGATTTGTATTTGTACGATGCCGCTAAAAAAAGCATTTCGAAAATTCACGACGGGGACGATAAGCAAACATTGCCTACTTTTTCTCCCGACGAAACTCAAATTGCGTATGTTGCAGGAAACAATCTTTACAACTACAGCATTGCCACGGGAAAAAGCAAACAGCTGACAAAAGACGGAAGATTTAATTCTATCATCAACGGAACAACTGATTGGGTTTACGAAGAGGAATTTGCCATTACGCAAGGATTCCAGTGGTCGCCCGATTCAAAATTCCTGGCCTACATGCGTTTCGACGAAAGCAAAGTAAAAGAGTTCTCCATGGCTATGTACGGCGAATTATATCCGACTAACTATTTATACAAATACCCGAAAGCAGGCGAAGACAATTCGAAAGTGGCCATGAATATCATGGATATTACTTCCGGTGTTTCGAAACCGGTTGATCTGGGAGCTTATGAATACATTCCGCGTTTCCAATGGTCGCCGGTAAAAAACGAATTGGTTGTTTTAACCATGAACCGTCACCAAAACGATTTGAACTACTTCCTGGTTACAAATCCAGCTGCCCCGGTTTCAAAAGTATTCTACAATGAAAAATCACCTACCTACATTGATATCGACAACAATCTGATTGTATTGAAAGACGGAAAATCTGTTTTAAGAACATCGGAGAAAAACGGATGGAACCAATTGTATGTTTTAGGTTTCGACGGTATTCAAAAACAAATTACATCCGGAAACTGGGACATCATTGAACTTTACGGAATCAACGAAAAAACCAATATGATTTATTATGCTTCTGCAGAACAGGGAGCAATCCACAAAACACTTTATACAATCAACCTGAACGGCAAGTCGAAAATGGCGCTTTCAGAATTAACAGGCTATCACAGCGCAGAATTTGCTCAGGGATTTAAGTATTTCGTGAAAACGAGTTCATGGAGCAGCAAGGCACCTGTATTTACTTTGTGTGATCAGGGCGGTCGAACAATCAAGGTTCTGGAAGACAACAAAGCTCTTCAGGCTAAATTAGACGGTATGAATTTCGTTAAAAAAGAGTTCATTCAGATTCCCGGAGCAGACGGAACTATGCTGAATGCCTGGGTTATCAAACCTAAAAACTTCGATCCGGCAAAAAAATATCCGGTTTACTTTAATGTATACTGTGGCCCGGGTTCAAATACGGTTTCGGATGAATACGAAGGTTCAGGTTACTTATACCACCAATTGTTAAGTCAGAAAGGATATATTGTTGTTTCGGTTGATCCGAGAGGAACCATGTTCCGCGGTGAAGCATTTAAAAAATCGACTTATAAGGAATTGGGCAAATTGGAAACCGAAGATATTATTGCCTGCGGGAAGTATTTCGCAGCACAAAGTTATGTTGATCCTTCCCGAATTGGAATTATGGGCTGGAGTTACGGTGGATTTATGACTTCGCTTGCAATGACCAAAGGTGCTGACGTATTTAAAATGGGAATCGCCGTTGCCCCGGTTACTAACTGGAGAAACTACGACAACATTTATACAGAACGCTTTATGCAGACTCCGCAGGAAAATGCTTCGGGTTACGATCAGAATTCGCCGGTGAATTATGCCGACAAGTTAAAAGGAAAGTTCCTGTTGATCCACGGTTCCGCTGATGATAATGTGCATTATCAGAATTCCATGGAATTCATCACTGCATTAGTTGCTGCTAACAAACAATTCGACCTGTTCATTTACCCGAATAAAAATCACAGTATTTATGGCGGCAATACACGCAACCATTTATACAATATGATGTTGGATTACGCCTTAGAGAATCTATAAAATATTGAGAACAGAAACGGAGACCAGAGAATCGGTTGATTAAGTCCTGAACCTATTCCCTGCTTTCTGTTCTCTATTCTCTGATCAAGCTTGGACTGCCATTTCTGATTGAAAAAAAAATCGTTTCACTTTTTTTCAATTACCATGGTTTAGATAACATTTAGTTTAGTAATTTTAGAACCACTGTAAACAAAATAGATTAATAAAATAATGAGCGAGACTGCGAAAATAGAATTGGGGGGAAAAGTTTATGAATTCCCTGTAATTGAAGGTACCGAAAACGAAAAAGCAATTGACATTTCAAAATTGCGTCAGGAAACAGGTTATGTAACCTTAGACCCTGGTTACAAAAATACTGGCGCTACGTTAAGTGCTATAACATTTCTGGATGGCGAAGAAGGAATTCTTCGTTACAGAGGTTATCCTATTGAGCAGTTGGCTGAAAAAGCAACATTTATTGAAGTTACTTATTTGTTGATTTACGGAAATTTGCCAACTCAGGCAGAGTTGGACGACTTCATTGCCAGCATTAAGAAACATACGCTTGTACACGAAGATATGAAACAATTCTTCGAAGCGTACCCTGCACAAGCCCATCCAATGGGAGTTTTGTCTTCTATGGTTTGTTCACTCTCAACGTTCTACCCTGAATCGTTAGACCCGAACAGAAGCCCGGAAAAAAAGAACAGAACGATTCTGCGCCTGCTGGCGAAATTGCCAACACTTGCTGCATGGTCTTACAAAAACTCTACGCGTCACCCGTTCATGTACCCAAGAAACGAGTACGATTATGTAAAGAACTTCCTTCACATGATGTTCGCAATGCCAACTGAAGATTACACAGTAGATCCGGTTGTTGTTGATGCATTAAACAAATTATTGATCCTTCATGCTGACCACGAACAAAACTGTTCTACATCTACAGTGCGTATCGTAGGTTCATCACAAGCGAATTTATACGCAACAATCTCAGCAGGAATTTCTGCACTTTGGGGGCCACTTCACGGTGGAGCTAACCAGGCAGTAATTGAAATGCTGGAGAAAATCCACAACGACGGTGGTGATGTTGACAAATGGGTATTGAAAGCAAAAGACAAAGATGATTCGTTCCGTTTGATGGGATTTGGTCACCGTGTTTACAAAAACTTCGATCCACGAGCTACAATTATCAAAAAAGCATGTGACGATGTTTTGGAAAAATTAAAAATCAACGATCCGTTATTGGAGATTGCCAAGAAATTAGAAAAAGTTGCTTTGGAAGATGATTACTTCAAATCGCGTAACTTATATCCAAATGTAGATTTCTACTCAGGAATCATTTACAAAGCGCTTGGAATCCCGTCCGAAATGTTTACGGTAATGTTCGCATTAGGCCGTTTACCGGGATGGATCGCTCAATGGAAAGAAATGTCAGAAGGTGGCGAACCAATTGGTCGTCCGAGACAAATCTACACAGGAGCAATCACTCGTGATTACGTTGATATCGCAAAAAGATAATCTTAAACAGATATTTATTAGAACGTCCCTGGCATTTATTGTCAGGGACGTTTTTTTGTTTGGTTTATTTGATTAGCTCGGTTCGCTATTATATTTTCCACCTTCATTAATCAACTTTCGGTTATACCTGCTACTTTTTCACATCTATGCAGTAAGTCACGCAATGCCAAACCGCCGTATATCCTTTTTCGTTGTGCTTTCCGGGAGTTTTATCGGTGTAAATTCCTTCCAGCATGTACTTTCCTTCCAAGTATGGTTTAAACACGGTATGCCCTTTTTCATTCAGCTCAAATTCTTTTGTCCAGCCTAACGGAGGTTGAACAGAGAATGTTGCTTCAACAGGTGCTTTTTGATTGTAAAACAAATCAACCTCAACTTGTTCTCCTACTTTCGAGGACTTTTCCAAAGCCAGTTCTACAGCAAAACCGGTTGCTTTTGAAAGATTCTCGCTTCCCGTAACAGCATCTTCGTTTACCACTACAGATGCCAGGGCATAATAGTGGATCAATGATTCGTAATAAACGTCTCCAACCAAATGGTCTATTGAAAGCACATGAACACCTTTGGTTTTCGGAATGTAATTCACAGAAAAAGCATTGCCATCGGGTTTTGTAAGCAATTCGGTTTTAGTTCCGTCGGGAGCCGTTACCCATAACTTAAATTGCCCCAAATCACTAAACCAATGTCCCGCAGAATCGCGTTCATTCTCACTGTACTCTCCAAAATATACACGAACGTTCTGCGATTTCCCTGTTTTTCCCGTGGCGCTTGTTTCAATCCAAATGGCGTGTGCATGCGTATTCAGGTTAAACAGAATAACTGCCACGACTAAAATGATATTTCTCATGATACTTTTTTGTGCAAAGTTCAGAGTTTTAACTTGCTTCAGAAATACCGGGATAGGGGTATTTACAAGTACTTTCAACGGATCACTCAATTCTAGAATCAAATCACCAGAAGCTTATTTTCATCGAACACTAAATCGTTTTTTATCTAAAAATCAATAAGTTAATACTGAATTAATCTTTACTTCTTCGACCTGCATCTACTTTTACTGCAAAAAAATAATGCGAAATCTACTCTTTATACTACTTGCTTTCAACTGTTTAAACGGGAACGGCCAGGTATCGCTTGCAACTATCGGAACTCCTTATACAGAAAACTTTTCTGCGCTAACCTGTTCGGCAACGAACGGCGGAACCGTGACATGGACAAATAACACTAATCTTACTGGATGGTACGCAAATCATACAGGAACTTTTAATTTAATGACTCAATTGTCGGCTTCTGCCAGATCAAATACAGGAAGATTGTACGCATACATTGATGGCGCTGATAAAAGCCTTGGATCAAGGGCTTCAGGTGGTACGGGAACCGTTACTTACGGGGTAAGGCTCAGAAACAATACCGGTGTTGCAATCACATCTTTGAACATCAGTTATTTCGGGGAACAATGGTCAATTGCAGAGAACAACGGGAATGTGAATACAATCAGCGTTCATTACCAGATCGGAAGCGCTATAACCAGCACAACAGCCGGAACCTGGACAGCCGCACCAGCACTGGATTTTGACCAAATTTGGTCGAATACAAACAGTTCAGGACTTGGTGGAACAGCTTGTACCGGAACATCGGCTCAATGCCTTGCGTTAAATGGAAATGCCGCAGCGAACAGAATTCAGATCAGTGCATGTTTGGATGTAAACATTCCGGCGGGTCAGGATTTTTTCCTCCGGTGGCAAGATGTGGACAATTCTGCAAACGACCATCATTTGCAAATTGACGATTTAAGCATTACTCCTTTTACCGACAATTGTTCGGTAGTTTTACCGGTTACCTGGGGAGAAATGGAAGCTGTGGTTGAAGAAGATGACGTAACCATTGGTTGGACAATGGAAAGCGAATTCAATAACGATTATTTTACTTTTGAACTGCTAAATCTTCAAAAGATGACTTTCGAACCCATTTCTACAATAAAAAGTAAAGGTGATCACACTTCTCCTGAGAACTACCAGCTTGAAATTCCCGGATTAAAACCAAATGAATACTTCTTCCGGCTGAAACAAACGGATTTCGACGGCAGAACCTCATATTCTTCTATTCAGTCGTTTGAAATTAGAAATGTGTCCAATGAAATTCACCACGAGAACGGGCAACTTGTTTCGAACAAAGCGTTTTCACCGGGAACTGAATTACAGATTAGATCTATGAACGGTTCGTTAATCTTTGAAATTGAAATTCACGAGCCGACAGACAAAATTGCAGTGCCGGAAATGAATTCGGGAATCGTAATTGTTCAGTATTCGAACGGGATTTTCTTTAACAACGAAAAAGTATGGATCAATAATTATTGATCCATACCATTATTTTCTATTGCAGATTCTGCAGAGGCATCACTATCTTTCCAAAGATCTTTTTTCGCACCATCGAAAATAACGTAGTTTCTGAACGAGCATTCCAGATCACCATTAAAAAGCTTGATCTTTCTACTAGGTTTCAACCCGATAGATTTGAATCCTTCTTCGCTTGAAGAAATCATCCAGCAGTTGTAACCCTGCATTTTAAATTTAAAGGCTGTTCCGATGTCGGCATACAATTCTTCAATATTATCCATTAAACGCTCACCATACGGAGGATTTGTAACCAAAACACCAGGTCCTTCCGGAATTTCTACTTCCTGGAAAGCTTCTGCCTTTATATCAATAAAACGTCCGAATGAAAATCCGCGCAGGTTTCTTTTAGTAATCAAAACCATTTGAGGATCAATATCACTTCCAACTATTTTCACGTCCATTGATCGAACAACTTTGTGTGCCCCGTCATGTAATTCCTGCCAAATATCCGGAGAATAGTTTTTCAGATTCTTAAATGCATAATGTGTTCTTTCTATCGAAGAAGGAATGCCTAAGGCAAGTAAAGCGGCTTCTATCAGAAGTGTTCCTGAACCACAGAACGGGTCGAAAAAAGTAGATTTTCTATCCCAGCCTGACATGCGGATCAATCCGGCAGCAACCACTTCATTCAAAGGCGCTTCACCAGTACTTTCACGGTATCCGCGATGAAACAACGGTGCCCCGCTCGTATTAATTGAAAGAACGCCTTCTTTTTCGCGAACGTAAATATCAATTACTAATTGCGGTGATTTCACGTTGATATCCGGCCTGTCGCCTATTTTATCTCTGAAACAGTCAACAACAGCATCTTTCACCAATAAAAACGGAAACTGGGAATGCGAGAATAAACTTGAATGTACAGCACCTTTAACAACAAACGTTTTGTCAACATTAAACCATTGAGTCCAGTCAATTTTTGATGCTTCTTTATACAAGTCGCGATCTTCCTTCAACTGGAAAGTACTTAACTCAACCAAAACAGAAAGAGCGCATCGTGAATACAGATTCAATTTGTATACATCATTCCATGTCCCCTTTAAACGAACGGCTCTGTTCAACACCTCAATATTCTCATAGCCCAGCTCTTCCAATTCTTCCTTCAGAGCCTGTTCTAAACCATAAAAGGTCTTAAGAACCAATACTAATTCACCGTTCGATTGCGTTTTTGTTTCCATTGGTGCAAAGTTACGAGAAAAAGCGTTAGTTTTTGATTCAGACAACATACGTTCGGTGAGTATAAGAATGATCTGATAGCATTTCTGTCGGTATAATTCCTGATTTCATTGTAAACTAATAATTTTCAGGTGAAGAACACAAAAGTAAATTCCGGAGGTTATTTTGTTATTTGTTATTTTTGCACCGAACTACCAATGCCCTTATAACGTGATTAAAGTTATTCTAATCTTCATATTCCTTATTTGTCAAACGTTTGTCTTTGCACAAAACAAAGGAGTAGGATTAGTATTGAGTGGCGGCGGAGCATCAGGTTTTGCGCACGTTGGGGTGATTAAAGCCCTGGAAGAGAACAATATTCCGATTGATTATATCAGCGGAACTTCTACCGGCGCACTTGTAGGGGCTTTATACGCAGTAGGATACACTCCGAAAGAAATTGAAGATTACATTTTGAGCCCCGAATTCCAGTTAATGACTCAGGGAGCGGTAAAATCGTCTCAGGAATTCTTGCTTCGCGAAAGTGATCCGACAGCTTCTACCGTTTCATTTTCGGTTTCACTGGACAGTATGTTCCAGAAATCATTACCAACTAATGTTATTCGTCCGGAACTATTAGATTTTGAAATGCTGCATTTATTCGGAATCCCGGGTGCCAGCGCAAAAAATAATTTCGACAGTTTGATGGTTCCCTTTCGTTGTGTGGCAAGCGATATTGTA
Source organism: uncultured Flavobacteriales bacterium (assembly GCA_946479985.1). The sequence continues at coordinate 93,851 of CAMLIF010000002.1, forward strand.
GCAAAGCAGAGCACCGTTTTCAATCAGGGCTATTTGAATCAGGCAGTTAGAGCTTCTATGACGTTTCCGTTTTTCGTTAACCCGATTCGCATAAACGGGGTACTTTATTTCGACGGCGGACTTTACAACAACTTCCCGGGAGATGTTATGTGTGCAAGCTTCAATCCGCAATTTGTAATCGGAAGCAACGTTTCATACAATGCTTCACCTCCCAGGGAAGATGACCTGATCAGTCAAATAACCAACATGTTGGTTACACCATCAAACTTCACTATCCCTTGTGAAAACAGCATTTTGATTCAGCCGAAAACCAATATCTCCACCTTTGAATTTGATGAAGTAGAACAAGCCATTAATCAGGGGTACGCATCAACCATTCTGATGATGGATTCCATTAAGAATCTTGTGTCCTGCAGAACAACACCGGAAGAATTAGCGGCGAAACGAGCAAAGTTTTTAAGTAAACTTCCACCATTTAAAATCAGCGAAGTACAAACTACCAATAGCCGGAGATTAGACGAAAGCTACGTCCGAAAATCGATTCTAAAAAACAACAAACAGCAATTACTGACATACCAGCAAATGGAACGCAGGTATTTCAGAACTTATGCAACACCACAAATCGATTATTTATTTCCAACTATTGATCTGAAAGATGACTCAACATACAAACTGCATGTTGATGTAACCAGTACCAGAAACCTTCGGGTAGATTTCGGTGGAATTATAAGTTCCAGAGCAATTAACACGGGTTTTGTACAATTGAATTATTTCCATTTGGCACGAGCCGCCAGTATGATTGAAGTAAACAGTTATTTCGGAAAGTTCTACGGATCGGGAAAAATAAGCGGTGAGATTCATCTCCCTTCCTATTACCCCGTTTCATTTAAGGGTTATTTTTGTTTGAATCGGTATGATTATTTCAAAAGCTTCGCAACATTTTTTGAAGATGTACAACCTTCGTTTCTGGTGCAGTACGAAACATACGCTGGTGGCCAGGTAAAAATTCCGCTATTCAATAATTCAAAAAGTGTATTCGACTACAAACATTTTGAACTTGTTGACAACTATTACCAGACCACTGAATTCACCAACAAAGACACAACTGATCTGACCCGTTTTTATGGTGATGCAATATCATTTCTTCTCGAACAAAATTCCCTGAACAGAAAGCAATTTGCCAGTGCGGGAACACTTCTTTCTTTCAATGCAAAACTGGTACAGGGTAAAGAACACAGTATTTCAGGATCCACATCGCCAACTGATTATGATTACCGGAACCATCATCAATGGATTACATTAAACGCCGAATTTCATACATTTCCGTTACACAAAAAACATATATCTATTGGTGTACACGGAATTGCGAGCGTATCGAGCCAAAGTCTGTTCAAGAACTATACTGCTACTCTGCTGAATCTAAATTCGTTCCAGGCACTTCCTGATCTAAAAACATTCTTCTTACCGGAATACCGTTCTCCGCAGTTTATTAGCGGCGGCTTAAACCTGATAGTTTCACCTGCCAAACATATCGATATCCGGGTTGACGCATATATGTTCCAGCCCTTCAAACAATTAACACAAAACGACGATGGTACATTCGGGTATTCCCCTCTATTTAAAGGTGAATCGATAGTTGCTGCTGCATCTGCCATTTATCACTCACCAATTGGACCATTACGGGTTACAGCAAACTATTTCCCATTACAGGCTCAGCCCATTTACTTTCAGTTTTCATACGGATTCATTCTTTTCAACGATAAAGCGCTCAGGTAAATTAAAAATTCCAATCCGCTATGGAAAAGAAAAGCCAGATCTTGCTCCTTTATTGATTTCCCAGTTTTAACACATTTCGTTCTTCTACATTTTCAATTTTAAATTTTCCATTAAATCTGTTTATCTTCGCCCCTCTAAAAAAATAACTATGAGCAAAATCATCTGCGGTATTCAACAAATGGGAATCGGGGTGCCAAACGTACAGGAAATCTGGAAATGGTATCGTGAACATTTTGGAATGGACGTTCGAATCTTTGAAGAGGCTGCTGAAGCGCCTTTGATGACAAGATATACCGGAGGTGATGTACATGCAAGAACTGCAACTTTGGCGCTTTCAATGGAAAGCGGCGGTGGTTTCGAAATCTGGCAATTTACTTCCAGGCCAACGGTGAAAGCTGATTTCCCGATTAGACTAGGTGATTTCGGTTTGTACGCTTGTCGTATGAAATCGCGCAATGTAGACGAAACATATACTTTTTTAAAGGCGAAAGGCGCAAACGTATTGAGTGAGCCTCAGGTTTTACCGAACGGGCAAAAACACTTTATGGTCATAGACCCAAATGGAAATATTTTCGATATTGTTGAAGGTTCAGGCTGGTTTATGAACACCAAATTTGAAGGGAAAACGGGGGGCGTGGCCGGCTCAATGATCGGAGTTAGTTCGATTGAAAAAGCACTTCCGCTTTACCAGGACATTTTGGGTTATTCGAAAGTAGAATATGATGTAACCGATACCTTTGGTGCGTTTGACAATATTCCCAACGGGAATCAAAAGATCAGACGCGTACTTCTTTCTCATCCTGAAGATCGAAAAGGCCCTTTCGCCAAACTACTTGGCCCTACTCAGATAGAATTGATACAGGCGATTGACAGAACAGATGCTGTTTCCATTTTCAAAAATCGTTTTTGGGGAGATTGGGGATTCATCCATTTGTGTTTCGATATCCAGGGAATGGATGATTTACAAAAAGAATGTGAAGCAAAAGGATTTCCGTTTACAGTTGATTCCGGAAAAACATTCGACATGGGTGAAGCCGGCGGTCGATTCAGTTATATTGAAGATCCGGACGGTACGTGGATCGAATTTGTTGAAACACATAAAGTTCCGGTAATGAAAAAATTCGGGTGGTACATTCATCTGAAAAACAAAAAACCGGGAGCTTTCCTTCCGAACTGGATGTTAAGAGCAATGCGCTTTAACAGGGTGAAATAATTTCAGAAAAAAGCTTATTTTAGGGCAAGTTTCAGATCAACGTAATTAACAATGAGAAAACTTGCTTACCTGTTGTTCACTTTATTATTGCTTGTAATTACAACTGCCTGCGAAGACGACCTGCCACAGATGGCAGGTCCTGAAACACCTGTTGTTTTTGCACTTCTCGACAAAACGGATTCATTGCATTATGTAAAAATCACCCATTCCTTTGGCGGAGCAAATAACGCCATTGAAGTGGCACAAATTCCTGATTCGAGTTATTACTCAAATATTGATGTAAAAGTTGAAGAATGGCTTCCGCTCACCTCCAATTACTCGAATATGCAAAAAACGAGAACATGGACCTTGAGAGATACCATCCTCAACGGAAAAGCACCGGGAACTTTTTATGGACCGGCCCAAAAAGTATATTACTTCAAAACAGATGCATACAGCAGCAGCAATATTCCTCAAGATTTTGATCCAAATTTATCTGTGGCACTGAAACAACCGGCAGTTTATAAATTAGTTGCAACAGTAAATGGAGGTGAATATGTCATCAATAGTGAAACAAGACTCGTTGGAGAATTTTCTGTGCTTTCACCGGCACCTAATGTAGCGCTTGGATTCTGCGGTTCAACAACAAACCCAACCGCATACAATGCAGGTGTGTTTACTGCGGGTTTTTCAGGAATTGTGAATGCTTCTGTTGAGGTATTTTTTAATGAGTTTTATAATGGTACACCCGTTGAAAAATCATTTTCTGTTAATCTGGGTTCGAAAGAAGCAGCTTCTGAAGGAGCTTCGTTTGATCTGTATGGAAAAACATTTTATGAGAAGATCAAAGCAACAGCTACTAATGATCCAGCAATTACTAAACGGCAATTATCAAAAATTAAGATCTCTTTCACCGGTGCATCAAAAACCTTGTCAGATTATATTCATTTGGGCGAACCAACTTCTTCATTCGAATATGGAAAAGATTTTTTCACAAATGTTACTGCGTCAGACGGTCGAAGAGTCATTGGTGTTTTCACATCGAGCTACATGAAAACATATACAAAAGTAGACTGGGATCCTGACCACCCTATTTTACGCGCAATTACACTTGCATCTGTTAAAGCGCTCTGTAACGGCCCAATAACAGGAGATTTGCTCTTCTGTAGCGACAATCCGCAAGATGCAGGAGAAAACTTCAGTTGCCAATAATCGGAATACTTATTCATGCGCGGTTTTAATCCCCAAATCGTTTGGTCACTTGAACGAATGGCAATAATTATTGATTAAAGTGTTCAATAAGCTTGATTTAAGTTCGTATTTTTGACCAAATGCAAAACCTTATGAAAAGACTCTCCAAATTGTACTTTTTATTAATTCCTGCTCTTGTTTTATTTTCGAGCTGTGAAGACGAAATAGGTCACGATGGTGAATATGTAGAAACGCCAGTTGTTTTCGGACTGCTGGACAAATCTGATTCTTTACATTATATCAAAATCACCCATTCATTCGGAGGATCTAATAATGCTGTAAATGTTGCCCTGATTCCTGATTCAAGTTATTACCAGGATATAGACGTGAAAATTGAAGAATGGGTCCCTGTTTCCGGAAATAACGGTACGTTGGTTAAAGTAAGAACCTGGTCCTTACGAGACACTATTCTTTCTAATAAAGCAGAAGGTGCATTCTATTCTCCGGATCAAAAGGTGTATTATTTCCAAACGGAAGTATACGACAACAACAATCAACCGGCAAACAATGATCCGGATCTTACAGTAGCTTTAAAACAAGATGCTACTTATAAACTGGTTGCGGTAGCCAATGGTGGTGAATACACTATAAACAGTGAAACAAAACTCGTTAATCCGGTTAGTATTACATATCCCAGTTCACTGGCTGCATTATCATTTGTAACATCCACCTCCAGCGGGCAAATATACACAAATGCAAATGTTAAGGTTAACGTTGGAAGCGACACCTACCGTGCCCAAATTGTAGATGCTCGTATGAAAGTTTATTTTAAAGAATACTTTAACGGAGTTCCCGTAGAAAAATCATTTACATGGAAACTCGGTGAATTGAATGGTGATCAAATTACAGAAACAAGTGTAAGCTTCCAGGCAAACGGAAACGTTTTCTATAACCTGATCAAAGATAATGTTACGAATGATGCCAATATCGATCGCAGACAGTTGAGTAAGATTGAAATAATAGTTACCGGTGGTGCTGAAGATTTGAGTAAATATATTTTATTAAGTAAGCCAAATTCTTCTCTTGCCCAGAACAAACCGTCATACACGAATTTAACAGTTAGTGACGGACGGCAAGTTATCGGGATTTTCTCCTCTCGCCACAAAGCCATTCAGATAAAACCGGATTGGCAACCGTTCTCTCCTTACGCGAGAGCAATAGATACAAAATCTGTACGTGAATTATGTACCGGGCCAATTACTGGAAGTTTCCTCTTCTGCAGTGATCATCCAACTGACATAGCTCAAGGCGAGACATACACTTGTCAATAACAACATTCGATCCCTCTTAGTTAAACTAAGGGGGATTTTTTTATCCACATCTGTCATTTTCCCGTTAAAAGTTTTAGCAGTTCGTTAACTTTGTTTCATGACGGATAGAGTAACGCTTTTTGTAGATGTAATAATCCCGGTTGCAATAAGTAAAGAATTTACCTACCGCGTTCCGTTCGAATTAAATCCGCATGTACAGCCTTTTGTCCGCGTAGTTGTTCCATTTGGAAAAGGAAAATTCGTAACCGGAATTATCACACGTGTTCACGAAGAAATTCCGCAGGAATATCAATCAAAATACGTTGAAGTAGTTCTGGATGAGAAGCCGCTCATTGGTCCGCAGCAGTACAAACTGTGGAAATGGATCGAATCATATTATATGGCACCTATCGGTGACGTAATGAATGCTGCCCTTCCGGCAAATTTCAAACTGGCAAGCGAAACCATCATTGTATTGCATCCTGATTTCATTCCGGAAACAGAACTGAATGAACGGGAAAGTTTAATTATTGATGCGCTTTGCCTGAAAGAACAATTAAGCCTGAAAGATATTTCTGAGCTCATTGGGATCAAAACGGTTCAACCACTTATAAAACGGCTAATAGAAAGAAGAATCGTAGTTACCCAGGAAGAAATCAACGACAAGTTTATTGCCAAAACCGCTCTTTTTGTCCGGTTTACAGATGAGTTTTCCAATGAGGACCGGTTAAATGAGTTATTTGAATCTTTCCAAAGCTCAAAATCCAAAGCAAAACAAGAGCAGGTTCTGTTGGAAATGCTTCACCTTGGTGGTTTGAAAAACGGAGAATCGTTTCCTATTGCCAGAAAACAGCTGGAAGATAATGGTTGCTCCCTTTCAGCAATAAATACGCTTGAAAAAACCGGAATAATCTACTCAGAGCGGCTGGAAATTTCCCGCCTGAAGGAATCCAGCCAGGAAGAATTGCTTTTCCCTAAATTGTCGGCGCATCAAAAAGAAGCGCATGATCAAATTCATGAACAGTTTGCCGAGAAAGATATTGTTTTACTTCAGGGAATAACCGGATCCGGTAAAACCGAAATATACATCCACCTCATTCAGCAGCAAATAGAGCAGGGAAAACAAGTCCTTTTCCTTGTTCCTGAAATTGCATTGACAACGCAGTTAATCCAGCGTTTATCGGCATATTTTGGATCGCAGGTTGGAATCTACCATTCAAAATTCAACGGAAACGAACGCGTTGAGATCTGGAACCAGGTTTTGGCGAACAACAGCAATAAATTCCGAGTAGTTGTAGGGGCACGATCTGCGTTATTCCTTCCGTTCCAAAACCTCGGATTAGTTATTGTGGATGAGGAACACGAAAGCAGTTTCAAACAACATGATCCTTCTCCACGCTACAATGCCCGTGATATGGCAATTGTACTGAGCAAGCTTTTCGGAGCAAAAACATTGCTTGGCTCAGCAACTCCTTCGATAGAAACATTCTACAACGCCCAGGAAAACAGGTACGGACATGTGCTTTTAACAAAGCGTTTTTCAGAGGTGGCTCTTCCCGAAATTTTCGTTGCGGACATGAAGAAAGAACGCATCGAAAAAACGGTTAATGGTCATTTCTCATCGTTTTTGCTTACTGAAATGAAAGAAGCGCTGGAACGAAATGAACAGATCATATTATTTCAGAACCGAAGAGGTTATACTCCTATCTGGAGCTGCGAAGTGTGTGCTTTTAGTCCGAATTGCAAGAATTGCGACACTACTTTAAATTACCATAAACAGGCAAACCTGCTCAAATGTCATCATTGCAGCTACCACATTCCGCCTATCGGAACTTGCCCGCAATGTGGCAGCAATAAACTGAAAATGCTTGGTTTCGGAACAGAAAAAATTGAAGATGATTTACAGCTGCTCCTTCCAAATATTCGAATAGCCCGAATGGATTTGGATTCAACCAGGAATAAGAACAGCCATCAGCAAATTATTTCCGACTTCGAAGCGCGGAATATTGATGTGCTGATTGGAACTCAAATGGTTGCTAAAGGTTTGGATTTCGATCATGTAGGTCTGGTGGGCATTCTTGATGCAGATCTGTTATTGCATAAAGTAAATTTCAGGGCATTCGAACGAAGTTTCCAGCTAATGACACAAGTTGCAGGTCGTGCCGGCAGAAGAGACAAACGCGGGAGAGTCATTATTCAAACCAGCAGCCCGCACCACTGGGTAATTCAAAAAACCATTGAACACAATTTCGATGAATTTGCTGCAAACGAATTGATCGAACGAAGAAATTATCATTATCCCCCATTTTACAAACTCATTCGTTTCGTTATAAAACACAAGGACCCGAATCTGGTTGGCGAGGCAGCTGAACAGTATGCCAATTTGCTTAAAAGTGTGTTTCACGAACGGGTAATAGGACCTGAATTCCCGGTTATTGCACGCGTTCAGAATTATTATATGAAAGAGATTCTTCTGAAAATTGAAAGTTCGGCCCCGCATAAAAAAGTAAAGGAACGCATACACGAATTAACGGATCAATTCTATAGCGTTCCTGTTTACAAACCAATTCGACTGATTATCGACGTTGATCCCGCTTAACCAAGGTATGTTTTAAGCATCCGGCTTCGGGACGTATGTTTCAATCTGCGAATAGCCTTTTCTTTTATTTGTCTTACTCTTTCTCTGGTTAAGTCGAAGATATCTCCGATCTCTTCCAGTGTAAGCGGGTGTTTCCCATTCAATCCGTAATACAAACGTACTACGTCGCTTTCTCTGCTTGTTAACGAACTCAACGAGCGTTCAATGTCTTTTCTAAGCGATTCTTTCGTTAATTCATCTTCCGGTGAAGGAAGTGCGTCATTCGGAAGTACATCGTACATGCTCGAAGAACTTTCTTCTCCTTCCAACAACGGAGCATCCATAGAAACATGCCGTCCGGAATTAGACATCGACTGACGGACATCTTCAACAGAGCATTCTAAAAACTCTGCCAACTCATGCACAGACGGGGGACGTTCATACAACTGCTCCAACTCACTGTAAGCTCTGTTAATTTTATTAATTGTTCCAATTTTGTTCAAGGGCAGCCGAACAATACGCGCCTGTTCTGCCAATGCCTGCAAAATCGACTGACGAATCCACCAAACGGCATAAGAAATAAACTTAAAACCTCTTGTTTCATCGAAGCGTTCTGCAGCTTTAATCAAACCTACGTTTCCTTCATTAATTAAATCAGGAAGTGACAAACCTTGGTTTTGGTATTGTTTAGATACAGATACAACAAAACGAAGGTTGGCTTTTGTAAGTCTTTCTAACGCGGCAGTATCGCCTTCACGAATTCTTCGTGCCAACTCTACTTCCTCATCGGCAGTAATTAAGTCTACACGACCAATTTCCTGCAGGTACTTGTCTAATGACGCTGTCTCCCTATTGGTAACCTGCTTTACAATTTTTAACTGTCTCATAGCACACGTGTTGATTTAATCGAATATAACATTTATATAATGCACTTAATGGTAAATAGTTGTAAATATTACGCTTCAAATGAATATTTAACAGTTTTTAGATTTCAGAAAGGCTTCGCGAATGAACATTTCCAGCTCAAAAGGTCTGTGTATATTTGCAAACCAATTACAGGGAAAAATGAAAGTATTAATGGTTTGTCTGGGAAACATTTGTCGATCACCGATGGCGGATGGCTGGTTACGTAAATATGCCAGAGATTTGAACCTTGAAATAGAAGTAGATTCTGCCGGAACGGCAAACTATCATGTTGGTGCAAAGCCCGACAATCGAATGCGCAAATGGGCGGCTGAAGCCAATGTTCCGATTGATTCATTGAGAGCACGACAATTTGAAGTTTCAGACTTTGAGCGTTTTGATATTATCTTCGCAATGGACCAGTCGAACTTAAAGAATATTCTTTCCCTGGCAAGAAATGAAGCCGACAAATCAAAAGTACGTTTGTACTTAAACGAATTACATCCGAATGAAAACATGGAGGTTCCCGATCCGTATTACGGCGGCGACAAGGATTTCAAAGACGTCATTCAATTACTTAAAGAAGCCACAGAGGCATTCATAAACAACGAATTTAAACAACGATGAGAACAGGTAAACTATTTCTAATTCCAAATACATTAGGCGGAGAAGGAACACAAAATATTATTCCGGCTGAAGTAATGGAAATTGCAGCAAGCCTGCGCTTTTTTGCAGTAGAAGAAGTGAAATCAGCCCGTCGTTTACTTCGTAAAATTGATCGGACTTTTCCAATTGACGATTCTACATTTATTGTAATCAATAAAAATTCTACTCCTCACGATCTTTATCCGGCACTAAAAGCGTTGGAAAATGGTGAAAACGTTGGGATAATCAGTGAAGCGGGGTGCGCTTGTATTGCAGACCCAGGAGCAATTTTGGTTTCTGCGGCTCATGAAAAAGGATATCAGGTTTGTCCTACTGTTGGACCGAGTTCTATTTTGCTTACACTGATAGGAAGCGGATTTAACGGACAAAACTTCTCTTTCAGCGGATATTTACCGAAAGACAAAAAAGAGCGTGTCCGCAAAATGAAAGACCTGGAAATGAGAGCTCGTAAAAACAATGAGACGCAGTTGTTCATGGATACTCCATTCCGCAATATGCACGTCTTGGAAGATTTGTTAAACGAATTGCAGGACGACACTTTGTTGTGTGTTGCTTCCAATTTGACGCTTCCGGATGAGAGCATTAAAACGATGTCGATCAAAGACTGGAGAGAAAATGCTTACGATATCGGGAAAATTCCAACTTTGTTTGCACTTGGAAAGTTCAGTACTTCAAAGTAAATCTGTTCGTTTCGCTGTTCTGAAAATCTGCTAACTTTAACGCGATGCAATTTCGTCCGTTCATCTGGTCTATTTCTATTACACTCGCACTTCTTTGTGTGTTTGCGGGAAATATCAATCTCGAATTGGGGACGGATGAACCGTTCTTACTAGGTCGGGCAACAGCTGATGCCATTTCTGTGAACCAGCGTGTTCAGGTGTACTACAAATTTATTCTGGCTGGAAGTTTAACCTTCCTCCTGTTTTACTTCCTGCTTCAAAAGCTTTTGCAGCGAACTTCGAAAAAACATCCTTTCCTGGAATGGATTGATCCGTTAATGCTTCTCAGCAGTTTATTGAGCGCTTGTGTCTTTTTCGAAATAGGGAATAAAGAATCAATTTGGTTTTTAATAACCTCCGGCTTTTTACTTTACCTCTTCGGATTGAATAAACGAATCAGGGAAAAGAGCTTTTCAGCAGAATTTGCCATTGGTCTGGGGTTGATTGTTTTAGTGAATCACTTGCTGTTTCACGGTGTTGTGATTGGTTTGGTAATCGCTGCAGGACTTTTTCTCTGGTGGTTTTTATCTGAGAAACAGAGCCCTCTTCTTTATCCGGTTGTTTCGTTTGCGATTTGTTCGCCCATTATCGCGTTTTTAAGCATTGAAGGAAGTATTTTCTTCGTTCAGCTCGATTTAAAACTGAATAGTTACCTCGTTTTGGGAATCATTTTCAGCTTAATTTGTTTGAGTTATTTCATTTGGCGAAGAAAAAATCAAACTGAGGTTTTATATAAGCAATGGATTCCACTTGCTTTGGTCGGAATAACCCTCTGCCAAATGTATTCACCAATTATTGATCAGCCAAACGAGTTCTTTGAATCGGCAAATATTCTGAATCCGATCATGCAGTTTCATCAATTTGGTGAATTACCTATAATTGATAATCTGAGTTCACATCTATTCTCTGATTTTTCGTTGAGTTGGATCTACACTTCACTGTTCGGTTTCGACGGAACTGCTGCACCATTGATTTACGTAAACCTCATCCAGGTTTTCAATCTGTTGATCATCTATTACTTCCTGCGCGCTTTACTCGGAAACAAACTCGAGTTAACCGCAATCTTGTTTTTTGTTCCGTTCCTGTTCTTTGTTATTCCACCGTATTTCGCCTTTGTGCTTTTGCCGATCATTCCAATGATTCGCTTTTTCCAAACAAACGAACAAAAGCGGTTATACTACTTTGCCGGTTGGATTGCATTCTTACTTCTTTGGCGACTTGACCTGGCAGTTTCACTCATTTCAGGCGGAGTTGTTGTTTTCATTCTTTGGTGGTTCCTGGAAAAGGATTTTCGCAGTTCGTTCAAAAAGCTCGTGATCTTCTCCATTTTATTATTTGGAATTGTTGGCGGATGTTTATTTCTTGCTATCAAACCGCATTTGCAGGAAGCACTTCATTATTTCGGAGCGAACCAGGCGCACGGGCTGTCTGACGTTACCTATTTTAGAACTGCCCTCTATTACATGGATTATTTCATTCTGCCGATAGCTCTTGTTTTGATTGGCTTGTATACGCTTTTCGGAATTAGATCTACCACGAATAAAGCCCTCGACTGGACGATTGTTCTCTTAATTGCATTTTACATTTTCAATTTGCAACGCGGTTTGGTTCGTCACAGTTTCATGGAACAAAAGGAAATTCAAATCACTTCATTTGCATGGTTGATTTCGTTCTTATTCGGATTAAAATTTCTGAAGAACTGGAAAATGGTTTATTACACCCTTGTTTTCTTTTTTACCACCGGGATTTTCTTCACGATCCAGCCCGTTAATCAATCCGGTAATCGTTTTGAAGCACCCGTTTCACTTTCATTAAAGAATTTACCTGACCTGAAGACGAAAGCGATTCAACGGGTTAAGCCTTCGGAAGAATTTACTAATTCGAACAGACGAATTATTTCCTTCCTGAAAACAGAACTGAAAAGCGACGAAACATTCCTTGATTTCTCCAATCATCCGTTATTGTATTATTACAGTAAACGTGATGTTCCCTCCTATTTCAATCAGTTTCTTCAAAATGTAGTTGATGACTATCTTCAGGACGAAGCTTTAAAAGAAATTCGATCATTGAAAGTTCCGATTGTGATTCTTAAAACGGATCCGGAAACTTATTTAGACGGAACAGACGGCATTCCAAATAAGGTCCGTTACTACAAACTGGCAGCTTTCATTTTTGACAACTACGAACCGTACAAAACCATAGATGGATTCGTTCTCTGGAAAGCGAAAAAGGAAAAAACACGGTTCAAAACAGCTATTTCTTATGTGGTTCCAACTGAAAACTGGGATCTAGGTTATCTGCCCTACTATTGGAATTTCGACCGTAAGGAAAAAGAAAGTCGGGACAATCTCTACCTTCGTTTTGAAAATGGAAAAAACCTGGTTTCATTGAAATCGAAGATCAGGACAGGCGATTTTCTGCGTATCAAGCTAACATCAAGTCAATTAGGAAATTGCGCAATAAAAGCCGGAAATTGGAGTTTATTCTTCAAGCTGAAAAAAGGAACCCACAACTACCTGATTCCGATAGGATATTCAGAAAATGCAGTGTTGAATCCAATCAGCGAATTTGAACTAAACTCAGACTGTGCGGTGCATTGGAATGATTTGAAATTGGTACATTTAGCCAGGTGAATACAAAAACAAAAATAAGACTCGACAAGCTTCTTGGATTCCTGGTTGCATATCCATTGAATTTACTTGTTCGGCTTGTCGGAAAAATTACCCGCTTCGATCATTCACTGAAAGGCGAAATGAAAACCATTGTTGTTTGCAAGTTCAAAGGAATGGGAAGTATTATTCAGGCAACACCTTTACTGCAAACGCTCAGAGCCAATTACCCAAACGCAAAGATCATTTTTGTCAGTACTATTGAGAACCAGGCAATTCTTTCTCAAATCAGTGTTATTGATCAGAGTTTAATTGTAGACGATAAAAAACTGTTGCCTTTCATTAGCCAAACCATCGGGCTGGTTTTTAAACTTATCCGAATAAGAGCTGATCTGTATATCGACCTTGAAATTTATTCCAATTACAGCAGTATTATAACTACTCTCAGTATGGCGAGAGATCGTTTTGGATATTACCTGCGCTCCTACCGTTACAGAATGGGAATGTATACACACATGATGTATTTCAATACAAAGGCTCCCATTGCTGAAGCATACTTACAATTTGCACGGCTATTGGGAATAGAAAATGTGACTTCTTCACTCTATTCCATTGAGCAAAAAACGAATCCGTTCAATTTAGGCAGGTATTTCGTCATCAATCCAAATGCCTCAGATCTTCGGTTTGAACGTCGCTGGCCAATTCAATCTTTTACTTCATTAATCCATAGAATTCGGGAACATTACCCTGAAATGAAAATTGTTCTGATAGGAAGTAAAAATGAAGCGATTGATGTAAAAGTAATTTCAGACGTTTTTATTGGAGATGATTTGGTTATTGACCTGAGCGGAAAAACAACCCTGGCAGAACTCATCGAATTGCTGCGAAACGCAGAACTTGTTATCACCAACGATACAGGTCCAATGCACCTGGCATCTTCGCTCGACACCAATGTAGTTGCCTTATTCGGTCCATGTTCTCCGCAACAATATGGTCTTGGGAAAAATGTACGAGCGATTTACAAAAACGCTTATTGCAGCCCGTGTGTGCATGAGTTTACAGTACCTCCGTGCAAAGGGAACAATCAGTGCATGCAGTTGATTACCGTTGACGAAGTTTTAGCTGAAATTCTTGACAGCACAACAAACGCAGCTTCCAAAACCATTCATTATACAGATAATTCTTCCGCTGCATTAGGAACTGTAAAGCGCTAAAATCAGTAGCTGAATCAATCAGAACAGCTTTTAAGTAAACGATTAGTAATCTTTGATTTAAGTTTGACTTAGCTTTCGTATTATTGATTCAAGATTCTTATTTATGAAACAGTTCTCTACCCTTTTCGCAGTATTTGCATGCGTTATTTCGCTTCACGCACAAGATAAAACAGACAGAACCTTATTTGTTCGTTTTAAAGAAGGAAAAGCTATCGATTTGGTTGATAAGTTCATGATGATTGATGGAAATCCGGATCTTCAGCTTCAATTAAATGGTTTGGGAGAATGGAGAAGAACCTACTCTATTTCGGAAGAAAAAATGGATAGTCTTCGATTAGTCGCCGAGAAAAATCTGAATAAAAAACTTCCGGATTTGAACCAGGATTACCGTTTTTTTGTAAATGATATTACTCAGATTGATCACGTGCTTTCAACATTAAAAGAATCAAGCGACGTTGAAATGGTGAAAAAAGCTCCTCGTCTTTTTAACGCAAGTGCCCCTAGCTATCAAGCAATGCAGACCTATCTTCAGAATGCATCTACGGGCATTAACGCGGAAGAGGTTTGGTCATTCTACAATAATCACGGTGAAGGAATCAAGGTGTACGACATTGAATACTTCTTCAACGAGACACATACTGATTTACCGAATGTCACCATTTGCGGACCAACACCTGAAGATCCGTTCGGTGGTGGTGGCGGAGATCACGGAACTGCCGTGTTAGGAGAAATTGCTTCGCTCAACAATGGAATCGGAACTACCGGAATTGCTTATGCAAGTGAGTTATTCTTTGGAGGATGCTACTACGACTTCAATTACGAACTTGAAAACGCTTTGATCGAATCTACAATGCATCTTAATCCGAATGACATTGTGTTAATAGAACAGCAAACGTACGGACCAAATTATGATGAGAGCCAGGGTTCTCAATACGGGCTGGTAGCCGTTGAATGGATCAAAGAATTTTACGATGCCATTCAGGTAGTTGTTGGCCAGGGAATTATTGTCGTTGAAGCCGCAGGAAATGGTCAGCAAAACTTTGATGATCCGGTTTATTCCATCGACAACGACGGACATTATCCGTTTTTGGCAGGAAATGGTTCAGGAGCAATTATTGTTGGTGCCGGCTCCGTAGGAACATCCGACGTTGAACGTTCAACCATGTGGTTCTCTAATTACGGAAGTGCGGTTTCTGTTCAGGGAAATGGCGAATCGATCTATTCTACCGGTTATGGTGATCTTTTCAGCGATACACACGATGAATTTTACACCGCCGATTTCGGAGGGACTTCCGGCGCTTCTCCAATTGTAACGGGAGCGGTTGCTGTATTAAACTCAACTTATTTCAACACAACCTGGTCAACACTGACACGCGATCAGATCGTCAGTATTTTCACATTGACCGGTCAGCCGCAAAATGACGGTGATTTCACAGTTGTTGAAGCGCATATTGGGCCGCTTCCGAATATAAAAGCAGCTATCGATTATGCCATTTCACATGCAGGGATTAATGATTTCGATCAATCTTCGCTCATGGTTTATCCTAATCCGAGTTCAGGAACTGTACTTGTCAATTCCGATGCAGAAAATTCAACTTTCCAGTTGCACGATTTAGCGGGAAACAACGTATCCATCGAAGTAAAAACGCAATCCAAAGATTATTCGCAGATCATTACGAATAATCTTCCTTCAGGCGTATATCTGTTGAGCGTTGTTACGAATGAATCGAAACAAGTGATCAAATTAATGTTGAACGATTAATAGTTTACAGAAACGTTTCCGCTGAACTCGAACTTATCGTCGCTTTTCGGATCCTTGAATCTTAATGACCAGACGTAACTTCCCGAAGGAACAATTTGATCATGATATGTTCCATCCCAACCTTCATAAGGATTCTTCGATTCAAATAAGGTTTCTCCCCATCTGTTATAAATTACAAGCGAAAAATTCGCCTCATCAATGCCAGAAGTAAACACCGGAGCAAATGTATTATTCGATTCATCACCGTTCGGTGTAAACGCGTTCGGAACATAGAATATCTGCTCGTCTTTTACCGTAACAATTACATGAGCGGTGTCTGAACATCCGGCAGCATTATAAGCAACTAACTCAACAAGGTAAGAACCGGCAGTTTCGTCGTACGTATGCGACGGGCTAAATATAGTATTAGACGTACCATCTCCGAAATTCCAAAGATAAGATACTGCATCTGTAGATGAGTTAGTAAATTGGAAAACCGGGTTTGAAACCGGAGCTGCCGCATTCCCAACCATAAACTGTGCATTCGGACTCGTAAGAACACAAATAAACGAATTCATAGTAACAGCGTTCGAACAACCGTTTGCATCAGTTACAGCTAAAGAAACAGGATAACATCCTACATTATTATAAACCGTTGAAGGATTCATTTGTGAAGGGGTATTTCCATTTCCAAGATCCCATACAACCGAACTTGATCCGACAGTTGTGTTCGTAAACTGAACATTCAAAGGAGCACAACCATCTATCACATTTGACGTGAATGTTGGATTTGGCAGACCATTTACTACCACAGTTGAAGTCGAAGAAGTATTACAGCCACTCGCAATCTGATACGTAATGGTGTTGTTGCCTATAGCAGCTAAACTTGGGTCGAATGCTCCTGTCGTTGGATTTGTAATTCCCGTTCCACTCCATGTTCCTCCCGGATTAACGGATGAAAGAATTGTGACCGGATCATTTTGACAATAAGGTCCGTTCGGATTAATTGTAGACGGAATATTCGGACTTAACGCAAAAGTTGTTGTTGCCGAATTGGTACATCCGTTCAAAGTGATTGTAACGGTATAAGTTCCCTCATTTACACTGCCGACACTTGCAATTTGAGGATTCTGAGTAGCATTTGAAAAACTGTTCGGGCCTGACCAACTGTACGTTCCACCGGCCTGGCCATTTCCTGTTAAGATCAATGTTTGTCCTGGGCATAGCGGTCCATTATTAGAAGCGCTTATTGTTGGTACCGGGTTTACAACAACCGTAGAAGTGGCTGAACCCGAACATCCGAGCGATGTTCCTGTAACCGTATAAGTTGTAGTTGCAGCCGGGGTTGCCGTTACAGAAGTTCCCGTTCCGCCGGAAAGCGTTGCAGAAGGTGTCCAGGTATAAGAAGTGGCACCGGAAGCAGTTAATGTTGTACTTGATCCTGTACAAATTGCCGGGCTATTTACAGAAATTACCGGATTCGGATTCACCGTAACAGTTGCAGTAGCTGTTCCGGAACAAGTTCCTGTTGTTCCCGTAACAGTATAAGTTGTAGTTGTTGCCGGTGAAGCAGTTACAGAAGTTCCTGTTCCACTTGAAAGGGTTGCAGCAGGTGTCCATGTATAAGATGTAGCACCGTTAGCCGTCAATATATCACTGGCGCCTGCACAAATTGTCGGACTGTTTACTGTTACAACCGGTGCCGGAGTTACTGTAACTGTAGCGGTTGTTGTACTCGTACAGCCGGCAAGTGTTCCGGTAATTGTATAAGTTGTGGTAGTTACCGGGGTTGCAATTACGGGTGATCCTACACTACTGGATAAAGTAGCGCTGGGAGTCCAGGAATAATATCCTGCACCAGTAGGAATTACCGTAGCACTGGCACCTTCACATATAGTTGGATTATTAACAGAAATAACCGGAATAGGATTCACTGTTACCGTTGAAGTAGTTGTTCCTGTACATGTTCCTGTGGTTCCAATAATCGTGTAAGTTGTAGTTGTTGCCGGGGTTGCAGTTACGGAAGTTCCTGTTCCACTTGAAAGGGTTGCAGATGGAGTCCATGTGTAAGTTGTTGCTCCTGCAGCATTTAAAGTTGCGCTTTCCCCAGCACAAATAGTTGGATTGAGAACAGTAATAACGGGGTTCGGATTTACAGTTACTGTGGCAGTAGCCGTTCCGCTGCATGTTCCTGTTGTTCCTGAAACTGTATAAGTTGTTGTAGTTGCAGGTGTTGCTGTTACAGAAGTTCCTGTCCCGCTGGAAAGTGTTGCTGTTGGAGTCCACGTATAAGAAGTTGCTCCTGATGCCGTCAAAGTTGCTGATGATCCTGCACAAATGGCAGGGCTATTAACCGAAATAACTGGATTTGGATTTACTGTAACGGTGGCAGTCGTTGTTCCCGTGCAAGTTCCCGTTGTACCTATAATTGTGTACGTAGTTGTTGTAGCAGGACTGGCAGTTACCGAAGGTCCTGTTCCACTTGAAAGTGTGGCCGTGGGTGCCCAGGTATAAGAAGTTGCCCCTGATGCAGTTAATGTTGCTGTTCCTCCGGCACAAATTGTTGGACTATTAACTGATACAACCGGGTTAGGAGTTACTATTACTGTTGCAGTAGCTGTTCCGGTACATGTTCCGGTAGTTCCGGTAACGGTGTAAGTTGTTGTAGTTGGCGGCGTTGCAGTTACAGATGTTCCTGTTCCGCTGGAAAGCGTTGCAGTGGGTGTCCAGATGTAAGACGTAGCACCGGAAGCAGTTAATGTTGTACTTCCCCCTGAACAAATTGTGGGATTGTTAACGGTTACAACCGGATTCGGGTTGACAGTTACTGTAGCAGTTGTGGTTCCCGAACATGTTCCAGTTGTTCCAACAATTGTATAAGTTGTAGTTGTTGCCGGAGTGGCAGTTACTGAAGCTCCTGTTCCGCTGGAAAGTGTGGCCGTGGGTGTCCAGGTATATGTTGCAGCGCCGGAAGCAGTAAGTGTTGCACTTGATCCGGCACAAATTGTAGGACTATTTACACTAATTACCGGCTGCGGAACAACCGTAACTGTTGCTGTTGCTGATCCGGTACATGTTCCCGTGGTTCCTGTAACCGTATAAGTCGTAGTTGTTGCTGGTGTGGCCGTTACCGAAGTTCCTGTTCCGCTGGATAGTGTTGCTGTCGGTGTCCAGGCATAAGAGGTAGCCCCGGAAGCAGTAAGCGTTGCACTTCCGCCTACACAAATTGTTGGACTGTTTACACTGATAACCGGGAGCGGATTGACTGTAACTGTTGAAGTTGTTGTACCCGAGCATCCGGAAGTAGTTCCAACCACCGTATAAGTTGTAGTTGTTGCCGGGGTTGCAGTTACTGAAGTTCCTGTTCCACTTGAAAGCGTTGCTGTTGGTGTCCAGGTATATGTTGTTCCTCCTGATGCGGTCAAAGTTGCTGATGATCCTGCACAAATTGCCGGAGAATTCACCGTAATTGTTGGACCGGCAGTAACAGTTATTACCCGAGACGAAGTAACTTGATTTCCACAGGCATCCGTTACAATTGAATAAAGCGTTACAGATCCAGAAGTTGGGAATGTAATGCTTGTTGAAGAACCCGTTCCAACAGAAGGTGAACCTGTTGGGCTGAAGCTCCAATTATACGAATAAGCCGGAACTCCATATTGGGCAGGTGCGGAAGCTGTTATTGATCCGCCCGCACATACCGTTGTTGCAGAAAGCGTAATAGGAGTTGCCGTATTCACATACGCCAGTGTTTGCCCGGTAATGGTCATTGTCCACGGAGTGCCGGCTCCAATACAAGCGTTACTGCAGCCAGTTGCTCCCCAGCAAGAACGATAAAATTTAAGCGTAAATGTCAGGTTTTGAGAAGTACAACTCGGTGTTGAGGGCATACAGCCTGCTAAATCGTTCCAAACTGTTTGATTGTTTGCAGCACAGGTTCCGCCTCCAATTGCGTTACAAAACCAATAATATCCTGCCATAGAAGGACTCGTACAACCTCCTAAACTAATTCGTGTTGCACCGTCCTGCAACCAGCACGTTGACCCGTTGGCAGTATATGTGAATGTAAACATAACATCAGTAAGAGTTGCTCCTGCAGGAGCAGGAACAGTAAGATTATAGTCGCAGGAATTAGTAAAATTACACGACGCATTATATCTTGATCCGGTAATAGATGCCTGTGCCAAAGTAGCGGATCCTGTTACAAGCGGATCAACGATCAGATGGTAAGAACCAATATTCTCATTGATCCATGTGAATGGAACACGGACATCCATGGTATTTCCGTTCAAAATATATTCTCCGGCCTGAACCAATTCTTTTGGTCCGTCTTTAGCGAAAAGTACCGCTTCTCCGATATGCAATAAATTCGAATTACCCGAGAAAAGTGAAAAACTTCCAACTCCCTGGGTACCTTCACCACTATCGAATTGCATTGAGGAAGTTTCAGGTGAAGTAAACTGGTCTCTGAACACGAGGTAATCGAAAACTCCGAATTCGTTTGATTTTAAGATAAAATTTGTTTTGATTGCTCCACGGAAGACGATCATCTCTGCATCAATTCCCGGAAATGCTTCGGTAATGTAGACGCCATCTTCTCCAACAGTGTAATTATCCCAGGAGAAGTCACCCAGGCTCGATGCTTCGCCATTTACAACAATATGAGCCGACCAATTATTGAAATAAACCGTTCCACCAACTGTTTTGATGTAGACCTTATGCTGCGTCAAATCAAAACCGGCCTGTTCCTGCGCAAATCCAGACTCATAAACGCCGCTTGATGCTGGATATAAAGCCTGATCAATGGTTACCCAATCGCCGTTTAGTTCGCCGTGAAGATCACCCAATGCTTTTTGCTGGTAGAATTTACCCGGATTCTGTATATCGATAAAATAACGCTCGTCTGCACTACGCTTGCTCAAATCTTCTACACATTCCTGACATGGAGCATCTTTCGCTAATTTACCAAACTCAGGATGATCATAGTATTCGGGAAGATTATGCTTCTTCCATTCTTCCAGATTATTGATTTCCCGGATCGAAAAGGTGGTGTAATTTTTCGGTTTTGTTTCCATCCCCTTCTGCTCTTTATTTGTCTGAGCTAAAGAATGAATTGGTCCGCTAAAAAATAAAATGACGAATAGTAGAAAACGTAGTGTGTAGTTTTTTGGCATAGTACAGTGTGTGTGTTTCAGCGCAAGCGCGCGTTTAAAATACTACACTTTGATTTGCTATTTGTGATTACATGAACATTGCTACTAAACGGATGAACCTAAACCGGTTTAGTATTATCTATTACGGTGCGTTTAAAACACATAGATTCTGTGTTAACCTCCAAGAGAAATCTAAATTTTCTTTACTTTT
>CAMLIF010000003.1 GCA_946479985.1 uncultured Flavobacteriales bacterium
TTACTTCCTCATCCGTCTTCTCTGTACGTACTTTTAGCATTGTACCACCATTGATGAGACTTTGCTTGTTCAACTTATCGTAGTCTTGGGAACGAACACCTGTATAACAAGCCAAAAGAAATAAATCTCGCACATTGTCAAGGTGTCGGTTTGGCATTATTGTCGTTTTGATATGGAACAATTCTTCTTCGTTCAAATAGATTGCTTCCGATTCTTCCGACGGCTTTTTAAAGTAACGGCTACGGTAGATGAGGTTTTGGTGTATTCCTTCTTCAAATGCAGATTGAAAGAATGTTTTCAGGTTCTTGATAATGTTCCCTATTGAGTTGGTAGATAGGTTTAAATCTGCGATGCAATAAGCTACCAAACTGTTGTAAAATGTCAAGTCGGTTTTGTCGAAAGTCAGTTTCACTTTCTTAATCCGTTCGAATGCTTCCAATTTATTGAGTGTATTCCGCAATTGTTTTAGCGTGGCTGGTTTCCGAACTCCTAGCGAATTGTCGATGAACCGTTTTGCATAGAAAACTATTCTCTGGTCATTGTCGATAGAAAAATCGGGATCGGTCAACTTCAATCTGATTTCGTTGATACCGTTTGACAAGTTAGCGTTGGATAATTCGCCCTTCTGTTGGAGTACCCGAATGAGTGATAGTATTTCGGACTTGAAAGAGTTGATAAGAATGTTGGTTTCGATTTCACCAACTCCGTGTACGGTCTGTGTTTTCGGGTTGAACTTTCCTTCTTTAATAGAAATACCCAAGGTGCATTTGGTTCGCATTCCTGAAACGTTGATGTCAGCATACAGATATTGCATACCCGACTTTTGTCTGATAGTTACTTTCATGATACATGGTTTTTGTTGGGAATTTGGTGGGGACGAATGGGGACAATTATTGGTACACTTTTGCCGAAATGAACCACAACTATGGATGATTATAGAAAGTGGCAGAGATTGCTTCTATCGATGCCGTTTATTGGTTAGATTGAGGTGTTTATCTGTGTTGTAAAGATGCAACACGTCGGTTTTTGGTACCGAAGAGTCTAGGTTCGAGCCCTAGTGGGCCAACAGAAAAGCTTCTCAGAAATGAGGAGCTTTTTTTATGGGCTTTGGTTTCGTGGTGGAATGGTGGAGGTGCAGATTTCGGAGTGGGGACAGGATTTGGTACGGTTTGAAACATTTTTCTATTTCTCTCGTATAATAAAAGGTTGCGCTATTTGTAACCACAATTCAAATTCAAATACGTCATGAGACAGATCAAACTAAATTTTGTTGACCAAAACCACTTAAAGACACTTCTTGAAGATCAATTATTTACATCTGAAATTCAGTACTTAAAACCACAGTTACTGAGCGGAGGTAAAAGCATAGGGCTTACTGATCCAATTCCAGAGCATAGTTTTTTCGATACCGAGGTGGTAGTACTTACAATATTTGCACGTGCCATGAAACGATTAATCTTTCTCGAAAGTGAGCATGATGTTATATTTATGAATCCATTCGCGAACACTTTGAAAGGCGGGCTTATTCTTGGAGATACAACAATGTTGCTTGTTGAGATACAGATAACTTAATAAGTAATTTCATACGCTTCCATCGCCTCCGCACTCACAGGATGGAAATCCAAAGGGTACTGTTTTGAATTTTCAATTGTTGTAACGATGAATACGCCTGTATCCGAAACAATTTGTACGAGTGGGTCTTCTAACATAGTTGGAGTAATGAAATCTAAAATCTCTGCATAAACTAATTGCGTTTCATAATGTTTGTTTTTATTTGAATACTGGCGGTCTAATCGTTAATAGTATCGCTTCTCCTCCCAAAATCTATGTGCCTCTGTTTTCTATGTTCCCTATGTGTTTCAACACAATCCATCTCCTCCGTATAACACCATGCGTTTCAATCCCTCACTCACACTTCCTGTCTCACACTTTTTCTCTTACCTTTATTTCCGCTAAAATCAAAACTTGAAATATTATTCCGAATTCATTTACTACCTGCCTGCTCACAGCTTAATCCTGCTGCTGATCGGACTGGTCTTTGTTTCCGGAGGAGTCTACTGCTCGTTAAAAACGCAGAAAAAAGCAATCGTTTATGCTTGCCTGTTTATCGGTTTCATGCTCATAGGAAACGGATTTGCAACCATCGATCCGTACCTGCATGAGTGGGATGAACAATACCATGCCCTGGTGGCGAAGAATCTGTCGCACGATCCGTTCAACCCGAAACTAATTGTTCATTCGCCGGTGAAATTAGGTCATGAAATGTGGATCTACAACGAGATCTGGCTTCATAAACAACCACTCTTCCTCTGGCAGATGGCTGTCTCTATTAAGATATTCGGTGCAAATCTATGGGCTGTGCGGTTTCCGAGCGTTTTGCTTCATGCCCTTACCGCATTAATTGTTTATTCTTTAGGGAAGAGATTTTTAAGCCGCGGGCTGGCAGTTTTAGCCTGTGTGCTCTTCGGTTGTTCGGGGTACTTCAATGATTTCACCTCGGGTGCCATTGGAATGGATCATAATGATGTGGCTTTTGTCTTCTATGTAACAGCCAGTTTCCTGGCGTGGTTCAAGTATCGTGAATCAGAGAATAAGAATAAATGGATTTTACTGATCGGATTGTTTTCCGGCGCAGCAATCCTGTGTAAATGGCTGGTTGGTCTGGTTGTATTCTCGGGCTGGGGAATGGTACTGATTGCTGAGAATTGGAAGAACCTGAAAAATTGGCTCGACCTCCTGAAAGCATTTGGTGTGACAATTCTGTTCGTGATTCCATGGCAGCTCTATTGTTATGTGAAGTATCCGGCAGAATACGTTTATGAAATGACTTTTAACAGCAGGCATTTTACACAGGTAATTGAAAATCATGGCGGTAATTGGCTCTTCTATTGGGATGGCATGAAAGATTCCTTCGGAAGCGGCGAATTGATCCGGTGGATCCTGGTCCTGGGATTGATATTGTTCGCGTATAAAGCTATTAAAAACCGCGGAGGCTGGTTGTTTGCAGTTGCAGTGTTTTTAGTTACTTATGTTTTCTTTACGCTGGCTGCTACTAAATTACAGGGGTATGTGTCCATCGTAGCTGCATTCGGATTTATCTTTATGCTATATCCTTTTGAGCGGCTGTTCTCCTATCTCAAATCGAAGAAACAACTGAATCTAAATGCAATTGCCGGAACCTTGCTGGTACTTGTCGTTCTCTTTTTTCAATTCAGTCCGAAAGGTGTTGTAGGACGACACAAATACAAAGCTCCTGATTATCGTGAAACACGCACCTCTGAATTGCGCTATGCTCTGAATATTTTGAATGATGAACCGCATTTTGAAGGATACTTTCTGCTTAAAGGTGATAAGACAAACATCTTAACTTCATTGCTCTTTATTACCGGCAGGAAAATCCTTTACTGGAATCCTTCATTGGAAAAAACGCCTGGAAATGTGCAGAATTACCGCATGATCGATTTGAATAAGCGGGTTAACCAATAAAGATTTCCGAATCTTAACAATTGATAAATCATTCAACTCTCATTTGTTCCCCGAGCCTAATTTTTGTAGCTTAGACTAATCAAAAAAATCAGGAATCATGAAAAAGCGCTTTTATCTTGCGAAAGAACCAAAGTATTGTCCAACTTGCGGAACACCATTGCCTGAAGGACAAAATCAATGCCCGAATCCAACGTGTCCTTCGAACACTCCTCCAACTATCAGATGAGTGGGGTGCACCCGCGTATAAAAATTGTTTAATAAGAAAGCTTCATCGAACGGTGGGGCTTTTTTGGTTTAGGAGTTCTCTGCATAACCACTTTTACACCTTCATGATCCACCCGGCACTTCTTTAGAATTCCGTGTTACGTTCTTAGAACTGCATGATCAGCTCCCGGAATGCTGCGATCAATTCTCAGAACCACCCGATCGCTCTTTAGAATGCAACGACGAGCTGTTAGAACGTGTCGTTTTGATCTTAGAATCTGGTGTCACGCTTCCGGAATGTCTCGTTCGCTCCTTAGAACAGCAGGTTCGGTGTTCAGAACTCCGCGTCGCGCTCTTAGAACTGCATGATCAACTCTCAGAACCGTGTGATCGCTCTTTAGAATGCAACGATCAGCTTTTAGAATCCCGCGTACAACTTTTAGAACACGACGAAAACTTTTCAGATTGCGGCGATTTGCGTTCAACACTAAATTTTTTACTCAATAATTGGTGCGTTTCATGATTAAAGGAAAACCATACGCTAAATAATTCTCCCGTTTAATTTTTATTAACTATTAATGAAATGTGCTTTGGCACAGTGTTTTATAGCGGTATTACGTATTAATCCTTTCCGCAAACGATTCAATATCCTAGGCAAAAAAGTTTGGTTTCCGGAAAATAAAATTTAACGTCATGAAAAAGAAAAATAATCAAAAAATGAGCATGTATGCCGCTGTATTGCAAACGTGCAAAGAACATCAGGCTGCATGGGAAACTATACCGGGCTTCAATGCTGCGGTAAGTGAACTGGAAACTAAATTGAGTGAGTTACACGAAATGCATACCAAACATGATGGTATTCTTGCGGGAGTGAGCGCTGTGAAAGCTTCCTTCAGAGCGAATTTGTGTGAACATCTGTTCGTTATCTCGAAAGCATTGCGCGTAAAAGGAGTCCTGACAAATGATCAGGGGTTGATGTCCCGGAACAAAATCACCTTATCGGCTCTGAATTGTCTTTCTGCCAATGCCCTTTTGCATCGCGTGACAAGTATTGCTGACGATTTGACTTTACATGGTGCCTCATTGTCCGAATATGGAATTACCGGTGAATCCATTGCAGAAACACAAGTGTTAATGGATGAGGCACAGGTGAAACTCTTTCAAACCCGTCTGGCAATTGTCACTCGAAAGGAAATGACTCAATCTTTAAATGAAAAGATTCGTTTTGTTGATCGATTGATAGCTGAGCAGTTAGATGCATTCATTGTGAACTTCAAAAGCGGTATGCCGTCGTTTTACAAACGATACTTCATTGCCCGGATGATAATCAACTATGGAAACGGGGCCAAAACTCCGCCGCAACCGGATGATGGAACTGTAGTTTAAACAGAAGAACCCTGGTCTCGTAATTACGGGATCGGGGTTTTTTATGTGTATGAGACTTCTCGTAAAGCTTAACAGCAGATTTGTCATCTGCATTCCAAAACAGAGAGAATAGTATACTCTAATTGACCTATATTGATGGCTCCCTTCACTCAACCAGAACCGCTGAAGAATCTAAACTGCTTGTGTGTTTAAATACGAAACCTCATATTAGCGTAATGAAAACGTTGATAAAACTACTATTTCTCAATTTCTCGCTGATTTTTCCGGCAGTTTTCTTTGCACAGCAGGAACACATGAACTGGCATTTCGGAAATGGTGTTGGATTAAATTTCAGCTCGGGAAATCCGGTTCCGTTTTCAGGAAGTTTATTGGAAACCCAGGAATCCTGCTACACGGTTAGTGATGCTTCGGGAAACATTCGGTTTTATACAAATGGAATAAGTGTTTGGGATGCGAATAACAACCTGATGCCAAATGGAAGCGGGCTTCTTGGAAACACCAGTTCCCAGTGCGTTGTAGTTCCGAAGCCCGGAAGCCCTGATAAATACTATATCATTGCAACCGATGCAGCATGGGCTACAACCTTTAACGGAATTACATATTCCGAGGTAGATATGAGTCTGAATGGAGGGAACGGTGACGTAACAGCTGTCAAAAATGTTACCCTGAACTCCAATTGCGGTGAATGGGTTACTGCAGTTCCGCATTCAAATTGCATAGATACCTGGATAATTTGTCATGGTTATGGATCCAACAGCGTGCTTATGGCCTATCTGTTAACATCTGCCGGAATTGCTCCCGTTCCTGTTTTTAGCAATCTTGGTTTTGTAGTTGGGACCATTAATGAAACGGTTGGAATTCTAAAGCCAAATCCTGCTAATGATGAACTTGTTATGACGCGACCGTTATTTTCAGGCTTCATTGATCTGATCAGTTTTGATAAATCAACAGGCTCGGCAACCGGTGTAACAAACGTTTTTGCAGGAGATCCCGCGCATCTTGGCTATGGTGTTGAATTTTCGAGATCAGGAGATAGATTATATGTAGGTGAATTCATGACCGGCGAAATCTTTCAGTACGATTTAACGGCCCCAAATATCAGTTCTACAAGAACGTTAATCGGAGATTTATCGCTTCCGGGTGAAACCGGACAACTTCAGATAGCTCCTAACGATAAGATCTATGTGAATTACAACGTCTTTCCGGCGGGTGGAAACTTTCTGGGTGCAATCAATAATCCGGAAGCGCTGGGCACTGCTGCGAACTTTGTTCAGAATGTGCTTACTTTTCCCGGAACAAGTATCAATGGTTTGCCGTGGTACTATAATCCGGGTGAAATGGTGAGTTCAGAACCTGATTTGGGGAATGATTTGACGGCCTGTGCCGGCGATTTGGTTTTAGATCCGTTTGGATCAACTTCTGTTCCGGGAGATTTTCTCTGGTCCGACGGAAGCACAGATTCGGTTTTAACCGTATCGGAATCGGGAACTTATTGGGTGACATACCAAATGGGTTCTTGTGAGGTTACGGCAGATTCCATTTTTGTAATAATAGATGATACAAGTCTTGAAAATCCGTTGGCTGACACATCCGGATGCTCGGTTTTTCATATTCAGTCCGCCTACAATACTCCGGGATTGGGGAATTGGGTGTGGCATATCAGTAATGGCGATTCAGTCACGGGACTCAGCTTCACTTACTCTTTTTCCGATCCGGGAAACTATACGGTTTATCTTTCCGCTGAAACGGTAAACGGTTGTTTGATAGAAAGCGATACCGCCCAAATCAATGTGTTGCCGGCTCCGGATGCCGATTTTTCATTTGATCCGCCTCTGTTTTCTATTGGGGAAATGATTAGCCTGACAGATGAGTCGTCGGGCGAATTGATTTCCTGGCAATGGGAATATGAAGGAGAAGTCATTTCCAACGATAATCTGGCCAACCTGACTCCTGAAGTTTACGACGATATTGAAATTACGCTGACAGTACAGGCATTGAACGGATGCATTGATTCCATCACGAAGATTATCCCGATGAATTCCCGCGACTTACTCTATGTTCCGAATGCGTTTACACCAAACGGAGACGGAATCAATGATCTTTTCTTCCCGGTTGATTACCTGGGAATTGTTCACGAAATGGAAATTTACAATCGTTGGGGCGAATTGGTTTGGCAATCGGACCCGAACACCAATTCGTGGGACGGGAAGTACAAGGGAGAAGTGGTTCCTGACGGACTTTACACCTGGAAGATACAAACCGTGATTGACGAGGTGAACCGCGATGTGATTGTTGGTCACGTTAGTTTAACGAGATGATTCTAAATCGTCATCCAAAGGACCGATCAGTTGTTTTTTACTGTAGAATTTTTTGGTATAGTAAACGATGCTGAAAAGACAAATTCCGCCAATCAAAAGCCAGTAGTGTCCAACAAGCAATTTGTCCGGCTCAGATAAAAAATAAACCGCTAAAATGGCCGACAGGAAGGTAAGCAGACGTGTGATTAAGAAAACCAATAAGAGGATATTGACCAATCGCTTTTGAACTTTTTTAATGAATAGCAAGATAAAAAGGAAAGTACAAATTCCGAGATTGATCAGGGCAATTAGTGAGCCTGGCCCGTTATAGGCAGTGTAATAACCGCCACCAAAGAATCCTCCGGATTGATCCGGATTAGGATACTGACTAATATAGCTTTGGGATTCATCTTCCATTCCATCAGTAAGTGTTTCATAATGTGGAAGAGTAAACGCGTAAAACAGCGAAATCAAAATAAGTGCAGCAAGAATTGTAGGAAGGTGTTTTATCATGAAAGGCGATTTTATGTCTAAAATAAAAAAGATCCTGCACTATTTCTTTGTGTTTCGTGGTAGCTTCATTTCAACACGGAAACCGCACCCACACGAAGTTCTCTATGTGTCTATTTTGTACTATGTGACTATGTGTTTCAACCATCTTCGCTTGCAATCAATATTGATTCGTCGACAACATAACCAATGTACAAGCTACTTCAACGTGAATATTGGCTTTTCTCAGTAGCTGGAACAGTTCCGGATTTTCCGTTCCCGGATTGAAGATCACACGTTTCGGATGTAAATCAATGATTGGTTGATAATACATTCCCTGATTCCTTGGCCCCAGGTAAAGTGTAACAGTATCCACTTCCCAGTTTTCATCCCATTCAGTTTCAATTGTAACACCTTCCACAACTCCTGGTTCTCTGCCGAAAGCAATAACGGGTTGTTTATGACTTATTAACGAACGGATAGCCATATTTGCGTAACGGTCAGTGCGTGGAGTGGCACCTATTACTAATGTCGATTTCATTTGTATCTTATTAAAAGTAATTCAGTTCAGAAGAAGGAATCTGTCAGGAACTGATTCTCAGCGCTCTCTGGCTTTTTATATAACATCCCATTCACTTTTGTGCGCTTTTGTGCTCGTCTGCGGGAGATTATTGGGTAACCTTTAAGCTCTTGAATTTAAACAAAAACGGTCCCGAAAAATCAGAACCGTTTGTTTTTAAAGTGTCTTACTGGTTTTAACAGGTTTCATGTTTTTCCAGTATTGCATCAACACGAAAGAAATAATCAGTGCTCCTGCCATTCCTTCCATAAATATAGATACGAGTGCATGTTGCAGTGTAAAACCTTCAGCGAATAAAATACCGCCTTTTACCTGTGACAAGAACGCGTGATCCATAAACGTGACATAGATAGCAAATGCTGCAACCGATGCAATTGTTGTAACGCCATTAGCCACAATTAGTGAAATCAGGGAAGAGACATAATTGTCTTCTGTATCATCTGTGAAATTTAAGCGTGCTAAGCGGTTACTGAAGTATAGTACTATCAGGATATTAAAGGCACGTAACCAGATTATATGTTCCAAACCGAGCAACTTCATCAGTAAGAAGTATACGGCAATACCTATGAAACTATAGATACCGTATCGGATTGATGGGCTTAACTTTTTCATAGCTTTCTTTTTTAGTTTTCAAAAGTTACGAAAAGCAGTTTAGTATCACAACTATTTGTGATAAATTACAGAAACTGTTGAAATTCGAGCAGAGTTTTGTCTTGATAAGATCGATTTGCCCTTCGGCGGCGATGTACAAAAAACCACTCAACAAACATTAATGTTTCTTTTGCGAAGTGTTAACGGAGCCAATTCGTGCATTCGCGGTAAGCTAGTACAATACATAATTACCCATTGGAGACGATCCGTGAACTGCCGAATGGTGATGTCCCTATTGACTAATCAAATTGTACAATTCGTTCAAATTCGGGGAAATGATAATCTCAATTCGGCGATTCTTAGCTTTGTCCTTAACATCAACCGGATGAAATTCGCTTCTTCCGGCAGCCATCAATTGTCCCGGATTCATTTTACTGTTCGCCGTCATGATTTCCACAACTGAAGTTGCTCTTAAAACACTTAGCTCCCAGTTGCTTTTCGGGTGGTTCGGGCTTACCAATTTGTCGGTGTCTGTATGACCTTCAACAATAATCTCCAATTCTTTTTCACTTTCCAGAACCTTTGCAAGGTCAACCAGCGCTTTCTTTCCTTCAGGCTCAACAGCAGTGCTTCCCGACATGAACAGCAATTTCGCTTCAAGGCTAACATAGATCTTTCCGTTTTTTTCTACAACAGTTAGTCCTTTATTCTCAAAACTCGTAAGTGCAGAAGAAACTTTTGTTTTCAACGCTTTCATCGCGTCGTCTTTTCGCTGGATCATTTCTTCCAGTTCATTTACCCGCATTTCACGTTCCTCCAGCAATTTACTTTTATTTCCAAGTTCTGTTTCCAGAGTTTTTAAAGCAATTTCTCTTCGCTCTAACTCCTGGTTTTTAGCTTCAATATCTGCCTGGTAACCTGCAGTTTCTTTTGCGCCAATTAAACGCATCTGCTCAATTTTACGTTCTTTGGCTTCGTTCTCTGCAACCATCAGATCATATTGTGCCTGCATGAAACGTAAGTCAGTTCCAATAATTGTAGTGTCTTTTATCAATTGACTCACTTCTTTTTTTAGTGCATCATATTTTAGTTCGTAGTCTTTCAGTTTGGCTTCATTGTCTAAAGCACTCATTTTGTATTTCTCCAGTTCGGCAGTGTTTTGTTTGTCACGTTCAACAAGCTCATTGTACTTTTTTGCAGGAACACATGCAAAGGTGAGGGCCAGAAGAAGAATTGAAAGAATCGATAATTTCATGGTGAAACAGTTTTGATTTCCAAAGTTCGGAACAATCAGGCGGCAAAAGAGAAGCGGAGATTCAACTTTTAAACAAGTTGTTTTTGATAGCCTATTCGAAAAGCGGGCAGCTGGATCCGCCGTTTACATCCCGGTACGATTTTTTGCACGGACTAAAAGCCAGCGTAAGTTCGTGAGTGTGGTATGTTCCGGGGCGCAAATTGCTTAAAATGAAATCGTATGAGTAAGTAAGGCGCCATTTTTCTTCAAATCTGAAACCGATCAATGCGATCAAAGCGTCAGTGTTTCTGAAGCCAAGTCCAAAATTGAAACGGGCATTGAAGTCGGCAACCGCCTGTAATTGAAGATCAATAGTTGAGTGTGGGGCAAATCCCAGATAAAGAGAAGGAAGAATGGCTGTTTTTTGGTTTACCTGGATGCGGGTTCCGGCGTTAAACATCCCGTGCATGGAACTTGAGCCGTATTTGCCGATCTCATTCCATTCCATAGGAATAAGGTTGTATAATGCTGTTCCGAAAAAGTAATTTTTCCCGTTAAACCAGGCCCCAAAACGTGCATCAGGGAATAATTGAGAAGCAGAGCCATTAATTACCGGATCAGGATCTAACGGATTTGCAATGCTTCTATCGAAAGATAATTGTGTTGCTCCGAAGGCAAGACCAAGCGAAAGACGTGTAGTTTGACTGAAATTGAAATGTCCGGCATAACTCATTAAAAATGAAAACTGTTGAAACGGGCCAATTTTGTCGGCATACATCAATCCTCCCAATCCGTGTCTGGCACTCAGGAATTTTTTTCGTTTTGCAGCCAGCGGAGCAGAAACTGAGACCCAGCCCGTGTACGGCGCGCCATCGAAAGCAATCCATTGTCCGCGTAAGGTAGTTTGAGCTTCCAAACATGTTTTAATTCCCGTATGAGCCGGATTTATAGCATATTGATGTGACGCCCAGGTGCTCATGTGTCCGAGTTGCTGTCCAAAAGACATGTTCGCTGTAAACAACAGAAATAAAAGGAGCAGGGATCTTATCATCTTATAACTGTCACATTTCCTTTGCGAATATCTTCTTTGTTTCCATCGTAGAGATTCAATTCATAAAAATACACTCCGTCAGGAACGCTTTTACCGTTGTGCGTTCCATCCCAGGCCCGAGCGTGACTGTAACCGGTAACTTGTGCAATTATTTGTCCCCAGCGGGAGTAAATGGTCATTTGTGCGTTTGGATAATATTCAATGCCGGGAATGTACCATAAATCGTTTGCTCCATCACCGTTTGGCGAAAAAGAACCCGGTATTTCCAAAACATCCGTTATGAAAACAGTTATATCATCACTTAATGAACAGTTGACGTTGCTTCCGGTGAAAAAATAAGTTGTAGTTTGAGAGGGAGTTGCGATAGTTGAAATGTTATTCGGAGACAACACCTCCGACGCGGGGCTCCATTGATAAATTGTCCCGTTGGTGGTTCCTGTTAACGTAACAGTTGTTCCTAAAGTAATACTTTGGTCAACTCCTGCGTCTACTGTTAAGTTGTCAACCGAAATTGCCGGATGGGTTGCATTTAAAGTAACCGGGCAAACTGAGAAGCAATTACAGGTAACGGAAACAACGTCTCCGTCTTGGAGTTCACTGGTTTGCCAAAGCTCAATATCAGTTATGGCAGTTACAACTCCGTTTACCGACCAAACAAACTGGCTGGTGTCAGTACAATTCGCCAGGTAAGCCGTAAAGCCTGTTTGTGTTTTCGGGCAAATCTGACCGGATGGTCCGCCCAGAGCTATTCCCGGAGGAATGCGATCTGCTCCCGGACCAAAAACCTGAACATCGAAAGTTGCTCTTGCAGGCTGAGTTGCCGTGCCGTTAATGGCTCCGTTAACAACGAAAATATAGCTCGTGTTCGGACTTAAACCGGTTGCGTTTAACTGAAAATTTCCTGAAGAACCGCCTTGACAATTACTCACCAGCGTAAATGAATTTGCAGCACATGGAACAGTAGCTTCGAAAATAGCCGCTTGTAATTGGGTGCCGAGTGTTGGCCCGGGAACAAAAGCGATGTTTGAAAAATCAACCGTTACGTTTCCTCCAAGAGAATTTGTTGTAAAACTGTACCATACGGAACTTGATCCGAAAAAACAGAAAGTTAAATCATCTTCACAATCCGGACAAACAGTTGCCGTTGCTCCAACATTTGTTCCGGAAGTAACAGTATTCGGACACAATTCAAAAGCGTTTCCACAAGCATCATTTGAGGGCTGAGAAAAGCCGCAAAATGCGCTTAACAAAACATTAACAAGTATGAATTTAGATCGAAACAAATGCGCTCTTTTTCTGTAAAACTAATACTTTCAACGCACTTTTTCACGAAATATTCTTAGTTTCACGGCGCAATTTGGAAACTGCTACTTCAATTTTGATTTTTTTTGGCATAGTAAGTGGTTAGCCCAGATTTATAACAGTTAAATTATACCTTATGAATCGAATTTTTACCCTTCTTGTCGGGTTATTCATGTCTCTTCAGTTGTCGGCCCAAAGCAACCTGAAAGTAGATTACGATAATGATTCCAGATGGTTTTGGACCCTTAATCTTGGTTCAACCTGGACATCGGCCGATGTTACTAAGCAAAATGATTGGGGTTATGGTTTCACCCTTGGTAAATCATTCAACTACAATTATGGAAGACCGATTAGTTTTGATATCCGTGCGCGCTATTTGACAGGTGTATGGTACGGACAAGACGGAGATACAACAGATTTTCTATATGGAAATGAAGCGTTAAGCTCTGCTGATCACGATTACAAAACAGATCTTGGCTTTGCCGTTTTAAATCATCAGACCAAGTTACACGAACTAAGCCTTGAATTGGTTTTGCATGCAAATAACCTTCGTGCGAATTCGGG
Source organism: uncultured Flavobacteriales bacterium (assembly GCA_946479985.1). The sequence continues at coordinate 13,185 of CAMLIF010000003.1, forward strand.
TTGGGATCCATACATCTTTGGAGGAATCGGTTATACCTGGTTCAGAGCTAAAGGAGATTTGCTTGATGCTTTCGATAGTACTTATGCTTATGATGGTTTAGGCACAAGCTTTTCAGCTTCTGATGCTGCCAATTTAAGAGACGATTCTTATGAAAGTTATCTGGACGGAAGTTCTGACGTTTGGACCGCAACCTGGATGCCAAGTCTTGGTTTTGGTTTGGGTTACCAGGCAGGAAAAAGATTCTCTTTAGGTCTTGAGCATAAAACAACGTTTACAATGGACGACATTTTTGACGGTTCAGTAAATCCAACAGGAAAACGTGAAAATGACTGGTACCATTACACAAGTTTCTACTTGCGTTTCCATATCAAGGATCACCGCGTGGTTGTTGATGATAACACGAACACGCTTGAGAATGTCAACAATTACGATCAGACTCAAACCAATCAGAATATTCCTCCGGTTGTAACATTTACAAACCCGGCAACTTCAGGAACGGTTGTTTCAGTTGCGAACTACGTAATTAAAGCAAATGTTCAGAATGTAGTTTCATCTGGTAATGTTGTTTTCCGCCAAAATGGACAATACAATACAAATTTCACATTTAATCCTTCAACACAACAATTCGAAAGCATTGTAACGCTCCAGCCGGGTCAAAACATTTTTGAATTGACTGGAACAAATACTGTTGGATCAGATCAGGAACAAACAATCATTATATACAACAGAGAACAAAACAATCCTCCGGTTGTTACTTACAGCAATCCTGCAGGAAGCCCGACTACGGTTCAAAGCCCGAGCTTTAATGTGGTTGCTACAATTTTGAATGTAGACAACCCTTCACAAGTTGTGATGACGGTAAATGGCACTTCGGTAGCAGCTACGTTCAATGCGTCTACTCATGTTGCCAATGCTGCAATCAATCTTCAGGTAGGAACAAACATTGTTACAACAACAGGAACAAACGCTTACGGAACAGATTCTGAGTCTACAACAATTATTTATAATCCGGCACAAACAGAACAGCCACCGGTTGTTTATTTTGTAGATCCAGGTTATAGCCCGTACACTACAAACAACAATACATTTGTTATCAATGCAGATGTTCTGAATGTATCGGGAGCGCAAAACATCTTGTTCAAACAAAATGGTGTTGTAAACCAAAACTTCAGCTACAATGCGCAATCTGACGATTTCCAAAGTACGGTAGTTTTGAATCCGGGACAAAACGTATTCGAGATCATCGGTTCAAACAGTGCCGGAAGTGCTTCAGCAACAACAATCATTATTTTCGACAGACCAGCGCCGAAACCTCCGATTGTTACCATTACGAATCCTTCAAACAACCCGTACGAAACTGCGAACGCAACTTTCAATATGACATCTACTGTTTTGAATGTAACACAGGCGAGTCAAATTACGGTTAAGCTGAACGGACAAAACATTGCTTTCAACTACAACGCTTCAAACAATGGGGTTTATGCAACGTTGAATTTGGTTACAGGATCGAACGTGGTTACAGTTTCTGCAACAAACGCAGATGGTTCTGATAGTAAACAAACTACTATTATTTACCGTCCTACACAAGTTGTTCAGCCTCCGGTAGTTCAGGTTACTATTCCGAATGCAGATCCGTTTACGGTTTCACAACCAACGTACACATTAATGGCATCAGTATTAAATGTGCCGAATGTGTCTGGCGTAAACGTAAACGTGAATGGTACGAATGTAACAAACTTCACTTTTGCAAGTAATTCAGTGACACTTGCGTTAAATCTGCTCGAAGGCGCGAATGTAATTACGATTACAGGAACGAATACAGCGGGAACAGCTTCAGATCAACAAACAATCATATACCGTAAACCAGTAGTTGCACAGCCTCCTTTGGTTTCATTTGTTGATCCTGCCGTTTCACCAACAACCGTTTATGCTTCTACTTCGGCAGTAAAAGCACGTGTTCGTTTTGTAAGCAATGCATCTCAAATTGCATTAAACATTAACGGTACCGCTACAACAAACTTCGTTTACAGTGCTTCGAGTGAGATCATGGACTTCACAACCGTACTGGTTCCGGGCGCGAACGTAATTACAATTACAGCCACAAATCCTGACGGCCAGGCTACTGCGTCTACAACAATTATTTACAGAAGACCGGAAACAACAAATCCGCCGGTGGTTACTATTACAAACCCGGCTTTAAACCCTTCAGTAGTTACAACAATTACAACACCAATTGCTGCTACTGTGTTGAATGTTCAGAGTCAGGCAAATATTTCAGTAACACTGAACGGTGGAGCGGTAACAAACTTTACTTATGATGCGAATACGAAGCAAGTGAACTTTACTGCAAATCTGGTAGTTGGAAACAATACTGTTACAGTTACGGGAACAAACACTGCCGGATCAGCTTCTGATTCTAAAGTAATTACTTTCCGTCGTCAGGAAACAATTAATCCTCCGCTTGTAACTTTCGTTAATCCTGCTGTTTCAGGAACAACAGTTGGCCTGGCAAATTACGTGGTTCGGGTAAAAATAGAAAATGTAAATACTGCCAGCCAGATTGTATTCCTACAGGATGGACAAGTAGTAAACCCTTCACTGTGGGTATTTGATGCCGGAACGAAAGAGTTGACATTTAACGCTGCGTTGAATGCTGGTAACAATGTGTTTACTGCTACCGGAACAAATGCTGCAGGTACACATACAGCAACTACAGCAATTATTTACCGTAAACCGGTAGTTATTTGTGACAAACCGGTTATTATTATGACAAATCCAGGTGCTTCAGGCGCAACGGTTGTTCTTCCGGAATTTGCATTTACTGCAACAATTACAAATCTTACGAATGCAAATCAGGTGAAAGTGCTTGTAAACGGAAGTTTGCAATCGAGTGGAAACTATATTGCCACTACCGGAATGTATTCGCGTACGATTACGCTGAGTGAAGGTCAGAATTCAATTGAAGTTCAGGCAACCAATGCTTGTGGTGAGACAAAGGTGATAACAACAATTATCTATAAAAAACCTGCGGCCCCTTGTTTGGAACCATCTGTTCAATTGATTCAGCCACAACCATTGTTGATGCAGGTTGTTGAAACGGCAAGTATTTCAATGAAAGCTGCGGTGTCGAACGTTGCGAATGCATCTGAGATTACTGTTCAGGTAAACGGAGTAAATGTTGCTGCAAATTATGATGCTGGAACTCATTTGCTAACCGCGGAACTTGCCTTGAATGTTGGAATTAATACAGTTCAAATTGTTGCAACAAACAGTTGTGGTACTGATAAGGTTGATTTTAAAGTTCAGCGCAAAGAATGTGTTAAACCTTCTATTCAAATCACAAAAGCATCTGCAAATGATGGGTCAACAGTTGTTGCATCTGATTTTGAATTACAGGCTTCCGTAATCGGAGTTACAGCTGCAAGCGATATCACAATCACGCAAAATGGAATTGCAGTGGGCTTTACTTTTGATGTGAACACTGGCGTACTTTTGTTGAAACGAGATCTGAATGTAGGAAACAACGGATTTGTTATTACTGTAAGAAACAATTGTGGAACACAGGTAATTAAATACACCGTGATCCGTAAACAAGCAGTTGTGATCAATCCGCCAACAGTAAATATCACGAATCCTGCATCAAACATAACCGTTACTTCAGATGGAATGACAGTTCAGATTGCTGTGGCAAACGTAACTGCTCAAAACCAAATCGCTGTAACATTGAACGGAAGTCCGGTGAACTTTACCTTTGATTCGAATACAGGATCGGTTTCGTTCAACGCAACTTATAACAACGGAAGTAACCTGATCTCTTGTACGGTAGTAAATTCTGCAGGATCAGCTACCGATTCCAGAACGGTTACTTACAATAAAGTAGATGCAGTTCCTCCGCCAACAATTCAATTGAAGAAAATTGCGAGTTGCCCGGTGTTGTTGCCAAGAGGACCAAATTCTATTTCCGCGACCATTACCAACGTAACTATGGCAAGCCAGGTTTCTGTTACTCTGAATGGTTCCCCGGTAACTTTTACTTCACAAGTATCCGGGTTTGTAATGACTATTACTATCCAGATTACAGTTTCAGGCACTGCAAACATCCCGTTGGTGATTACAGCAACGAACGATGCCGGAACTGAGGTAAAAAACTGTGAGATCGGAATGCAGGCTCCTTCAGGTGGCAGCGAGACAACAGAACCAACGGAACCTTCAGGTACACCAAGACCACAGAACGGAGGCGGATCGGTTACAGAACCTGTTCGGGGTAGCGGATCTGTACCGACTCCTGTTAGAAAACCAGAATAATATAATTACGGACATAGAAAATCCCGGCTTATTAAGAATAGGCCGGGATTTCTTTTTAATCGGATTTTACTTTTAGTCTCAATGACTAATTGGCTATCTTTGCACATATTTTTTAAAAATGACAAAAGAACAAGTGATAGAGGTATTGGGAACAATCATGGATCCCGATTTGAAAAAAGACTTGGTTACCCTTGAATTTATCGAAGAGGTAAACGTAAGTGATAAGGAAATCTCTTGTACCATTTATGCTTCTAATCCGGCATTGCATAACAGAAAACGCATGCAGGAAGCTGTGGTTTTCAATTTGAAACGTGTGTTTGGCAGCGATATAGAAGTTACTTGTGTGGTTAAAAGTCAGCCAACAGAATCGCGGGTTGAAAAACGTAAGATCTTACCTGAAGTGAAAAACATTATTGCCATTGCGTCCGGAAAAGGAGGTGTTGGCAAATCTACTATAACGGCAAACCTTGCAGGAGGATTGGCAAAAGCCGGTTACCGGGTTGGTGTTGTAGATGCGGATATTTACGGACCAAGTATGCCAACGATGTTTGATGTAGTAGGAGAACGCCCTACAATGATCGATGTGGATGGTAAACCAATGATCAATCCTGTAATGAGTTACGGGATCAAGATTCTTTCTATCGGATTCTTTGCTACTCACGATGAAGCAATTGTTTGGCGCGGCCCTATGGCAGCAAAAGCAATGACGCAATTATTTACCGAAGCATACTGGGGCGAATTGGATTATTTGTTAATTGACCTTCCTCCGGGAACCGGTGATATTCATTTGTCATTGGTACAAACTGTTCCTTTAGACGGTGTTGTAATTGTAAGCACACCTCAGGAAGTTGCTTTGGCTGATGCGAGAAAAGGAGTAAACATGTTTAAACTCGATACAATCAATGTTCCGATTATCGGGTTAGTAGAAAATATGGCCTGGTTTACACCCGCTGAACTTCCTGATAACAAATATTACATCTTTGGTCGAGACGGAGTTAAAAACCTGGCAGCAGGCTTAAATGAGCGCTTTTTAGGACATATTCCACTCGTTCAGGGATTGAGAGAGTCGGGAGATGCAGGAAGACCGGCTGTTTTCCAAGAAAATACCCCAACTTCGAATGCCTTTGAAGAATTAGTACGTATCTTTGTGGAAGGCGTTCAAGAATTGAAGGCCGCCAAATTAGCAAAAGCATAACGCTATGATTCTGAATAAAATAGCTCTCGCAGAAAAAATCAACATTTCCTTAAGTGAATTAAGACCTCATTTGCACGCAGATGGCGGCGATATGGAATTGGTCGAAATTACGGATGAAGGTGTCGCAAGAGTGAAATTGTTAGGGGCATGTTCAGATTGCACCATGAGTATGATGACTATTAAAGCAGGTTTGGAAGAAGCTGTTAAAAAAGTGGCTCCGGAGATTACTGCAGTAGAAGCAATAAACGCATAAAATATATAACATTAAGTTGCCCTGACTTCCGGTTTTTATCGGATGTCAGGGTTTTTTTATGGAATTTCGGTTCGTTTTTCATCTCTCTGTAAAACGAATTATGAAAACATTCCTTGCCTTCTGTCTTTTATTCTCTTTTCAATTGTCAGCCCAAACGGGTGGAATCCGGATCCGAATGTCGAGTGCGCCGACAAACTGCTACTGGGCAAAACAAAAAGTCTATTGTCATCAGGTGATTACAGATGAGTTAGCACAGCAATATCTTTTAGTTGATTCTGCGCTTACGGATGATTTTGGCTGGGTGAATTTCAATTATCTGAAAGCCGGAAAATATCAATTGACTATCGTTGAGAACAATTCAGATTGGGTTATTTCTGATATCCAGGTTCAGGATAAACAGCTTTTTGTTTCTCAGGCAACTGTTACAGAATCATTTGCCAGAAGTGTTGCTCAATCGAATCAGGCACAATATATCAAGGGAATTTCAACACCACCATCTACCAATTCTGTTATAACGAGAACCGATCTAACGAAAATGCCGGCTCGTGCAGCTGCGGGAATGATGAGCTATGACGATCAAAGTATAGGAATTCAGGAGGTGGTAATTATGTCTTATCGCCTGCCGTTGATTCAGCAAAATGGTGTTTCTTCCTACACATTAACAAGGGAATCTGTGAATGCCATGAATACGCAAACATCTCCTGTTTCGTGGGGAGAAACTTATCTTAATGCTGAATCAATCAACAGCGTTTCAATTCGTGGTGGCAGAACTGATGCTAATTCTTATTATGTTGACGGAATCCGGGTTCGTGGAATTGATGTTCCGAAGTCGATGATAAATTCTATCCAGATTTATAACGGCGGTGTTCCTGCTAACTATGGTGATGTTACCGGCGGAGTAATTTCTGTTTCAACTGGAAATACAAGTAAGGCTTACGCTGCTCCGAGTGCAGTATATTCGCGCAGTTCACGAAGAACTGAAATAGATGAAGATGATTCCAAAGTGAGTTTTGATCGTTTTGCGCCAATTTATGAAAATCAGTTTTTGGCTACACGACAAAATACACATTCTACTTTCGGATTAGACGTTGACAGAGCAAGCTGGATGTACTGTAACCGCATTCTAAAAGAAGGTGGAGCGATTTCTCGTGATGCGGTAAAAGTGGAGGAGTTTATCAATTCGTTTCCGTCAACGAAGATCAAAGTAAAAGAAGCGGAAATTCTGCACGTAGAAATACAACGGTTGAACTGCCCGTGGAATCCGGAGCATGAATTGGTTGCCGTTCATCTGAAAGCGGATGACATGAAAAAAGAAGTGTCTCGGATGCATCACCAGTTTGTGTTTTTATTGGATGTTTCGGGATCTATGCAGGGTGCTGACAGATTGGAGCTGGTAAAAGAAGGAATGAAAAAACTGGTTGCTTCGCTTGACGAGCGCGATAGAGTTGCCATTGTAACTTATGCGGGATATGAAAGTGTGGCGCTTCCAATGACAACGTGCGATCAGAAAAATGTTATTTACAACGCGATCAGTTCTTTGGGTGCAAGCGGAAGTACAAATGGAATGGGCGGCTTACAAATGGCTTATGATTTAGCATTGAAAAACTACGATCCGCAGGCAAATAACCGTGTTATCCTGGCAACCGACGGCGATTTCAATGTTGGAATATCTAACCCAACGGAATTGGAAGATTACATTGCTCAACAACGCGGAAAGGGAATCTATTTAACCGCTTTGGGCGTTGGAATGGGGAATTACCGGAATGATATCCTGGAAACGCTGGCAGACCGTGGTGACGGAAACCATTTTTACCTGCAAACGGTTGAACAGGCGGAGAATGTTCTGGTAAAGGAAATCGGCACGTTGATTACCGTTGCGCGCGACACCAAAATGGATGTTCAGTTCAACCCAGAAAAAGTGAAAAGTTACCGTTTGTTAGGTTACGAAAACCGTCTGATGCCGAGTGAACATTTTCGTGACGATACGAAAGATGGCGGTGAAATAGGAGTGAACCACCAGGTTGTGGCGCTTTATGAAATTGAGCTGGGAACAGATCCTTATCCTACAGATCCGATCCTGAAGGATTCTATAAAAGACTCACTGAATATTGAAACCGATGATTTGTGTGCTGTTCGTCTTCGTTTCAAACCGTTGAAAGAAGAAACGAGTATTGAAAGAGGAATTCATCTGAAAGCTGATGCGCGAAAAGAGGAGAATCCAACGTTGCTTTTAGCCGCAGCATTTGCTTTAGAATTGCGAAATAGTCCGTTTAAAGGAAATCTGAATAACGAACTATTGCAAACACTTATGAAAGATGAATCTGAGCTTCCAGAGGAATTAACGGAAGCGGTGAACCTGTATTTGAAGAACTAGAATTCTTCGTTCCAGCGGACTTCATATTTATAAACCCGGAAACCAACGCATGGACTTGGGAGTACATATTCTTCCCATGCGTGTTTTCTTCCGTAGTATGGCGGACTATTCCACGATCCGCCTTTTGTGAGGTAAACAGAATCTTTTGCGATGTTGTTGAACGACCGAAGTTCAATATATTCGGCAGCATTGCCCGAGAAACAATAGGTGCCACACGTATTCGGGTTATACGAATAAACATCAAGCGGACCGTTGATTAAGGTTTGAAAACCAATTTCAGCGGATTTATCAAACCACATTGTATCCTTTATCGGGTCGGCACGAACTTGCTCATCATTAAGAAGGGCAAAGTTTCCAAGTTCAAAACCATTCACATTTTTAAAGGATGTTGTTTCCCATGCGTAACTTGAGTCTGAAACGTCAAGTTCGTTGAAACCACTCATCCAGTCGTCTAAGCTCGGAAGTTTATAGCTGATGTTTTTAGCAGGCTCCATACGATTCAACCAAACTACATATTCTCCCATTGCTTTTGGAGTGATATTTACAACCGGGCAGTCCAGATACTTTTCTGAGGAATGGTAATTGGTATATAAATTAACGAAGAAAGGATTCAATGAATCTTGCAGAAGCCACCCTTTTTCATAGGGTTTGCATGATTCATAAAGTTCTGTAAGAGAATCTTTTTTGAGTGCATCCAGGAAAGCATTGTATTGGCGATTGGTTACCTCTGTTTGTCCTGCAAAAACAAGATATGGCATATAATCTACGGTAATTTCCACGGAATCTTTTTTCTTTCTATCATAGTAGAACGCATTTTCAAAATGGGCATTTCTCAAGGTATCCCGCTTTAAATAGACAAAAGGCAAATCGATACCCTTTGCTTCCCTTTGCTTTTCCAGTTGTCGTTCAATGGAACAAGAAGAAATTAATGTGGCACTTATAATAAGAAGGTAAAATATGGTGTGTTTCATGTAGTATAATGTGCAATATAGTTTAAAGTAAACTCGGTTGTTTTATGCATATTTTGAGTATTTCTTGTATTCCCTGTAAATGTACTGTTTGCGTTTATTGTCATTCATATTAAAATGATCAGAAAATGAGGAGCATTCCAGTGTGAGCCCTTTATTTTGAGATTGAACTGCTAAATAATATCGGTCCTCAATATATCCAAATTCTTTAGCCACCCAAATAAATGCAGTGTTTTGAACGTAGACTTGTCCGTAATAAACTGCCAACATCTGTTCCATTCGGGTGATTGTCAATCCAAAAAAAATGTGTTTAGAATAAACCTTCTGCTCCAGAAGATCAAAATAAAGTAATTCTATTCGTTTTAAACTCTCCGGTGAAAAGTCAAGATCGTAAACAGGATACTTGATAGCCAGTTTTTCTATTTCCTTTAGTGCTTTATCACGAAACGAAAAGTAATGTCTTTCAGCTTCTTCTTTTGTTTTGTGGACTGGAAGTGGGAGTCCGATTTGAATGGCAAGTTTATGGCCTTGTCTACTCATTTTGTTTGATTAGGAAATAAATATAACAACATTCCACAGCTGAAATGATTAGAGTTTAATCTTCTAAAACAATTTCCACTCTGCGGTTTTGTGCCCTTCCTTCTTCCGAATCATTGTTTTCTATCGGATTGGCGAAACTTTTTCCGCTCCAGTTCAATCTTTGTGCATCAATTCCTTGTGAAATTAAATAGGCAATAACCGCTTTGGCCCGGTCTTCGGAGAGTTTCTGATTGTATGCCTGAGTACCTTTGTTATCAGTGTATCCTATGAAGTAGCAACGCTTTTGATTTTTCTTCAGATATATTGCCAAACGTTCAATTTGAGTTCGTTCGGCTTCATTCAATTCTGTAGAGTTAAAATCAAAATAGATATTAGTTATTTTGAATTTTTCATCTTCCCTTTTCTGCATGTCGCTTCCGGATACAGGCTCAGGTGCAGTTATCTTTCCGAAGAGCAAACTGTCAATATCCGGTTCATTATTTTCATACTTCGCTATTTGGTCAAAGTATTTTGCATCTGGTTCTTCAACACTCGAAAACGAGGTTGCTTTTAAGAATACTCCCGAATCTAAAAACTCGTCTGCTACATCGGCAATGGCAATTTTCAAATGATACACTTTAAACGGTTCTACTTCCGATTGTGCAATTAAAACGGTTGTCAATCCATCGAATTCCAGGGTTTGATACAATTTCGCAATAGCAGCGTCTTTTCTGTTTATTGCAAGATTTTCGTAAGTGTTGTCCCGGAAGTAAGCCGGATTTTTTCTTTGATTAATGGTGTTTACACTGATTGGTGTTTTGCCATCGTTTAAAACAGCCAGATTCTTATTGCCAACAATTCCCGGTCCAGATAGGAAGAACCCGAAAACATCATTGAATTCCGAACCTACGTATTCAATAAATTCTTCCGAGGCAAATACATACTTAAATTCGATAACGTTTTTTACAGGCACAAAATCAAATTCGATGATAGCTGCGTCCTGTGATTTTCCATTCGCAAGTTTATCTAATTCCGAATCGCCTTTCACAGTATTCATTCTATCCGGGACAACTCCGTAACTGGTATATTCACTGGTTGAATTCGGTTGAAAAATGCCGTTCACTTTTCCGGTTGAAAGAATCATTCCTTTAGAAATGCCGGTGATAGCAGAATCGCAAATGAATTGCCCGAAACTTGCCGGCTGGCCAACCTGGGCTACTTTGCCAATAACAATATTTTGTCCCAGCAGTACATTTTTTACGTAATACTCTGCGGTGTGCTGTGACTCAACAGTGTTTTGCGCCAACGTGAATTGACTGCAAACTGCGATAAAAATGAGGATGGTGAAGTGTTTCATTTTCTGTTTGAAAGCGAACGGAAGTTCTTCGCTAAAGGTTAAAAGTAAAAGTTAAGTTTGAAATAGCCGAATTTCACACTACTAGTATGTATAACTACATTTCTCAATCACTTCAGTATTTAGCCTTTTATTCATGAATTCTATAAACGAGTTTGTACAGTTTGGTTAACGTTTCATCGCCTTTTAATCCGTAATCTCTTATGACGTGCGTTTTATTGGCAGTATAAATTTTGGTGGTAGATGTTGGCTGGTCCGAATAATCAGTGGTATATTCTTCTTTTAGCGCCTCCAAATCTGCCAGTTCGAGCAATATCTTCACTGCTTGCATTTCCAAATCGGTGAGACTGTAAACGCTGCCTTCGAAAGCCGGATTGTAAAACGATTTCACACATCGGCTTGTATTTTCTTTAAAATCAATGATCACATCAATAGAAGGAAAGTCATCCGATTCAACACCCATAGCACTCAGATTCATTTCCACTTTCAGAACGTTATTCGTTTCGGGAGCCGTTTCAGTTTGTGCAAATGAAAGACAAACAAGAAACGAGAATAGCGCTATTAAAAGGATTGGTTTGAGTTTCATAATTGCGATTTGTTTGGTGGTATACAGGTTCGGGTGGGATTTGTTCATTAAATCAAGGAAAACGAACTTCTTCACGAGGTATAAAGAAACCCTTGATACAATTTAGATTTCGAATGCAGATTTGAATATGATTTTTCGATTGAATTCCTGCTCCTTCAAAAGCCGGTCCGCCTTCGGTAAAAATTCCTCGAACGGTATCAAATGGTAAATATTGACTAAATCCTTTTGTTGAGACATCAAATTTTATTTGATCTTCAATCTCCTTGTGAAGTAAGTTTATTACGGCACAATCTAATTCCCGAATGATTAAATCATGGTGTTTATCATTTGGTAAATTCTTGTTTTGCGGCAGAACTTTACCCATTTTCTGCAAATCCAATTTGAGCAATTCGTAGTACTGAGGAATAATATCAATGAATTGTGAATCGGTGAAATCCAGGCAGTAATCTAGTTGATAAATGACACCAACTACGGATGGTGTTTTTATACTACCTCTTTTCTTTTTATCTTCTGCCCATTGTAAAGCTCTTGTGTAGTTGTTTTCCCAAACGTAAAAACCACTACCAAGCCAATCGAAAGTTTCCTGGCTTTTATTGATTTTATGTGGATGGTTTACAAGTTGCAGAGTAGTTTCCTCATCGCCCCCGTGAAAACCAATCATAAGATTTGGCCTCCTGCTGTAAATTTTCATTTAACAGTAGTTACTACTTTGCTGAGATTGCTGAATTTATTGGTGAAATTACCCTGCTTAGTCAAAATTTTGGCAGCGTGAAGTGAAGCGATAATTTGTGCCTTATCTCTCTTCTCAGATTTAATTTTCTTAGCTAGCGTTTCTAATAATTTGACTTGATTTGTTTCCATTGGTGATTGTTTTACCACAAGTTACAAAATTAAAAAGATTAATGGGATTCTGATAAACGAAAAATGATCCAAATAAATCTCAACTAAACCACTCCTTGAAATTCCCAACTCTATCTCTGCTCACAATGGCATCGTCTTCTGAAAGCTGTAATGCATGAATTCTCAGTCTGCTGTTGAAATAGCTGGCAACTTTCTGTATGGAATCGATTCGGATAATGACTTTCCTGTTGATACGGAAAAATGCCGCCGGATCAATGAGCTGTTCCAGCTGATCCAAGTTGTAATCCAGCGGAAAACGCTTTCCCTGATTCGTGATTAAAAGGACCATTCCGTCTTCTGAAATGAAATGATGGATCTCTTCAGTTTTGATCGAACTTAATGAATCGCCCAGTTTCACCATAAAACGGTTCTTAAATGCGTTTCCTTTGGTTAATAAGCGAATGTTTTCCAATAGCTCGTTTTGCTGTTGTGAAGAAAGACGAACGTGTTTTTGAATGGCGGCTTCCAATTCGTTTTTGTCTATTGGTTTCAGTAAATAGTCAACTGCGTTCACTTTGAAAGCATTCAGTGCGTATTGGTCGAAGGCGGTTGTGAATATGATTGGTGTTGTAATAGGAAAGTCTTTCAGAAAATCCATCGCATTTCCATCGGCTAAATGAATGTCCATAAAAATCAAATCAATCTGTGGCATTTGCGCAAAGAAGTTTTTACAGGCTTTCACAGAATCGAGTTTCGCTACCACTTCCAAATCAACGTTGATCCGTTGCAACATGCGTTCCAGGTATTCCTGCGACAATCCTTCGTCTTCTACTATTACTACTTTCATGGTTCTTGTAATAACGGAATTTTTACAATGAAATTGGTTGGCAGATCTACAATTTCTACGGGTCTGTCAGTAAAAAACGCATACCGCGACTGAATGTTTTTCAATCCTTTTTTCGAGCTTTCATCTTCTGAAATACGCGGGTTTTTATTGTTTTTGATGATCAACTGTTCGTTTTCAATTGTGAGTTCAATAAGCAGCGGTTTTTCGGTTGAAACTTCGTTATGCTTAATAGCGTTTTCTAATAACAACTGAACTGAAAAAGGCGGAATCAGGCGTTTCAACTGAGAAGAATGGATATTGTTTTGAATGGTGAGATTTGGAGAGTAGCGAATTTGGAGTAAATAGATATATGATTCCAAAAATTTCATTTCTTCTTCCAGGCAAACCAGTTCTGATGAGGTTTGGTCGAGTAAATATCTGTAAACTTTACTGAGCTGCTGCACAAAATCGGCAGCTTTGTCCTGGTCTTTATAAATCAGTGAAGTTAAAACACTCATGTTGTTGAACAGGAAATGCGGATTAACCTGGTGCTTCAGATTGTCGAGCTTGGCCTGCATTGTTTGACTTTTGTAACGTTCAATTTCTACCAGCGATTGTTTCCATTTGCTGAAGATCTGAACTCCGAATTCTGTGATCAGGATCAAAACACTGGCAAACAGCGCCACAATTAAACATATCTTGAAGAGATTCTTGTCTTCCAGCATTGGAAACCTGCAGATGTGGTAGTTAAAAACGTACCCGATTGCAAGAAAGAAAATGATGCAGAGAATGATACTTCCGAGCATTACCAGCGAGAACCTGCGCCAAAACGATTTTTCCCAGGGTAGAAACCCACTTACCCAATGATCAAACCACAAGCTAGATTCCCAAACAAGAAAAGTAATAATTGTTGATTGTATGACAGATAAGAAAAAATGCTCAAAAGTAAACACTCGAAATTCCAGTGGTAGGGGCAAGGTGGCGTGCAAAACAATTCCTATGACAATTCCTGTCAGAAGCATGAATAAAAAGCGCCATTTGGTTTGAAGCATAAAATCAGAGTGTTTGAATTGCTGAGAGCAAACTTAGTATTCCGAGAACCAAAACCAATGGAGTGTAGTATCTCGAATCCATTTTAGCAAAGGTCGTATTTCGAATTGTTTTGAAGAGTCCAAAATACCGAAAATCGCCCATGGCGCGTAAAATAAATCCGCCGGCAATTACCCATGTTGCCCAGCCGGAGAAAAATGTTGGTATTGAAAGTGGAAAGATATTCGAGAGCAGAAAGAAATAGATGGCAACCGACAAGAAGATCAGTGCTACGGAAAAAGTCATAATCGGACCTGGCAGAAAAGCTTTTTCCTCACCGGGTTTTGTTGGAATTACGGCATCGCTCCATTTTCTTCCTCCAAACGACCAGTAAAAGTGAAGAAGTGCTGCCAAAAGCATTACTGTTCCGATCAATAGTTGTGCGATTAGAATCATATCAAATTTGTCCAAGATGATTTATTTTTTCAATCCATACAGCACGCTTTTCGGGTGTCGAATAGCGAACATTTGGTAAACCGGTTACGCGTTTCACTTTGAATCCGCAAAACTCAAGGATCATTTTCTTCAGTTGTTTCAATCCTGGGGCCCCGTTAACCAATTTGTAATACCAGATTGGCTGATCAATGGTATAAATGATCTCAGCTGTTCGTCCGGCTAACAATTTGTTCCACCAAACACTGTTTTCTTTGTAGCTGAAAGCAAATTTGGGTAAGAATGTGCGATCAAAGAATCCCTTCAATAGTGCCGGAAGTCCACCCCACCAAATGGGGTGTACAATTACTAAATGTTCGCACCACAAAACCAATTCCTGGGCGTTTAACAAATCTGGTTCCAGTTCAGTTCGCCGCTGATAGCCATGTTCCAGGTTCAGATTAAAATCCAGTTCTGATAAATGCAGGACTTTCACTGCTTTCCCTGAAGAAATTGCTCCTTTTTGGTATGCTTCCACTAATCCGCGATTGAAAGAATCCGGATTTGGATGACCGTTTATAATGAGTGTTTTCATATTGTTAAAACTGTAATCGGTAAACAAAATTCGGGAAGAACCCAATTTGGTAAGCTGTATTCATTTCGTTGTTTATGGCATTGTAACGTTCCGCGAAGATGTTTTTTCGGTTCGTAACATTGTTTACGTCAAAGTACCACGATTGTGAAACTGCGTGTTTTGCTGAGTTGAGAGTAAAGCCAATTTTCACATCCATACGCATGAAATCAGGATATTTTTGTGAAAATGCATAGTCGTCACCCATTAGTACCTGTTGTTGCATGTATTGCGAAGCAGCTAAATCAACAGGAGTGTAATACCTTCCTCCTGCATGGGTGAATTTCACATCCATGGTGAATGAGTTTTTCTTCGTTTTACCTACTTTCACTTCCTTCCCGATCAGGACGTTGTATACAAACCTACCGCTGAAACCGGTATTGCGCTCTATGTTGTCACTCGCGGTGTATTTTGCCTCATAAACGCTTCCTGTAACCAAACCATAGTAACCTTTGAAAAAGTAGCGCTCAACGGTTAATTCAATCCCGTAATTCTGTCCTGTTCCGTCGTTAACAAGGTTTGTGTTATTATTCGGGTAGAATGAAGCCCCGGCGTTGATCATCGAATAACTGCTGGCAAAT
Source organism: uncultured Flavobacteriales bacterium (assembly GCA_946479985.1). The sequence goes on from CAMLIF010000003.1 coordinate 29,079, forward strand.
TGTTCTACCGGAACATTGAACAAATATTGGTAATAAGCCTCGGTTTTTATTCTCCAATGATTGTTCGGTGTCCATTCATAACCAATAACCGAATGATGACTTTTGGTGAAGCCCATTCCTTTGTTCAGCATCTGGCCGTTCGAAGTAGAATCTATACTTTTCAGGAAGTACGTGTCCAGAGGCTGCATCTGACTGTGTAAGCCATAACCAAGAGAGAAAGCCCCGGTTTTGTTCAATGCCCATTTCAATCCTAATCGAGGTTCAAGGGCAAATGAATTGTTCAACGTGAGAAGCTGGGTATGAATTCCTGCATTAAGAATCAGGTTATCCGTGAAATTGTATTTCGTGTGCGCATACGCCTGAAGTAAATATGTTTGTTCGTCTGTATTCCAGTATTGAACCCAATTGGGGGTTTCTTCCCGATTCTGATAGAACAAATTGATGTTTAACTGCTCTGCAATAATTCCGATTTTCAAAAACTGTCGTGCGCTTAATTTGGTATTGAACGAACTGTTTAATGTAAAAGTCAGTCTCTGAGTTCTGTTCTCGATTGTGCGGGCGGCTTTTTCATTCGCCCCTATGCTATCCTGCAGGTAATTTGATGCGGCATAACTTCCGCCGAAAACGGATGTGATATAAGATTTTTGTCCCAGTCGGATGGTGTGTTTCAATCCGGCAATTCCCATTTGGCTTGTATAGTAACTGTCTTTTGTTGGATCGGCAAACAGGTCGGAGCTGTCAATTTCATTGTGAAGAAAATCGATTCTGCTTAAAGCGCCGATTCCGAAGAAAGTGAATTTCCCGATTTTGGTGTTCCCGGAATTGATTTTGAATGAAATATCCTGGTAATAAGGTGTTGCCGCTGTTCCGATTTGTAGTCCGACTTGTTGTGCAACACTTGCAAATCCGTAACGATATCCAATAAGGTAGGAAGAACCGTTTTCTTTGTTGATCGGGCCTTCAGTTACAAACTCCAAACCGGTAAGTGCACCGAACTGAAATGTATGTTCACGTTTATCGCTGTTCCCGTTTCTGAAACCTAAGTCGAAAACTCCGGCATTTGCATTCCCGTATTCGGAAGGAAAGGCAGAAGTCATGAAATCTGAGTTGCGTAATAAATTGGTGTTCACCGCAGAAACCGGCCCGCCTGTAGTTCCTATTGTTGCGAAGTGATTCGGATTCCCGATGTTCAATCCTTCTAATCGCCAAAGAACTCCAACGGGTGAGTTTCCGCGAATGACCAGGTCGTTTCGGGAATCGTCGGGTGAGCTTACACCTGCAAAATTGCTAGCCAAACGCGCAGGATCTGAGCGGCCGCCAGCATAACGGTTTACGTCTTCCATAGAAAAGGAGCGTCCGCTTACGGTTGTTAGTTCGTTCTCCATTCCCTGCTTTTCACCTGAAATGACTACATCGCCTAATGTGCTGACAGATTCTTCCAATTGAATATCCAGATCAATCTCTTTTCCGGTAGTAAGAACAATATTTGCTGCACTTTGAGCTTTATACCCGGAATAGAAAATAGAAAGTTCGTAACGTCCCGGTTCCAGGTTGTTGAGTTTAAACTTCCCGAATTCATCGGTTGTGGTTCCAACCAGCGGATCACTTCCGACCACAATTACGGTAACGCCAATCAGCGCTTCCTGTGATTGTTTGTCGAGAATGGTTCCTTTTATGGTTTGCGTGCTCTGTGCCCTTGAGCCAAGAGAAAACAAAATTATCAGTGTTGAAAGTAAGAATCTGCTCATAGTAATTTATTGTGATACAATGTTAATCAGTTCTTTGCTTCCGGAAGTTAGATAGTTGTCAAATTGTAAAATGAAGCAGATGAGTTGTAAGATGAAGTGGGCGAGTTGTTTTAGCGACGATAAATATATAATCTGAGTATTTAGGTTCGCACGCCGATTTTATGGATTCCCGCAGATGTTGGATTAGACGAGTGTGCAGTGTGTTGCATTGAGGTTTATATTACTGTTCCTACAAAAATCAGCTTGATCTCCGAAACCAGTGTGGGTTTTGATGTAAGTCTCAGCGTAAAAAAGGCCACCACATCTTTCAACGGGCAGCCTTCAATATAAAAGTGTTTCAGAATCTATCTCAGGATCAGCATTGCATCACCGTAAGAGTAGAATTTGTATTTCTCTTTGATTGCTTCTCTGTATGCTTCCATCATCAAATCATGACCTGTAAAGGCAGAGATCATCATCAATAACGTAGACAATGGCGTGTGGAAGTTTGTTACCATAGAATCAGCAATACTGAAATCGTATGGAGGGAAGATAAATTTGTTGGTCCAGCCATCGTATGCTTTCAATGTCCCTTCAGTAGAAACAGAGGTTTCAATTGCGCGCATAGAAGTTGTTCCGATAGCACAAACTCGTTTCTTATTCTTAATGGCGTTGTTAACAACAGTAGCTGCTTTCTCAGGAATAATTACCTGCTCAGAATCCATTTTGTGTTTTGTAAGATCTTCCACTTCAACCGGACGGAAAGTTCCCAATCCAACGTGAAGCGTAACCTCAGCAAAGTTTACGCCTTTCAATTCCAAACGCTTCAACAATTCACGTGAGAAGTGCAATCCTGCAGTTGGTGCTGCAACTGCTCCTTCTTCTTTGGCGTAAATAGTCTGGTAACGATCTTCATCTGTAGCCTCAACTTCACGCTTAATGTATTTCGGAAGCGGAGTTTCACCTAATTCGGTGATTTTTGCTTTGAATTCTTCGTAAGGACCATCAAACAGGAAACGCAAAGTACGTCCGCGCGATGTCGTATTATCAATAACTTCAGCTACTAATGAATCATCATCACCGAAGTACAATTTGTTTCCAATACGGATTTTACGTGCCGGATCTACCAATACGTCCCAAAGTAAGCTCTCACGATTTAACTCACGTAACAGGAATACTTCAATTTTGGCACCTGTTTTTTCCTTGTTTCCGTACATACGGGCAGGGAAAACGCGAGTGTTATTCGTGATCATTACGTCGCCTTCGCTGAAGTATTCGATAATGTCTTTGAATAAACGGTGCTCAATTTTGCCGGTTTTCGTGTGAATTACCATCATGCGGGCTTCATCACGGTTGTTACTTGGATATTCAGCGATTAATTCTTCGGGAAGATCAAAGCTGAATTCGGAAAGTTTCATTTTATCCATCTGTTGAGCGAATATTTAAATATAAGAGTGGGCAAAGATACTAATTGTGAACTTTATCTACAACCTGTAAATTAATTCCTGTTTTCGGTTAAAGCGGTGCGGTATTGAAGAACTCGATCCATTCGTCCACGCTTTTCGAATCTGAAATGTTGCTATCGCCTGAGACTGTTCTTCTCAGGGCAATGAGTGCTGCTCCGGAACCTGATTTTTTACCAAAATCATGTGCTAATGAGCGAATATAAGTTCCTTTCGAGCAGGTTACTTCAAAATCTATTTCCGGAAAACGGTTTGCATCAATTTTAAAATCGAAGATTTCTACCGTGTTTGATTTCAACTCCATTTCTACTCCGGCGCGCGCCAAATCGTAAGCGCGTTTTCCATTTACCTGCTTTGCTGAAAACAAGGGTGGAATTTGCTGCTGCGAACCAATAAAACTTTGCCGGACTTCTTCCAGCATTTCTGCCGTAATATGTTCGGTAGGAAATTCGTTGTTGTATTCGGTTTCCAAATCGTACGACGGGGTTGTTTTTCCAAGCAGGAATGTTCCGGTATAGGTTTTTGAATCGTTGGTCAGTCCTTCAATCAGTTTGGTGTGCTTCCCGATACAGATAACCAGTAACCCGGTTGCAAGTGGATCAAGTGTTCCGGCATGACCAACCTTGATTTTCTTCACACCAAGTCGCGTGCGTAAATGCCAGCGCAGTTTGTTTACGGCATCAAAGGAAGTCCAATGCAGCGGTTTGTCGACCAAAATGGTAGCTCCAAGAGCGAATTCGGTCAGCATTATACTATTTTGAGATTAATTCCTGAAACCAAAAGGATGATGATTACCAATCCGGCAATAATCCGGTACCAGCCAAACAATTTGAAACCGTGTTTATTCAGGAAACCAATGAAACCTTTGATAGCAAGAATCGCAACAATAAAAGCTACAACGTTCCCAACAATCAGTAAATTGATTTCTTCGCCTGATAGTTTGTCGTGTGCTTCGAAATAATCGAGGGTTTTCTTTGCTGTTGCACCAAGCATTGTTGGTAAAGCCAGGAAGAATGAAAATTCTGCAGCCAGTTTTCTACTTAGTTTCTGGCTCATACCTCCAACAATAGAAGCTCCTGAACGTGAAACTCCGGGAATCATTGCCAGACATTGAAAACATCCGACCTTAAAAGCATCCCAGTAAGTCATCTCGGGCATCGTGTCGATCCGTGGTTTGTTGAACCATTGGTCTACAAAAAGTAAAATAACTCCACCCACCACCAGTGAAATTGCCACTGTAAGCGGACTTTCCAGCATCGCCTCAATTTGATCATTGAGCAAAACTCCCAAAACAGCTGCCGGAATAAATGCAACAATCAATTTCAGGTAGAACTGAACACTTTGGAAGAAACGTTTGAAATATAGAATGAAAACAGCTAAAATGGCTCCCAGCTGAATCATGATCATGAAAAGCTTGGTGAAATCGTTCGATTCGATTCCCATGAAAGAGGCGCCAAGGATCATGTGTCCTGTAGACGAAACAGGTAAAAACTCAGTTAGGCCCTCAATGAGCGCCAAAATGATTGCTTCAATAAAACTCATGGATTAATCTTCTTTATTAGAAGTTTTAGATTTTTTCATGATACCATATCCAATGATAACAATGCCTAAAACGATCAACATCGGTGAAACAGTTATTCTCAATGTAGAAAACAATTCTGCTTCTTTAAATTCATTCGGATTCTCAGATCCACCGCCAATCATTAACAGGTAACCAACAATATTAATGGCCAAACCAACCAGAATGAATCGCAGGTTGTCTTTTTTTATAGGAAAATCAAAATTACTCATGGATATCGATTGAGTGGCTAAATTAAGAAATGGTTTTGAAATAGAAGAGGAAAAGAGGAATATTTCGACGTTGCTCAATAGCCAAAGAGGAAGGTCTCCGAGCGGAATCGAGATGCTGCTTTCTCGTTAATACAAATCATCCAGCTTCAAACGCAGGTATTTGTTCAATGCAAACCAGGTAGAAACCAATGTAAGCACAGCTCCAAAAATTAACAAGGCTGCAAACAGAATTCCGAATTCAAAGTAAGTCAGATCAATCTGAATAATATAAAGGACATTGTTTATGGCAAAGAAAACGGTTAACAAAAGCGCCATTCCGATAATTCCAGCAAGCATTCCCTGTAAGATTGCCTGTTTTAAAAAAGGTCTGCGTATAAATCCACTTGTTGCGCCAACCAACTGCATGGTTTTGATCGTGAATCTTCGTGAATACAATGAAAGGCGAATGGTGTTGTTGATCATTGCAACGGCAATAATAATAAGCAATAAAGCAACAGACAAAGTCACGAAAATAAATTGCTTAAAACCAAGATTCACTTCCGAAAGCGTAATTGCATCGTAATTCACTTCTTCCACCATTTCCGGATAAGCTTTCAGAATACGTTGTTTAATAGAACTCATTCCTTTTTGAGTGGCAAAGCTGCTTTTAGGATGAAAGCTAATAGATGGCGGTAACAGGCTTTCACCTTCGAAAATTGCCAATATTTCCGATGAATTGTCGTCTGCCCCCTGGAATTCCTCAATTGCCCGTTCCGGTGAGATATAAGTTACCGAAGCAAAACAATCCCAACCCTTAAGCTCTTGTTCCACTTGTTTGATATCGGCCGAATTGTATTCCGGGGCAAAGAAAAGATCTGCCTGGATGCTTTCTTTTGCCTGGCGCTCAATTGAATCTAAACCAAGCAGCACTGCGCCCACCAGACCAATCAGGAATAAAACCAGTGAAATACCTATAACAGTTGAAACCACGCTGGTTCTCAGCCCTTTTTTATTTGCTTTGGAATTTTGCTCGCTCATCTCAGCGAAAATAATTCAATTTCTATTTCATTTAAATATATAAACAGGAATGTTACCAACGATTTTTGGTTAACAACAATGAATAGAATATTTCAAATGTGAAATTTTAGTGAAATTTTTCCAAAAAAGTTTACCGTGGTAAATATTAGTTTATATTTGCCGATATAAATATGAAAAACATGAAAAAAATAGGAATTATTGTTGCTGGTTTAGCTCTGGTAATGAGTGTAACAGTTGCATTTCAGTATGCCGGAAAAGGAAAATCAAAAGGAGTTTATAAATTAGACGAGAAAGCATCTGCTTTAAACTGGTCTGCTATGAAAGCTGATAATAGCCATGGTCATAACGGAACAATTTCTATCTCTTCGGGAACTGCTAAATTCAACGGAACAAAATTTGAAAGCGCAACTTTTGAAGTAGATATGAAAACGATTGATACAGAGTTAACTCCTGATAAAGGTGAATCTGCATTATTGGGTCACCTTGCAAATGAAGACTTCTTCAAGTCTGCAGATTTCCCGAAAGCTACTGTAACAGTAACTTCATGGACTGAAACAGAAATGGGTGTTACTTTAAACATTGTTGGAAAAGAGATTAAAACAACTTTCCCTGTTAAAACAACTTCAACAGCTGAATCTATGACAACAACAGGAAAATTCACTTTAGACGTTTCTTCTTTAGGAATTCCTGGATTTACTCCGGATCCTGAAATGGAAAAAGAAAAACCAGGACAATACATCAACCCGATGTTACCTTTCGAATTGAACCTGGTAATGAAACCTGCAAAAAAATAATTTCAGTTTACTGATTTTGATTCAAAAACCGTTAGTGAGATTCGCTAGCGGTTTTTTTTGCTCCAAAAATGAGTTCACCATTTACTGCGAACGTACTTTTTGGTTTTAATTCGTGAATTACTGGCTGTTTGACTGAAAGTTAATAATAGAACAATTTGTGAAAAATAGCTTTTCAGTTTCGATATATTGACTGAATTGCTAATTTCGCATCAAAATTTAAACAGCATGAAAGTTTTCAAATTCGGAGGTGCTTCAGTAAAAGATGCTGCTGCCGTTCGAAATGTCTCGCATATTTTATCTCTTTTCCCAAACGACCGTTTAATTGTGGTTATTTCGGCAATGGGGAAATCGACAAATAAATTGGAGGAAGTTGTTAAGGCTTTACAAGCTAAGGATAAGCGACATTATGAAGACCTTGTTGAAGAATTATATCAATTTCACCTGCAGATTGTAAGTCAGTTGTTCCATGAAAAGCATTTTGCTATTCATCGTCAGTTGGAAGAGACATTTGAGAATCTGAAAAACCGTTACGATTCTGCTGTGTCATCCGAACATGAAGCGTTCGAGTACGACCAGATTGTTTCTATCGGTGAAGTGGCTTCTACGTTAATAGTTGAAGCATTTTTGGAAGAGGAAGGACATTCCACTTTTTGGATCGATGCCAGAAAAGTTATTCGTACCAACAATCAATACCGCGAAGCTGAAGTAGACTGGAACCGGACAAAGGAATTGGTGGAAGAGCGTGTAATGCCGGAATTTGAAAAACGAAGAATTGGAGTTACACAGGGTTTTCTTGGTCATACAAGCGAAGGTTTCACCACAACCCTGGGTCGTGAAGGATCAGATTTTACCGCAGGAATCCTGGCTTTTGTTACAAATGCAGAGGATGTGACTATTTGGAAAGATGTTCCCGGAATGCTGAATGCCGATCCGAAATGGTTCGACGATACAATCAAACTGGATAAGATCTCTTTTAAGGAAGCGATTGAACTTTCCTATTACGGAGCAAGTGTTATTCACCCCAAAACGATTAAACCTCTTCAGAATAAAGGAATTCCACTATACGTGAAATCGTTTGTTCAACCGGATGCCCCCGGAACCATTATCCAGGAGTCGGAAGAATTTGACCATTTCGTTCCATCGTTTATTTTTAAAATGAACCAGGTGTTAATGTCGTTTACACCAAATGACTTTTCTTTTATTGTAGAAGAAAATCTTGGCGATATTTTCCAGCAGCTGGCATTTTACGGAGTAAAAATCAACCTGATGCAGAATTCTGCATTGAGTTTTTCCATTGTATTCGACAGGGATAAAACAGATCCGGCTAAATTGTTGGCTAAATTCGCAGACCAATATAAAATTCGCTACAACGAAGGCTTGGAATTAGTAACTATTCGTCATTATGATCAGGCAACAATAAACAGAGTGACGGTTGATAAAGATATTTTGGTCGAACAGCGAACCCGTCAAACCATCCGGATGGTGATGAAAAACAAGTAAATACCGCAATTCGGTAATATTATTAAAAGAATAATTGTTGATCAGATTTGTGAAAATTGGTTCATTTCTGAGAAAAAAAGAGCATATTTGAGTACTTAATTTAAATTAGAAAGATTATGTCTGATACCCTGTCCAGAGCAATTCCAATGACTGTTGAAGTGACTGAAACGCAGTTGGTTCCGATTCAGAGTGAAAATCCGCTGGCTCCGCCAATAAACAATGTTGCCACAGCTACAGTGGTGGGTGGTGAAGCATGTTTAACGTACTCGTGCACAATAACTATTCCTGTAGAAGTTAATCTTGATAAAGTGACTGCGCAGCAGTATTATGCGGGAAATTTGTGCAAAACATTGGAGTTCTATTTTGTTTATGATTACGATGGAACTTTAAGTGGAGAAAACAATCATTACAATGTGATTCTTACGGCTAACGGCGTAAAAGCTCCGCTTGCAATTATTACGGAAATATTTAGTTTGATTGAGAATATAGACCCGAAAACATCCCGTGGTACTGTAACAACCGTTAGAGTAGCGAGCGAGTAAAAAGTGATTGCTTTCGTAAAAAATAACATTCAGTGGAAAGTGCTTCTTTGCGGAGCACTTTTTTTCGTTGCCTTTGGTGCTTTGGCACAAAGAACCAGGAGTGATAACCCTATAGATATAGAAGCAAATCGTTTGGCAGCAAGGTTTTTAGCCCCTGATCTAAGCGGTACTGTCCGGTTTTCACAAACTAAAAAATGGGATTCGGTACTGGTTTACAGTAATCGGGTTTTAAATAAATCAAAAGGTGCATTAATAGAAGCTTTTGCGCATTATTATCGTGGCTTTGCGTTCCGTGAAAAGGGACTGCATAAGTTTGCCATGAAGGAATTTAACGCTGTAAACCCGAATTTTGAGTTTTATTTCAGGATTCAGATTCTTCAGGGTGAACTATGCCTGGAACAGGGTGATTTTAGCCGTGCTTTGGGTTACTTCAATAAAATAGATACAACAAATAAAGAACAGCTTAAGACATTTAACCTCGATGGCCTGCAGCACAATATTGGATTATGTTATTTCCATCTGAATAAATTTAAAGAAGCTGAAGAGTATTTGCTGTTGGCTATTTCGGGGGTAGAAAAACGGAAAGATCAGAACGAACTTATTGGTTCGTATATGGATTTGGGAAATGTTTATTACGAACAATATTTCGACGAGAAAGCAATCAGTTACTTTGAAAAGGCTTATCAGCTTTCTAAAAAGCACGGGTCTTTTATACTGAAACAAAACGCAGCATTAAATATGGCTGTGGTAGAAGAAAACCGAAATCGTTCTGCCGAAGCTTTAGCCTATAGAAAGGAATATGAGTCATGGCGTGATTCCCTCACGGACCAAAACAAGATTTACGAAGTAGCACAATTAGAGAAAAAGTTTGCAGTCAATCAAAAACAACGACAGGTTAAGCTTCTTGAAACAGAGAACAAGCTGAAGCAAACTGAGTTGAACATGTATCTCTTTGCAGCTTCGTTTTTATTGATCATACTTGTTTTTGGGATCTATTTTTACCGCCAGAACGTACTTCGTTCACGTATTATTTTGAAACAAAAACAGGAATTGGATTTGCTTAATGCAGCGAAAGATCAATTGTTCTCAATTGTTAGTCATGATTTACGTTCGTCGGTACACGCGCTCAAAATGAGCAATACGAGCTTAAAAGAGAAAGTTGAGAAACAGGAATACCAGATGCTGGAAGATCAACTGGAACAAAACAGTTCTATTGCAACGAATACTTATAACATGCTTGATAATTTGCTTCATTGGGCATTATTGCAAACTGAAGGCGGTTATTTTAAGCAGGAAGAGCACCGCCTGGGAATGATTGTAGACCAGGTAGCGTATAATTTTCGGGGAATCTTGAAGCAAAAAAATATCCACTTTGAGAATCAACTTCCTAAATCCGTTAAAGTTTTTGTTGATGCCGAGTCACTCAAAATTGTTTTGCGAAATTTTATGGATAACAGTATCAAGTTTTCTGATGAAAACGCTACCATTTCCGTGGTGTTAAAGGAGCAATCGGATTTGCAGGTTTGCTTTGAATGGCAAGATAACGGAAAGGGGATGAGCGAAGATACCAGACTTAAACTGTTAAGTGATTCTCAACAATTGACTAAAAAAGTACACGAAAAAGAAATCGGTTCCGGACTGGGAATGAATTTATGTAAGGCAATGCTTTCAAAAAACCAGGGGAAACTCGATATTTGGAGCGAGTTAAACGAAGGAACAAAAATGATTGTTATCTTGCAGAAAGGATTGGTGAATGGAAAAGATTAATGTACTAATTGTTGAAGATACACCGGCTGAAAGCGATGCGCTAATAAAAACGCTGGAGTCACACCAGTTTCAGGTAGCTGGTGTTGCACGATCTCATCAGGAAGCATTACAGCTTTTCTTTGCACAAAAAGTAGATATTGTAATAATAGATGTTTTTCTGAATGGAGTTCCAGAAGGGATTACGTTCGCCGAAACAATCACTAATATCCCGGCTCCCTATTCAGCGAAACCTTTTGTGTTTCTTACCAGCTCTACCGATAGAGCCATTTTCGAACGAGCTAAACTTACAAAGCCTTATAGTTTCCTGTTAAAACCATTCAATCCTCTTGAAGTAATCTATGCGCTGGAAATGGCTATCGAGAAGTTCTATGAGCAAAATGATGTTTTCCAGGGCGATGCGGAAGATGCTGTACTTGGTTCTGATTACTTTTTCATAAAAAAGAGAGACACCCTCAAAAAAGTGGCTTTGGCAGATATCGTGAATATTGAGGTCGAAGAGCGCTATTGCACAATTTTCGTCGGTAATGATAAGTTCGTGATTCAAATTTCACTTGCAAAGGTCATTGAACTACTCGATTCCACTAAATTCTACCGTGTACATCGAAATCATATCGTAAATATTGACCAGATTGTTGAAATTCAGCCTTCTGATAGCTTGCTGGTTCTTAGCAATAAACAAATGGTGCCACTTGGCGATAAATACAAGGATTTGCTTCACAAATTCAAGCTTATTAAATAGGAGGGCATAAGTTCTTAAACTATTCGTGAATTATTTTAAGGGTTTCATGACATTTATTCAAGTGTTCGTGGCATCCATTCTATATCTCTGCCCACTGATTTCTATACTTGCTATAGAAAAGCACTTGTAACAGAGGGGCTTCAGCTTAAAAAAACAATGGGAGATAATCTCATTAACATATTAATACCAAAAAAGCCACAATTAGTAAATGTGAAAATGTGACCACTATTCACTTTAGAGCAAACAGTGGAATTTGTAGCGGATTCTGCAAGAACACCAGCAGCACCTTATTTATACCGGTAAGGACGTTGTGAACACTAAATCCTAATACTGCAACAAAAAAGGTGTCAGCCGCAGCTGACACCTTTTTTATGGTCCAATTTTTTGTGAAATTACTTTTCCTCCAATGGTTTAATAGACTTGATCGATTTTACCATTAAGTCAATGATCATTTTTTCGTAACCGTCCTCACGACTTTGGAAAACATAAGCTATATCGTCAACAATTACCTGACCAAAAACGTGATAAGTTTTGTGTTCAAAACCAACATTCTTAGAAACACCTTGTCTACCGTCAACCTTCAAAATACGTTCATACATGATCAAATCCGGCTCATCAATAATGTATTTGATTTTGTAGAAATCTTTATCTGCTAATGCTTTCTTTTCATCTTTAACCAGGCCGCGGTTGGCTCCCCAATCATCAATGTTCAGATGAAAATTCGGACCAACCTCGATTTCCCATTTAAAATCGCCTTCAACATGAGTTACTTCCGGTTTTGTAGAAGCACCAATATTTGCGTTTTCATTCGGTAACATCACTATCACAGGAATACCGTATGGTTTCAGAGAAAGACCGGTAAAGTTGTATAAATCCTCTTCCGACAATTCATCACCCGCGTTATCGGATCCACATGAAAGTATCATAACCGGTAGTGAAATCAACATTAAAGCGTAAAAAAAGATCTTCATATTCTTAGGTTTTTCGCGTGTCTGCAAACTTTTGTAATGTGCTTGATTATAAACAAGCTACGCAAATATAGCTTTTTTGGCTTTATTTCAAATATTCACGTGATGCTTATTTGTTACTCAGTTTCAACCATACGACTAATTTTATAATTAGTAAATCACTAATTTCATCCGGTTATACGTGAAAAAATACAATTTTAACCAACTTTACCGCAAATGACTTTTGACCATACTGGCAGATGTCTTCGGTGTTTGCTGAGAGTTTAAAACTTATTTTATGGATTGGTGTATTTTGGTCGATGAGCAAGACCGTGAAATTGGCAGAGAAGAAAAATTGAAAACCCATCAATTGGGACTCCTGCACCGTGCTTTTTCCGTGCTGATCTTTAATGATTCTAACGAAATGCTTTTGCAAAAAAGAGCGTTGACAAAATACCACAGTCCGGGACTCTGGACCAATGCTTGTTGTTCTCACCCGCAACCGGATGAAACAGTTGCTGAAGCCGGTGAGCGCCGGTTAATGGAAGAAATGGGGTTTTCTACTGAATTGAAAGAAGCCTTTTCATTTGTTTATAAAGCGGATGTTGGGTCTGATTTAACTGAGCACGAATTTGATCATGTTTTGGTTGGTAGGTACAATGCCCATGGCAACTACAATTTAGCGGAAGTCGCAGATGCCCGTTTTGTTTCACTGCAAGAACTGGAAGAAGAAATTGCAGCAACTCCGGAACAATTCACTTCTTGGTTCAAAATCATCATTACTCAGTACGGAAAAAAAGTATCCGAGTCTTTATATTCCATCTGATGAGTGCATTTCAGCAGAATCATTATTTTTGAATAGATTTACGTTATGAGAGCGCTTTCGGCCATTGGGTTTTTTATCAGTATTGTAGGGTTTTTACTCGTTTGTTACAATCAATTCGGGATTGTGCCATATCTGAATAATCTCAATGGGAACCTGGCGATTCAGGACAACGAATTTACCAACAGCACACGCCTGCAATACGAACATATCTTAAGCATGATCAGTACGATCAGTTTAATTATCGGGGTCTTTTCCGTCTTGTTCTGCTCATTGGTTTATTTGAGAAAGAGAACCCGTATGACGTTGATAGGAACAATTCTCGGTTTTGCAACAACGGTTCTGGCGGTTCTTCATACCTGGCTTTAGCATAAAGGAATGGGAAAATCACTTTTCTGGCACCGGCGCGATTTAAGGATTCATGACAATGCCGGATTGTTCAAAGCACTCAAAAGCGGACACGAGGTTTATCCCATTTTCATTTTTGATACGACAATTTTACAAGCACTTCCCAAAAACGATCAACGTGTAATTTTTATTCACCGGAAAATTGTTGCTCTGCAATCTGAATACCGGAAATCAGGCGCGAATTTACTTGTTCTTCATGGTGATCCACAGGAAATTTTACCCCGGCTGGTAAAAGAACTGAAAATCAATGAGGTATTTACCAATCGTGATTATGAACCGCTTGCGCAATCGCGTGACAAGAATATTACCCAGCAATTATCAGTACTTAATTGTCAGTTTTTTGGAGCTAAAGACCAGGTGATTTTTGAAAAATCGGAAATTGCAAAGGCGGATAATACGCCCTATACTGTTTACACGCCTTATATGAGAAGGTGGCGTGAGAAACTGAATGAATTTTATGTAAAATCGTATCCGACTGAAAACTATTTGAGTGCATTGGTCAAATCGGGAGAAACAGCAATCCCATCGCTGGCTGAACTTGGATTTGAAGATGAGCCGTTTCATGAATTCCGGTCTGATACTTTTCCAAAAGCCATTGTTTCAAAGTATACGGAGCAAAGAGATTTTCCGGCAATTGAAGGGACAAGCCGTTTGAGCCTGCATCTGCGTTTCGGGACGATTTCCATCCGGGAGTTGGTTTGTTTTGCTTTGGAGTACAATGAAACTTATCTGAAGGAATTGATCTGGCGCGATTTCTATCAAATGATCTTGTTCCATTTTCCCGGAACCGTAAATGAAGCTTTTAAGAAACAGTACGACAAAATAGAGTGGGAATATAACGAAGAGCAATTTACCGCTTGGTGTGAAGGGAAAACCGGTTATCCGCTTGTTGATGCCGGGATGCGGGAGTTGAACGCAACGGGTTTCATGCATAACCGTGTTCGAATGGTAGTTGCCAGTTTTTTAACCAAACATTTACTTCATGACTGGCGATTGGGAGAACGCTATTTTGCTGAGAAACTTCTCGATTTTGAACTGGCGAGTAACGTTGGCGGCTGGCAATGGGCTGCCGGAAGCGGAAATGATGCTGCGCCGTATTTCAGGGTTTTCAATCCTACAAGTCAGCAGCAAAAATTTGATCCGAAATTTGAATACATCAAAAAATGGGTTCCCGAGTTCGGAACGAATAAATATCCGGAGCCAATTGTGGAGCATACGTTTGCCAGAAATCGGGTGTTGGAGCGTTATAAAAAAGCCTTGAATAATTACGAATGAATTACTTCTTTCGCTTGAAAATCGGAACTGTCGAACATGGTTCCCCAAACATTATGGACGAACAAACTGTCTGAACACGTGAGAAGAATGTGATCATGGCATTTGGAGAATCCGGTAATTCACTGCAGCCTTTCACAATCAATTTTCCATCTGTAAACTGATTCAAATCCAATTCGTTGATCGTTTGAATCAAAGCTGCTTGTTTTGCATCGTTTTGATTTCCTGCAACTGTTAACCTGGCAATTGGAGATAAATAGGAATTCACTAAAAGAAATGCCCACGATGGCAGAATAGCATCTGTTGAACAAAATAAATAAACTACTTTGTTTTCGTATACCGACCAATTATGTTCTTTCAGGTTTGCTCTGAATTCTTTTTCACGAAGCACTAATCCTTCCCATAAAAAAGGGGCAAAATCGAACGGAATAATATCTGAGTTTTTTGGTAAATAATCCAGTAAATCAACCTGGATTAATCCGCTGCCGGCAACTTTATTTACGATTTCTTCCATGTTGTAAAGTTAGTCATTAGTTGCTTTTGGAAGGACCAGTTTAAATCTGGAATCGAAATCCATTTTCGAAACTCTTAAGACTTTGATTTTCTTTGAATCGCGGTGATTGGGGTTGATAAGATAATTGAATTCCCCGGGAACAATGCTACTGGGAACTTTTAATACTGCGGCTGCATTGTACTTCACAAAATCATCACCGATTATTTGCGTTGTCATAGTTGGTGGTTTGGCATTCCAGTTCTCCGGCAGGTCACCAATATGCACTTCTAGAATAGTGATGCTGTCGGGAATTTCAATTTCGACGTAATATCTGTCAATTGGCAAATCTTCATTCAAATCTAAGTGCACTGATATTTCCAGGGTAGCTAATGCTCTGCTTTCTGCGGTGTAAATCAGTTTTGTGTTAAAGCTGTTCCACCGGAAACCTTTAGACATTGCAGCGCCAATACCCTGAAGTGTAGTGTCAAGGTGTTTTTCCCTTTCAATTCTAAAAACGATCATCAGGCCAGGTTTCCGAATTCCAGTCTGTTCAGACAGAATTTCACTTCATCAATACCCGTTATTGTATCCAGTAAGCTATCCGGTGTGTTTCCACCAAGGGAAAGATTGGGTTTTTTCAGCCAGCGTTGAAATTTCTCGTTTTCATCATTAAAAACTTCTATTCCGTAGTCAATTAATTCTGTAATTAACAGGATTAATTCGCTATCACGGCTGTCAAGTAAAGAATGCTCACTTTTTTTCTTGTTATAAGTAGTTTGAGGCATCCCGACCAATGTTAACATGGCTTTTACTGGTCTGTTCAATCTTTTACCGATGATTTCAAGAGAATCATATGGAATGCCCTGGCGGATAATTCCTACACGTTCCATTTTGTTTGCCCAAACGTATATTTTTCCGTCCGAGGTTAATGTCCATGTTTTACCGGTGGAACTTTGTTCGGAGGCTCGTTTTATACTTTGTTTGGTGTCAAACGGTTTGGTTTTTTTTACGCCATTCTTCATAATCGCAACAAATGTGCTATAAACTTACAACATATTTGTTGGCTTTACAAGTGCTTTACGGAATAGTTTGATTTCGTTAAAATCCGTATTTGTCCTGGTACTTCTCGTACAACTCGTTTTGAAATGAGGTGACGGGAACAAACTCACCGTCAACCAGAATCAAGGTTACGTTGTTTGATTTCATATCCAACGCAGACCCTTGCGAAACAAATAGGGTAGCTTTTTTGCCATTTTGAATTGTTCCATAATCTTTATCGATTCCTAAAATCTTGCAGGCATTGATTGTTACACTTTGAATGGCTTGCTCTTCTGTTAAACCATAAGCCATGGCAGTTCCTGCCAGAAATGGAATGTTTCGCGCATTCATTGCTTCCATATCGCCTTCGTTTTGGAGGCAGAAAAGAATTCCGGCTTCCTGCAGCATTGCCGGCAGGCGATAAACCAAATCTGTTGGGTTGTCTTCGTTTTCAGGAAGAGCATGTAAACGCGGAAGCATAACCGGAATGTTGCGGATTTTTAATTTGTCGGTCATCATATAAGTATCGTAACCACCCACAATAACTGCATGTTTCAAGCCGAAATGTTCAATGAAATCCAACGCATCATGAAGCTGCTGTAATTCGTTTGCATGAATATAAACGCGTTTTTCCCCAAGGAAACAGTCTTTCAGAGCTGCATAACGCAAATCCGTTTGGACTTCAGCTTTTGTGTATGCTTTTGCTAGCTCGAAATAGTCATAGATTTCGCGTTTTTGATCGGTATATTTTTCATTGCGTGTTTTTGGTTGTGGTTCTGCCCACCAGCCTCCTCCCTGTAAACTTTCAGGCCAGTTCAGATGAATTCCGTCGTTTGCGGCAATTGTTCCGTCTTCCCAGTTCCAGCAAGCATTGGTCATAACAGCAGATGTTCCTGAAATAATACCGCCGCGTGGAGTTGCCTGTGATATTAGTACTCCGTTAATTCGAACGGTTTCTATTACCTGTGATTCACAGTTGTAAGCAATTTGTGTACGTACGTTGCTGTTGAATTGTCCGGTTTCGTTAAAATCGCGTGTTGCTCTTACGGCATCTATCTCTGTTAATCCGAGTGTAGAGTTCGGAGCAACAAATCCGGCGTACAAGTGCTGTCCGTTTAAATCAATAATTGTATCCCAGTCCGATTTGTCGTAAGTATAGGCCAAAGCGTTTTTCACCAGGATGATTTTACCGCCCTCAATTCCTACCAATCCTTTCTCGAAAATGCTTCCATCTCCGATGTGAACTGTTGGATTCTCAATCAGAATGCGTTTCGGTGGATCTATTTGTCCGAATGCTTTGTCAAACAGAAGAACAAAGCCAAATGACAGTTGAATAAATAATGTCGCTTTCATAATTCTTAGTGTGTATTTTCTTCTGTTGATGTCTCTTCGCCAATGGTGTCGCAATGGTATTCACCACGACGTTTTTTCATAAATGATTTTGTAGGTGCTCCTCCTTTTCCGACATCCTGCATTTTAGTGATCAGGCGAGTTTTTTCAAGATTCATTTCTGCTTGTTCTTTCGCGCTTAATTCACTGTCGTATAGAATTTCTCCGTCAACAACTGTGTAAAGAACTTTTGCCTGAATACTTAACGGATTATCAGTCCAAAGAACCAAATCAGCATCTTTTCCAACTTTCACGCTTCCCATTCTGTCGTCGAGGTGTAAGAGTTTGGCAGGATTCAAGGTTACCATTTTCCATGCTTCTATTTCAGAAACTCCGCCATATTTAATGATTTTTCCGGCTTCCTGGTTTAATCTGCGGCCCATTTCCGCATCATCCGAATTAATGGCAACCACCATTCCCATTTCATTCATTAAAGAGGCGTTGTAGGGAATGGCGTCTTTTACTTCGTATTTGTAGGCCCACCAATCTGCAAAAGTAGATGCCCCGGCGCCATGAGTTTTCATTTTGTCGGCTACTTTATATCCTTCCAGGATATGGGTAAACGTGTTTACATTGAACCCGAAAGAATCTGCAACGTGCATTAACATGTTGATTTCTGATTGTATGTAGCTGTGGCAGGTAATTCTTCGTTCGCCGGTAACAATTTCGTATAACGCATCCAATTCGAGATCGCGTGCGGGAGGAAGAGCGCCGGTTTTTTCACGTTGTTTTTCGCTCATGGCAGAATAGTTCGTCATTGCGTCATGATATGCCAGTGCTCTTGAGAATCCATCGATATACACTTGCTCAACACCCATTCTGGTTTGAGGGAAACGATAAGTTGTATTATCGCCCCAATTAGATTGTTTTACGTTTTCTCCCAAAGCAAACTTCACGAATTTCGGAGCATTTGGAATGAGATAGTCCTGCGGTAAATGTCCCCATTTCAATTTTACCAATGCGCTTTGTCCGCCAACAGGATTTGCGGAACCATGAAGCAATTGTGCGGCTGTAACGCCGCCGCTTAACTGTCGGTATACATTGATGTCATCCGCAGTAATTACATCTCCGATTCTCACCTCGCAGGAAATGGCCTGTCCGCCTTCGTTTACTCCTTTGCTCAATGAAATGTGTGAGTGCTCATCAATAATCCCGGAGGTTAAGTATTTTCCTTTGGCGTCAATGACTTTTGCCCCGGCCGGAAGCGTAAAGGTTGTTGCTCCTCGGTGAATGGCTTTTATTTTTCCGTTTTCAACAATGACAGTTGCATTGTCGATATTTCCTTCCGCTTCGTTTGTCCAAACAGTGGCATTTTCAAAAACAATGTATTGTTTCTGTGGAATTGAATCGAAACCAAAAGCCATGTTCGGATAACTGACGCTTCCCTTAAATGCGGTATCTAAACTCCAGGCAGTTTGCTGTGTTTTATCAGTGAATTTATCTATTCGGAAACCAACCCATTTGATCCACGATCCTGTTGGGCCGGTTCCGTCTCCTTCAACCACGAATAAGCGTGTGTTCATGATCCCTTTTAAGCTGAAATGCATTGGCGTTTTATCTTTCAGGATAAATTGAAGTACCAAATCATTTTCAGAATAGGACAGGAAAGCATCGCTTGAAAGCGTATCAATAACTTGTTTGCCGGAAATTGAATCGCGGATTGATCGCGGGAATTTAATCTTAGCTTCCGGTTTTGCAACGGTACCCTTTATTTCAAGAATATATTTTATTCCGTCAATTGTCAAACTGTAATTTCCGCGGATATCTGCTTCTGAAGAATATGCTTTTACCTGGCGGTTTCCTTTCGTAACAATCTCCAGCACCTGTGATTTGTATAAAAACGGATCTTGCTCGAAAATCGTAAAGTAAGCCCATTTTCCGGCATCCAAACTACCGTATTCAGAATCAATTCCAAGTGTTTTTGCCGGAATCATGGTTAATGAATTCAGAGCATCTTTCGGAGTGAATCCTTGTGCAAAAGCCAGGTGTAGATTTGTCCAGAATGCGTCGCTCGATTTTAAACCTGAGGACGTAATACAGAATGAAGTCTTTTGATCTGTTAAAAATTTGAGATTCGAAGAAGCCAGTTCCCAATGCTTCAGATCACCAAGCGGAATTTGACGTGCAACATACGGATCTTTCAGGTCGTAAGCTTCCGGAAAATCAATCGGAATAACCAGTGTGTGCTTTAAAGTATCAAAGACCTTCCCAAGTTCGTATTCATGACCAGACCCAATCAGAACGAAAGAACGCTTAAACTCTCTGTCGATTGTTGTTGCTCTCAGCAGCTCATATGGATCTGAGGTGGAAAAGAAACAGGGAAGTTTCTTTTGTTTGTTCAATGCTTCGAGTGAAAGATTTGGCTCGGTTCCATATTTCTCGTACCACTCAGAATCATAAAGCGATTGTCGGAGCAAAGCAATACATCCCATTTGTGAACTCGGATAACTTTGACTGTTTCTTCCTTTTCTGAAAGAATAGAAACCTGCAACTTCGCTTTTCAGTAACTGTTCATTTACCGGTCCGCTACCCAAAGAAACCAATGAGCCATAACCCTGAGCAATTCCGTCGCTTATATGCGTTACTGCCAAACCGAATCCCATTTTGTGTAAATCCGTTAACGCTGTTTGGTTTAAGGTGTATTTTTCTATTGGAGAATATTCCGGATGAATGCTGTTGTTCCAGTAAAAAGGACTCGACTGCTGACCCGTATTTTGTTCGTCTTCTGATAGTTTTTTCTCCTGGTATTCCGGAAGTCCGATAGTTGAATTGAGTTCTATAAATGATGGAACTACAACGTGCTTTTGTCCGTCAATTTCCATCAGGTCATCCGGAATGGAAACCGATGCTCCGATTGCTTCAATTTTTCCGTGACGGACAACAATAGTTCCGTTCTCGATAGTTTTTTCAGGAGAAACGAAAATTTTGACGTTTGTAAGTACGAAGGAATTGTCGGCAGATTGTGCCACACCGTTCACGGGAACAGGTAATTGGGCGAATAATTGACTTGTCAATAAAAGAAACAGGGAAATAAAGCAGAGTTTCATCTAACGGATAGTTTTGAGAGCCGGAAAATTAATCATAATACCGCTATTTTTCATTTAAAATAAGACGAACCAGCCTATTTTTTCGGTAATTTTGGTCCAAACAGTTACTAATGGGAAATATTCTGGTACACACGCACTCAGGAATGAGATGGATCGTTCTGATCTTATTGTTAATCGCTATTGTAAAAGCGTTTTCAGGAAAGGGGAAAGGAACATATCTGAAATCAGATAAAATGATCAATTTGTTCGCCATGATCTCTGTGCATTTACAGATAACTCTTGGTTTAATCGTTTTGTTTTTTGGGGAGAAAAATATTTTCCACGAAGGCTGGATGAAAGATAAAGTGAGCAGATTTTTTGTAATGGAGCATCTGACTTTAATGGTGATTGCAATGATCCTGATTACAATCGGAAGAAAAAAAGCGGAGAAAAAACAACTTCCTGCCGATAAGCACAAAACAATTGCCATTTGGTACACCATAACCCTCGTTTTGATTTTGGCAGCTATTCCATGGCCCGGACTTAGAAATTTAGGAGCAGGATGGTTCTAAGATTTTTAGGTTTTATCTGCGTTGCAGGGTTCATTTCTTCCTGTGGTTCTGATAACAATACTGGTCCAATGACCGGAGATCAAAGTCCAATGAACCAGAAAGTTGATGGAAGAACCTCTTACGTTGTAAATTGTTCGTCTTGCCATGGTGTTGATGGTAAGCTTGGGGCTTCTCAAGCTGCAGATCTATCGAAAAGCGTTTTGAGTGACGCTGAAATAATGAAAATGATTAACGAAGGAAACGATAAAGGTATGATGCCTTATGAAGAAATTCTTTCGCTGGAAGAACGAGAAGCTATCGTTGACTTTGTAAAAAGGTTGAGAAGAAAAGGCAATTAGCTTTTGATGGAGAAAATGCTCTGACAATTGTTTGAGATCATTTAGTTTTCCGAATAAAATATAGACAGTCTCAAAAGTATATGACAGAAGGACACATTTTAGTAGATGCGGTTGAAGAAAACTGCGTCTTGATTGGGATTATTCCTCAGGGTGTTACGGAAGAACAATCACAAGAATATTTAGACGAATTGGAGTTTTTGGCTGAAACCGCTGGTGCGATAGCAGTGAAACGTTTTGTGCAAAAATTGACGGTTGCGAATCCCAGGACCTTCGTTGGTACAGGGAAATTGGAAGAAATAAGAGCATACATTAAGGAAAACCAGATTGACATGGTTGTTTTTGATGATGATCTAACACCCGCACAACTTCGGAATATTGAGAAGGAACTGGAATGTAAAGTGCTCGACAGAACCATTCTTATTCTCGATATTTTTGCCAGCAGGGCACGAACTTCGCATGCGAAAACACAAGTAGAATTGGCTCAAATGCAATATATGCTGCCTCGTTTGAAGCGTTTGTGGACTCACCTTGAACGACAAAAAGGGGGGATAGGATTCCGTGGTCCTGGTGAATCACAGATTGAAACTGACCGCCGCATTATTCAAATGCGTATTGCCTTGCTGAAAGAGAAACTGAAGGAAATTGACAAACAGATGGCTATTCAGCGCAGTAACCGTGGTCAGTTGGTTCGGGTTGCTTTGGTTGGTTACACCAATGTTGGAAAAAGTACGCTGATGAATTTGCTGAGCAAGTCGGACGTTTTTGCTGAAGATAAATTATTCGCTACGCTCGATACAACCGTTCGAAAAGTAGTGGTAGACAATCTACCCTTCCTGCTTACGGATACTGTTGGATTTATTCGTAAGTTACCGCATCAGTTGGTGGAATCTTTCAAATCTACCCTGGATGAGGTGCGCGAAGCAGATTTACTGATTCACGTTGTTGATTTGTCACACCCTCATTTTGAAGACCAGATTCACGTAGTAAATGAAACGCTTGCGGAATTGGATAAATCGGTGAAACCAACATTATTGGTTTTCAATAAAATTGATGCCTACAAAACCATTGTTGACGGCGAGAATGAAGAGAACCCTTCGCTTGAAGAACTGAAAAGAACCTGGATGGGGAAACTGGAGGCTACAAAATGTGTTTTCATCTCAGCCCAGGAAAAAACAAATATTGATGAACTGCGTGCGGTAATGTATGAAGAGATCAAGCGCATTTTTGCCATTCGCTATCCGTATAATAATTTCTTGTATTAGTGATTGTTTCCCGGTACCTGGTTATTAAATTAAAGAGGAAGTTAAAATTCCGTAAGCACTTATGAGTTTTTACGGCTGGATTTTACTCGGAACCATTATTGGTCCGCTTGCGTTAAGTTTTGAGCGCAGAATAGCGTTTTACACAAAAAGCAGGGCTTTGGTTCTTGCGGTTCTGATAATCGCCGTTCCTTTTTTAATTTGGGATTGGTATTTTACCGATCTTGGAGTTTGGGGATTTAACAACGAGCATATTTTCGGACTAAGTTTTTTTGGACTGCCCTTAGAGGAAATTCTATTCTTCGTGATCGTTCCGTATGCCTGTTTATTTGTTTACGAAGTGGTTCAGGGCTTTTTCGGAAGAAAGAATTTCGACTTCTATGGGAAAATATTCGGATTTACTACGGCTCTGAGTGCGATAATCCTGGCAATGACTCATATGCAGCAGTGGTATACCTTGTGGGCAACTATCCTGGCTTCACTTGCAGTAATTGGCGTTTGTTTTCAAATGAAGGCTAAATGGTTCGGTCATTTCGCGGTTGCTTTCACTATTTGCATTCTCCCTTTCCTGGTTGTTAACGGTTTGCTGACAGGTATCGCTACTTCAAATCCGGTTGTTTGGTACAACGAAGATCATATTACCGGTTTCAGGATACTTACTATTCCAATGGAAGACTTCTATTACAACCTCGGGCTCTATTTGTCTCTGGTGTTTGTTTACGAATGGCTAAAAACAAAAAAAGCGCCTTCGAAAAACGAAGACGCTCCTTAAAAAGCATTGTATTATCTTTTTTCAGCTTTATAAATATAGCCGTTTGAATCTTCCATCCATAATTCTTTATTCGTCAAGCGAAGAATAGTTCTTTGATAAGTAGTTGTAATAGAACCATTGGTGAACGAGGCTGCGATACCTTCTTTGTCGTTACTAAATGCCCAAGTACCCGTGTATTCTATCCCGTTATCACTGATTTTGAATGTACCGTCTTTTTCAAAGGTAATATAAGCATCTTCATCTGTGTCTTGCTGAGATACGCTGCCATAGGTTACTGATTTGGTATCCCATTCTCCGGTCAAACGCATTTTTTTCGTCATCAATGATATTCCGGGACCTTCTTCATATTTCCCGCAGGAAGAAACAGTTAACCCTGCCCCGGCAACTAATAGTGTAGCAATAGCTAAATTAAATTTTTTCATAAAACCGATTAATGTTAAAGCAAATATAGGTAGGAATGTTAAAATTCCTAATCCGAATTTTGTTGATGAAAGATACGATAAACTATCCTTGATTTGAAAACAAGCTGAAAAAAAACGATGATGAAGACGTTTATGTACGGAGTTTCTTTAGTGTTCCCGTTGGATCAGAAATGCAGCCAGATCAAAGAGTGGCTGTTTAAGCGATTCGCTTAGGTTCAGGTTGTTCATTTGAGAAAGGGCCAGATTGTAATAAGCATTTTGTTTCTGTTCAACAATACTTTTGATGTTCAATTCAAGAAAAAGTTCTTTTGCAAAATCAATTTTGGCCTGATTCGGCGACATTTGCAAAAGCTGCTGTACTCTGTTGTCATTTGTTTTTAGCGCTTCTATAAGCAGCAATGTTTTTTTATTGCTCAGAATGTCTCCACCAACCTGTTTTCCGAATTTTTCCGGGTCGGCGGCATAAAGATCCAGAATATCGTCCTGAATTTGAAATGCTATCCCGAGGTTTACTCCGTAATCATATAGAAGTTTACATTGTTCAGGGTTTTGCCGGCCAAGAATAGCCCCGAATTCCAACGCGCATCCAAGTAAAACCGAAGTTTTCAACCGGATCATTTCGATGTATTCTGTTTCTGAAACAAAATCTCTCGTTTCAAAATCCATATCCATTTGTTGCCCTTCACAAACTTCAATAGCCGTTTCATTAAACCTTCGCAGAAGCTTTGAAAGTCTTTCGTCAGAGTATCGTGTTAATTGCTGGTATGCTTCAACAAACAGCACATCACCGGAAAGAATTGCTATGTTCGGATTCCATTTTTCATGAACTGCTGCTTTCCCGCGTCTCGTAGGAGCATCGTCCATAATGTCATCATGGATCAACGAGAAATTATGAAAGAGTTCAATACATAATGCGGCGTGAATACTTTCTTCTTTTTGAATTCCGAATAACTGTCCTGATATAAGTGTGAGAACGGGGCGCATCCGTTTTCCGCCAAGTGTTGTAAAATATCTTAACGGATCATATAGATTTGCAGGTTCAGCAGGAAATGAATGATTCTCAATTTTACTTTCTACAAAAGAAATTAACTCCTGAAGCTGCTTCATGATTTTTTTACTATATCAAGCAGGTAAGAACCGTAACCACTTTTCACAAGTGGCGTTGCAAGACCTGTAAGCTGTTCTGCAGATATAAATCCGCTGCGGAAAGCAACTTCTTCAATACAGCCGATTTTTAAGCCTTGTCGTTCTTCTATTACCTGAACAAATTGTCCGGCTTGCATCAATGAAGCAAAAGTCCCGGTGTCTAGCCATGCAGTTCCTCGGCTTAGAATAGCCACTTTTAATTTGCCTTGCTTTAAATATTCGGCATTCACATCAGTGATTTCGTATTCTCCGCGAGCTGAAGGTTTCAGTTGCTTGGCAATCTCAACCACAGAGTTATCATAGAAATACAATCCGGGGACCGCGTAATTTGATTTTGGCTGAACTGGTTTTTCCTCTATGGAAATAGCTTTCATTTCCGAATCAAACGCAACTACTCCGTATCTTTCCGGATCGCTTACGTGGTATGCATAAACAACGCCTCCGTCGGGATTGCTGTTCTCTTTCAGCAGATCATCCATTCCAACTCCGTAGAAGATGTTATCTCCCAAAATGAGGGCAACAGAATCCGAACCAATAAATTTTTCTCCTATTACAAATGCCTGGGCTAATCCGTTTGGCACTTCCTGAACTTCATAACTGAAACTACATCCGAGCTGACTACCGTCTCCCAATAATTTCTTGAATTGAGGAAGATCATGAGGCGTAGAAATGATCAGAATCTCTTTAATACCGGCTGTCATCAGCAGCGACAAAGGATAATAGATCATCGGTTTGTCATAAATTGGCATCATTTGTTTACTCACCGCAAGTGTAAGCGGATGCAAGCGAGTGCCGGAACCACCGGCTAAAATTATTCCTTTCATGGTTTCTTTTCTTCGTCAGGAGTATTTTCGTCGTTGAAAGGATCTTCAGCTGATTCATCTTCTCCGATCCGGTCTTCAACTGTTAACAAATCCCAATCGGTATCATCCTCATCTTCGTACAGTTCAATAACTGGTTCTTCGAATGATTTTGTTGTTAGTTTCCGTTCGTAGCTTAATAACAAACATGGAAGTAAGATCAGGTTTGTAAACAATGCAACGAAATAGGTGATCGCAGATAAATAACCTAAGGCTTGTGTTCCGCCAAAATCAGAGAATACAAATACAATGAACCCGAAGAATAAAATAACGGATGTGTAAATGATGCTTAAACCTGTTTCACGAATAGAAATGGCTACACATTCTTTCAGATCATGTTTTTTCGCTCTGATCTCATGACGGTAATGCGCCAGGAAGTGAATCGTATTGTCGACTGTGATTCCTAATGCAATAGAGAAAATCAATAAAGTTGATGGTTTCAAAGGAATTCCAAACCAGCCCATAATTCCGGCTGTAAACACCATTGGAATAAGGTTCGGAATCATGGAAACAACTACCATTCGGAGCGAATAGAACAACACACACATCAATGCGGCAATTGAAATAACTGCAAATACAATTGACTGTAATAAACTGTTTACGAGGTATTGTGTTCCTTCGGATGCAACCACAGAAGTCCCTGTTAGCTCAACATCGTAATACGTTTTATTAATTGCCTTACGAAGTGTTTTTTTGAAATTCGGTTTCCCGATATATGTTTTTACCAGTTCAGGGTCTGAGTCAAATTTCAACTGCTGATCAGCTGATCCTTTTGAAAGTAACTCGGTTAATGAAATATTGACTGAGTTGTAGTTGTCAATAATTGAATCGGCGAATGATCGTTTTCCTTTTTCAAACCCGGTATACAATCGTTCGAGGTTCGGTTTGTCAGGATTCATGATGGAATCGATCTTCTTTTTCACCATTCCAACTTCATCTGATACTTCGTATGAACCGATATCTTTCATTTGAGTTCTGATACGAATAATACAATGCGCCGTATCTACCAATTCATTCAGTGAAAATACCGGATTTGAATTTGACATAGAGAAATTGTCGAAATATTCTTTCAACTGCAATTTGTCCCTGTTGCTGATAATCTCGTAACGTTCAGGATCATTCCCGTAGTAGGACATGTTCACGACTTTGATGAAATCAACAATGGTCAGAGTTTTGGCAAACAATGAATCTTGAGCAAACATGTTCTGAACTTCTTCAACGCTGTTCAGCGTGTTTTTAGAGAATAATCTCCCCGGCTCTTTGTAGTGGATCATCACTTCAAAAGGAACAGCTCCTCCAAAGTTCGATTCCATAAATTGAACATCTTTTAGTATCGGATCGTTTTTCGGTAAATCGCCGGTTATATTCCCGGTTACTTTCATGAAATAAATTCCGGCACCGCTCAGCAATGTTACAACAATGGTGATTGTATATACGATCGGTCTGTGATTCGTTGTAATTCGCACCAATTTTTCCAGCAAAGCCGTCGATTGCTTACGGTCTAAGTGCTTCAGATGTCTTTCCGGCGGATTTTTAGAGAACGATGCGAAAATTGGGATCAGTGCAATTGAGATCACGTAACAGAACATGATATTAATGGACGAGATTACCCCGAACTCAAAGAATTTGTCTGAGTTTGTAAACAGGAATGTGATGAAACCGAAAGCCGTTGTAACATTGGTTAACCACATGGCAGTTCCTGTTTTACGGATTACGCGGTGAAGTGCCTTAGCCTTATTTCTGTGCGCGCGGTATTCCTGATGGTATTTGTTGTAGAGATAAATACAGTTCGGAATACCAATAACGATCATCAACGGCGGAATAAGTGCCATCATGATGGATACGTGGTAACCGAACATGGCAATAGTTCCCAAAGCCCACATAACTGTAATCATTACAACGAACATACAGATCATTGTAACTCTTAACGAACGGAAGAAGAAGAACATGATGAGCGCCGACACGAAAATTGACAGGGCGATAAAAATGTACATCTCACTTAGAATACGCTTTCCGATGAGAACACGCATGTGAGGTAATCCGGCGAAATGAACTTTTCCGAATTCTTTTTCGTACGAACGGGCCAGGTTTTCAATATCGATAACAACCTGTTGTTTTTCTTTGCTTAAGATAAAATCTTCTTCTACCGACACCATCATAATGCTGACTCCGGTAGAATCATTGTAAAGGATTTTATTGAAAAGCGGATTATTACGAATCTCTTTTTTGATCGAATCGATAGACTTTTCTTTGTAAGTTTTATCTACGAAAATTGGTTTTGCAATAAACGTGTTGTTGGTAGTGTCGTTTATCAAAGTCACCAGTTTTGCTTCTGAAATAACCGACTCAACTCCTTTCATCTGAAGGATTTTCTCACCCAATTCTTTCCACGCCTTGAATTTCCGGGGACTGTGCAAATGTTTGTCCTGAATAGCAATAACCAGGGCCGAACCATCTTCCCCGAAATATTCTTTGAATTTCAAATAAGTGGTTTGTGTTTCCGTATCTTTTGGAAGCATGTTTCCATACTTGTTCTCAATCTTTAAACCGGTTGCAGCGTAGTACCCGAAAAGTACAGTCAGCAATGAAAAAACACCGAGAATTAAAAAACGATTACGGAGAACAATGTTTGCGAGTTTATTCCACATGAATGTTATGAATTTACTACAAAATTAATAGAATATTACACTTTTTCGGGCTACTTCAGATAGGTATCAAGCCAATTGAAGTATTCCCGGTACCACAATACTCCGTTCTGCGGTTTGGTAATCCAGTGTCCTTCTTCCGGGAAATAAAGGTATTTACTCGGAATGTTTTTTGTCTGCAACACTTGGTATGCCTGCATTCCCTCTGTTTCCGGAACACGGAAATCTTTACCGCCATGAATTACAAGCATTGGAGTGTTCCATTTGTCGACCATGTTGTGCGGACTGTTCTTCGCGTACAGTTCTTTGTTCTCAGGCAGCCAGTAGGGCCCACCTATGTCATGGTTCGCAAAAAACAATTCTTCGGTAGTTCCGGTCCAGCTCTCCAGGTTGAAAAGCCCGCAATGTGAAACAAATGTTTTGAATCGATTGTTATGAATTCCAGCTAAATAGTAAACAGAATAGCCACCGTACGACGCTCCTACAGCGCCTAGTTTGTCTTTATTGATCTGCGGAATCTGAGCAACAGAACTGTCAATTGCAACTAAATAATCGTTCATTGCCTGCCCACCCCAGTCTTTGGAAATTGCTGCGTTCCATTCTTCCCCAAAGCCGGGTAATCCGCGTCGGTTCGGAGCCACAATAATGTATCCGTGCGAAGCCATTATTCTGAAATTCCAGCGATAACTGAAAAATTGGGAAACGGCACTTTGCGGTCCGCCCTGGCAGTATAATAAAGTAGGGTACTTTTCACTTTCTTTAACATTTGGAGGCATAATTACCCATGTCAAAAGCTGTTTTCCATCGGTTGTGGTGTACCATTTTTCCCGGACAGTCGGAACGGGGAAATTTTTCAGAATGTCTTCATTGATTTTCGTGATTTGCTCCAATTTAGAGGTCTTGTTTGTAAACATCCAGATATCCGTTGGATCTATCATTGATTGACGTTCCAGAATTAGTCGTTCTTTCAATGGAACAACATTGGTATAATCGCAAACTTCTTTCGTTAGCTGAGTAATTTTTCCAGCCAGAACATCCACCTGGAAAACCATTTTGGTTCCTTCCACTGCAGCTGTAATGAATATAATGTCTTTGGTTGGATGCCAAACGGCGCTTTCTACACTTAAATCCCAGTTCAAAGTCAGTTCTTTTTCAACGCGGGAAGCCAGATCAATAATGCGCAGTTTGTTCTTGTCCGACTCATTTCCATCTTCGTCCATGCTTAGCCACGCCATTGTTTTTCCGGACGAATTGATCATAGGACTGGTGTCATAACCTTTGTGAGCAGAAGTCAAAGTAGTTGTTATATTATCGATTGTGCGGTAAGCATATATTTCTGCGTTTGTTGATGTCGCAAACGCTTTTCCTGCCATTTTCTTCGTGCTGTAATAAAGAACCTGCCCGTCTTTGCTCCAGCAAACCGATTCAATTCCACCGAAAGGACCCGTAACGGAAGGAAAATTCTCCCCCAGCATAACATCTCTTTTCTTTACGAATTCGCCGTTTTTTTTCTCGTACCAGAACAGGTGTGGAGCATTCGTTCCGGTCCATTTGTTCCAGTGACGGTACATCAGGTCTTCTTCCACTCTTGCATTGGCCAAAGGAAGATCCGGGTATTTGTCGTGAATATCTGTTCTGATCTTTACTGATTCCAGCGTGGCAAAACGCGTTCCGTCCGGAGATATCGTAATTCCATCTATTGCTAAATCACCGAAGTTGAAAAGGATACTTTCGTTTCCGGCAACGGGATCAAAACTGGAAAGTACAGTATTAGCTCCCTCTTCTTCCAGGAAAGTAAGCTGGTTTTGGGCGTTCCAGCTTAGATTGTATGCCGAAGCATTTAGGATTTCTTTGGTAACACGGGAATTCAGATCCATCAAATACGTGCTTGTTGTTCCATTGTTTTTAGAAACATCGTAAGCTGCAGCCTGGTATACCAGCCATTTTTCATTTGGTGAAACAACCGTTCCGCTGATGCGTTTTAACTTCCAGAGTGTTTCAATATCGAATACCGTATTTTGAGCAATCGAATTCAAACTGATGAACAATACACAAAGCGCAAGGAATCTCGAATTTTTCATAGATTTATTTTCAGTGTTCCAAAAATACGGTAAATTGGGCATTAAGTTACCAGGGTGAACCATCACCAAAGTTGGTTGTATTGAAAACCAGAAATGCTGAACCATGAAAAATAAATCGCTTAAAGTTGTTATTGCTGATCCGTGCCATGAAAATTGGGATTCGATGTCGCCTACGGATCAAGGTCGTTTTTGTTCTTCCTGTTCCAGGCCTGTAATGGATTTTAGCGGCATGAGTGATTTACGTTTGACTGAAATTCTTCAAGAGAATAAAGGTCAGCACATGTGCGGAAGATTCACAGAAGGACAGTTGAACCGAAGTTTGATGAATGCTATTCCCGAACAGCGTTCAAATCATTTGAGAGCGGTTCTATTGGGCGCAACACTTACAAGTATTTTTGGTTTGGAAAGCTGTAAAAGCGACAAAGCCGTAGTTGGAAAAATGTTTGTTATTGAGGCGCCGGTTCAGCATAAAAGAACCCTGGCTGAAGATCATTATATAACCGAACAGTCCTCTTTTCTCTCAAAGAGCAAGGAAGCTTTGAAAATTAACGGAATGGTAACCGATGCAGATTCAGGTTTAGGAATCTCAGATTCCGAAATAGAATTGTACTCATCAACAGGTATTCCGGTGACAACTGTAAAAGCCAAACGGAGCGGGGCTTTTAAAATAGATTGCGGAACTGAAAAAGATGGAGCCTATTTGATGGTATCGTCTCCCGGCTACATGAATTACATCGTTTACTTAAGGGATATTTCGGTTAAAGACAATTTTGTTATTGCTCTAACCAGAGGAGAACGAATGATGAAAGGTGAAGTAATGGTGATTGAGAATTAAAGAAGCAATGATGAAAAACAGATCTGTAAAATTAAGTATAGCTGATCCATGCAAAGAAGATTGGGACGGAATGTCGCCCTCTGAGAAAGGAAGATTTTGCAACTCTTGCGAAAAGCAGGTGGTTGACCTTTCGCGCATGACCGATTTAGAGATCATTCAATTGATCGACGACAATCCTGGCGTGAAAATGTGCGGAAATGCAAAGCCATCGCAATTGGGCCGACCAATTCAGTACAATATGCAGGTTGTTTCGCCAATATTGTATTCCAATTTCAGTTTACGGGCAATTTTGCTTGGCGCATCGTTGAGTGCCTTACTTGGTTTGGAAAGCTGTTCAACTTCAAACACCGTTACAGGAGAATTTACAGCAAACGAACGGCCCGTTGAAATGCTACGTGGAGATGTTGCTATGATCTACGATCACAAAGACGAACATTTGATTTCAGGTGTGGTTTATAAGAACGATAGTACAACTTTGACTAATTCAAAGATCACGCTATTCGATTTTAAAGGAGAAGAAGTTGGTAAAACCTTTTCGTTGACAGACGGATCATTTAGACTGGATTTGAACTGGGACAAACAACCGTCATATTTTACCGTTCAATTGGAAGGATACAATCAGATGACTTATTACCTCGATCAGGTTGAAGTACTGCAAGAAATGAAGATCATGCTTCCGGTTCAGGAGCCAAAGATCATGGGAAAGGTTATGGTATCGCCGCAAGAGATTCAATCAGTTGAAGGAAAACCGGAGAAACGACGAAAAAATTGATGAAAAAAAAGAAGAACATGGTTGTTCTCCCTTTTTCATGAATATATAAAAATTACTCCACCGTAACCGATTTCGCTAAATTTCTTGGTTGATCAACGTTACAGCCTCTCATTACCGCAATATGGTAACTCAATAATTGTAACGGAATTGTTGCCAACAAAGGAACTAAATGTTCGTCTGTATCCGGAATCTCGATTACATGATCTGCCATTGCTCTTACTTCCGTATCGCCTTCAGTTACAATTGCAATGATCTTTCCTTTACGTGCTTTTACTTCCTGGATGTTACTTACAACTTTCTCGTAAGACGTTCCTTTCGTTGCAATCACGAAAACCGGCATTTCCTCGTCAATCAAGGCAATTGGACCGTGCTTCATTTCTGCAGCGGGGTAACCCTCAGCGTGGATGTATGAAATTTCTTTCAGTTTCAAAGCGCCTTCCAAAGCAACGGGGAATGAACTTCCACGACCTAAATACAGCGCATTTGAGGCATCTTTATAAATTGCTGCGATTTTCTCAATATGATCATTGCTTTCCAACACCTTTTTCACTTTGTCAGGAATTGCCTCCAGTTCTGTGAGCATGGTATGGTATTTTGATTCGCTGATTGTTCCTTTTTTGTGCGCCAAACGAAGTGCCATCAATGTTAGAACAGTTACCTGAGCGGTAAATGCTTTTGTTGAAGCTACCCCGATTTCAGGTCCGGCGTGTGTGTATGAACCTGCATCTGTAACACGTGAGATAGATGAACCTACCACGTTACAAATTCCAAGTATGGTTGCACCTTTTTGTTTTGCCAACTCTAGAGCGGCAAGTGTATCAGCTGTTTCGCCTGATTGGGAAATAGCAATTACAATATCGTTTTCATTAATGATCGGATTTCTGTAACGGAATTCCGATGCGTATTCAACTTCCACATTGATTCGCGCCAGATCTTCGAACAAATATTCTCCAACCAAGCAAGCGTGCCAGGATGTTCCACAAGCAATCATTACGATGCGTTGTGCCTGAACCATTTTATTTTCAAATTCTTTGATTCCACCCAGTTTAACCCAACCTTCATCAGCATTTAAGCGACCACGGAAACAATCCTGAATAGATCGGGGCTGTTCATGAATCTCTTTCAGCATGAAGTGTTCGTAGCCTCCTTTTTCAAGTGCTTCCAACTGAAGTTCCAATGCCTGAACGTAAGGAGTTTTTTCCTGGTTGCGCAGATTTGTAATCTTCAATCCTTCATTGATATCCAGAACAGCAAGTTCTTCGTCTTCCAGATAAACAACCTGGTTGGTATATTCTATAATTGGAGTGGCATCTGAAGCGCAGAAGAATTCGTTGTCTTTTCCTAATCCAACTACTAACGGAGAACTTTTGCGAGCCGCTACTAATTGATTCGGGTAATCCTGATGAATAACTACAATGGCGTATGCGCCAACAACATTCAATAAGGCAAGTCGAACGGCTTCAGCCAATTCAACCTGTTCATTTTTCATGATATCATCGATCAAATGAACCAATACTTCTGTATCAGTATCGCTTTTGAACTGGTAACCACGAGCTAGAAGTTCTTCTTTCAGCGAATTGTAATTTTCGAAAATCCCATTGTGTATCAAGGCAATTTTACCATCATTCGAAAAATGAGGATGTGCATTTACATCATTCGGAGGACCGTGGGTAGCCCAACGTGTATGCCCAATTCCCGAGTTCCCGGATAATACTGCGTTCGCAGTAAATTCTTCGAGGTTGGCAACCTTCCCCTGACGTTTAAAAATAGCCAATTTATTTCCTTGCAACAAAGCAATCCCGGCACTGTCGTAACCGCGATATTCTAATCGTTTTAATCCTTTAATTATGATTGGATAAGCCTGTTTAGGCCCGATATAAGCAACAATTCCACACATACTAAAACTGCGTATATTTGATAATTAACTTTGGTTTTGACTTGTAAGAAGATCCGGCACCGTTGAACACAATGCGTTCAGCAGAAGCTCCGAAATAATACGGATTAAGGAAGAGTCCCTCGTTTTCAGATTCACCGTCTACAATACTTTGGACGTAATTTTTGATGTCAATGACATAGCGCTTTTCTTCACCTTGATAAGTGGTAGTACCATAGGCTGCATAATTGTCAGTTTCAATCAGCACATTTAATGAGGTACTTGGGTAATAATCATTACCTGTTTGATATGCAACAGGAAGAACGAGCAGTGCCTGATGGATAATGCAGTTTTTCGGTAAATCCTTGATATAAGGAAACTCAACTACAGCGCGCGATTCAAATGCCTGGGCGTAAAATTGCGTTAATCCGTTGTTGTGATCATTAATTACATCGGCCACGTGATAATTGTTATTATTAACATCCACTTCGTTATAGTCGGCACAATCACTACCAATTACAATGTTGAAACTGTATTGCGTTGTATCGCCTTGAATCTTATAATAAAAAGTTACCCCGGATTTATTACTGTTCAAATCAAAATAGAGGATGCCGCCCGAACCGGGTGCCGGATTGGTTTCCTGAACCTGTACTTTAAATCCTCTAAAGAAATCCTGAAAGGCGTCTGTGTTTTCAAAGGCAGTACCGTTAATAGCTTCGTTCACCATGTTCAATCCCCATGTATTGTCTAAATGCAAGCGCAACTGAGGAGCAACTGTGTCGCCCGGAGCAATGACAACATCATCTTCCAGATTAGGGACTTGCGTTGCTGAGCCTGGTAAAACAAGATCTGTCAGCTGGTGACTGGTTGTTGTGAACTTGTAGTAAGTCTCATCAACATCCAGATCACTGGTTAATTCGTAAACCTGGAATGTTTGAGCATCCAGTTTTCCATAATAATCTACATATTCAAGAGATAATACAACCGAATCAATAATCGGAACAGAGCCCGCATCATGAGTTATTTCTCCCGGAAATTCGAATTGCGTATTGAAGCCGGCATTTACGATTCCCATTTTAGGGTCGTGCATGGAGCCACAAAGCGCATGTAATTGGTTGTCGGTTGGAATTGAATCTTCAATAACCGTATAGGTCTTTAATGAAAAAGTGTCAATTCCACCAGAAGCCAAAAGGTCTTCCGGCGACAAAGCATCTGTTCCGAATTTTGCTGCCGTTTTTTTACAGGAAACGGAAACAGCAGTAGCTAATAAAAAACAAGCGGAAAATGATAAGATTCTCCGCCAGTCTTTGCGATGTATATTTTTTACAATCATGTCAGATCAAAACGCCTTCTTCGATCACCTTGTCAAAAAATTCATTCAAACCTTTTGAAAGGTGTTCTTCTGGCAAGTAGTTCAACTTTAAACAACTGGCTTCGTCAAAAGCTTTTTGTAAATTGGCAGGAATAGTTTCACTGCTTATTACGGCTCCATCAGAGAACGCCAAAGATGCAGAAGTTATTGCTTCAATAGTTGGTGTTTTAACAAGATTTGTGACTTCTTCACCGAATCCGTCGAAAGCCAGCTTATCAGCAAATTTATCGCTCCAGGGCTTTGTGAACCCTTCGTTTTCGTTGTAGATACTGTAAACCACTTTCGTATTCGCGAAATGCGGATCCTTGTTGTACATTTTCTTAATGTACAAAGGCATCAACGATGACATCCAGCCATGACAATGAATCACGTCAGGTTTCCAGCCTAATTTTTTTACCGTCTCTAAAACACCTCTGCAGAAGAACATGCTTCTTTCATCGTTGTCTTCACAATCTGAGCCATCTTCGTTGGTCACATTGTACTTACGTTTGAAATATTCCTCGTTATCAATGAAGTAGACCTGAATACGCGCGGCGGGTATTGAAGCAACTTTAATGATCAGCGGATGATCGTGATCATCAATAATGATGTTCATACCAGACAAACGAATTACTTCGTGCAGTTGGTGACGCCGCTCATTGATGCAACCAAATTTCGGTGTAAACACACGTATCTCCTTACCAGCTTCCTGAGTAGTTTGAGGTAATTTTCTCGCATTATGAGAGATTTCTGATTTCGGAAGAAATGGGAAAATTTCTTGAGAAATAAAAAGAATTCTTTTCTTTTCCATAGAATTCAAAGAGGGGTATTATAATTAATCCCACAAAAGTACAAAAAAAAGCGCTAAGGTTCAAGATTATCATATAGTTTTGCCGACTTTGGATTGTAAATTGGTTGAATTGTGATAATAACGCATACAGTTGAGCAGCTAAATACTGCACTGGGGCATGCACGTGAAAACGGCATTACCATTGGTTTTGTTCCTACTATGGGAGCCCTGCATGCGGGTCACATGGCATTGGTTGAACGGGCAGGAAAAGAATGTGATATTGTAGTAGTAAGCGTTTTTGTAAATCCAACTCAATTTAATAATCCTGAGGACCTTAAGTTGTATCCGAGAACCCCGGAAACGGATTCTGCACTTTTGGAAACACACGGCTGCTCAGTAGCGTTTTTCCCCGCAGTTGATACAATGTATCCTCCCAATCTTGAAATTCCACCGGTTGATTTGGGTAAAATGGACCAGGTAATGGAAGGAGCTTTTCGTCCGGGGCATTTTAAAGGCGTTGTACAGGTTGTCTGGCGTTTGTTTGATTTGGTGAAACCAACAAAAGCTTTTTTCGGATTAAAAGATTTTCAGCAGGTTGCAGTTATTCAGCACATGACCCGTTTTCTGAATTTGCCCGTTGAAATAGTTCCCTGTGCTACTTTAAGAGAAGAGACAGGTTTGGCAATGAGTAGCAGAAACATGCGATTAACTCCCGATCAAAGGGACGAGGCGGTCATAATCTATAGGGTTTTATCAATGCTGAGGGAAAATGTTTCCGAATATTCACCGGCAGAGTTAATGAAGAAAGGGGCTGAAATGATGAATCAATCGTCTCTTAAACTGGAGTATTTACAAATTGTTGATTCAACAACTCTCGAATTACTGGACCAGAAATGGAGTAGGCACGCAACAGCCTGTATGTCTGCATACTGCGGCGAAGTTCGGTTGATAGATAATATGCAGTTGGTTTAGCTTACTGAAATCTGTTGACTTTTGACCAGTCCAACAATTTTTTTAGCGTAACTTTGCACCATCAATTAAAATACATGTTGATACACGTTTTAAAATCAAAAATTCATCGCGTTAAAATAACCCAGGCAGAATTAAATTATGTTGGTAGTATTACTATTGACGAAGATTTGATGGATGCAGCAGGTTTAATTGAAGGTGAAAAAGTTCAGGTCGTAAACATTAATAATGGTGAGCGATTAGAAACTTATGTTATTACCGGAGACAGAAATTCCGGAACAATTTGTTTGAATGGCCCGGCTGCCAGAAAAGTTTCTGTCGGCGACCTGATTATTATTATCGGATATGGTATAATAACTCAGGAAGAGGCAAAAACGTTCAAGCCATCGCTTGTTTTCCCCGACGAAAACACCAATCGTCTCGTATAATTTCTTCTTATGAAATCACTTGAAAGCTTATTCGGTAAGATTGGCAGTTTGCAGGATATTGCAAAGCAAGTTGATTTATGGAAAATGAAAGGCGAGAAAATTGTGCTCACAAACGGTTGCTTCGATATTCTTCACGTCGGGCATGTTACTTATCTTACTCAGGCTGCTAGTTTGGGAACAAAACTCGTTGTTGCGCTGAATACGGATGAATCGGTAAAACGTTTGGGTAAAGGAGACGACAGACCGATCAATTCTCAGGATGCCCGTGCCCAGGTTATTGCTGCTTTAGGGGCCGTTGACGGAGTTTTGTTTTTCAATGACGATACACCGCTCCAACTAATTGAACAAATTCAACCGGATGTTCTGGTGAAAGGAGCAGATTACGATCCGAACGAGACTGACGTAAGCTCTAAAAAGTATATTGTTGGCCGTGAAGCAGTTATTGCTAATGGCGGAAAAGTTGTTGCCATTGATTTGGTTCCCGGTTATTCTACAACCGCCATTTTGGATAAGGTTAGAAAGTAACTAGCCGGTTTCAATTCGTTATTTTCAAAATAGTTTATATTTGACCGGATGATTCGACCTGGTCTGATATTGCTTTTTCTTGTTTCTTTTGCTGTAAACGCTCAGTCAACTAAAACCGTTGTCTATTTCTTTCACGGCCAGGGTGCCGACAAACGCCTTTTTGATTCCATTCAACTAAGCGATTCTTTTGAAATGCGCTGCATCGACTACGGAACTCCGGAAAGAGGAAGCACCATGAATTCTTTTGCCCGCGAACTGGCAAAGCAGATCGATACGACCAAGAAGTTTGTTTTAGTTGGCACTTCGCTTGGTGGAATGCTTTGTGCGGAAATGAGCGAATTTCTTCATCCTGAAAAAACAATTCTCATTTCAAGTGCCGCTAACCGAAAAGAACTTCCATTCAGATATAGATTCCAAAGAATAATACCGCTTTATTTTATCGTTCCCGGTTTTGTAATGAAAGGAAGTGCAAGAATTCTTCAGCCCATTGTTGAACCTGATCGTAAACATAACAAGGCAACGTTTAAGTCGATGCTGAAAGCGAAAAACGGCAAATACATGCGTCGAACAATCAAAATGATCATTCACTGGAAACGAAAAGAAAATTCCGCAAAGATCATACGAATTCATGGAGATAACGATCATACGCTGCCAATACGGAATATGGAAGAGGTCGATTATCGGGTTGAAAATGGTTCACACATGATTACCCTAACTCGCGGACAGGAAATTTCTGGCTTATTGATGCAGGAACTTGTGAAGAAATAATTTTCTTTCGAAAACAATCTATAACTCCCATGGATAGGAGATTCTTCATAATATCGTAAATTATCGAATTATCAAATTTTCTAATTCCAAACTTCCTGATTTTTAGATTTCCCGAATTCCCGAATTCACTCTTTAAGTTTGGGGAATCCGGATGATTTTAAAAAAGTCATCCTGTTAATAGGGGTAAACTACTTCTCAGTTGTCTTAAACCAAAAGATGATAACTTTGCCTTTGTGAAATACACAGAGGTGGAAGAAAAACAAGTGATGGCACAAGTTGTGACGGAAGATTTAAACACGTTTGAAATGGTATTTCGCGATTATTATAAGCCGCTGGTCCGCTACGGCAACACTTTTCTGAAAGATTCAGAT
Source organism: uncultured Flavobacteriales bacterium (assembly GCA_946479985.1). The sequence continues at coordinate 68,592 of CAMLIF010000003.1, forward strand.
GAAACGGAGGATGTTGTTCAGGAGGTTTTCGTTTCTCTGTGGGAAAAAAGAACAGAGCTTGATATTCATACTTCCATTCGTGCTGTTCTCTACAAATCTGTTCAAAACGCTTGTTTGAATAAGATTAAACACTTCAAAGTGCGCAGTGCTTATGCGGAAGACTGGAAAGCAACGCAACAAGTGGAAGAAACTTCTGATTCTGTTCAGGTAAACGAATTGAATGATCGTATTCAGTTGGCAATTGACAATATGCCTGAACAATGCGGACGAATCTTTAAAATGAGCCGTTTTGAACAATTGCGCTACCAGGAAATTGCCGATGAACTTGGTTTGTCGGTAAAAACAGTAGAAAATCAAATGGGGAAAGCCCTCAAAATCGTTCGCGAAGAGTTGAAAGACTATTTGCCGTTACTCATCCTTTTTTTCATTCAAACGCTATGAAAACATTTAATGAATTGGATGCGCTGATTGGTAAATTCCTCACTGGTGAAGCAAGCCCGGAAGAAGCTATGTTGCTGGAAGACTGGATTTCAGAATCGCATGAGAATAAAACTTATTTTGCCCAAAGTGCAAAAGCTTTCGGGTTGGTAGAGAAAGAAATTTCTACCAATGACGCCTGGAAAAAAGTGCGTGTTCAGCTAAAAAAAACTCCCGTTCGAAAACTTCAGTTTAGATGGATTTCTTCTGTTGCTGCTATTTTGATCCTCACTTTCGGAGCCATCTTCTACTTCCAAAATTCAAATAATCAAAATACTGTTTTTACTGCCGGAAATAAGGTAAAGAAAATCGAATTGAACGATGGAACTGATATTCAGTTGTCGGCAAACTCTACGGTTGAATTGTCTGCCGATTATGGGAAGAAGAATCGCTCATTGACATTGAAAGGTTCGGGTTATTTTTCTGTAAAACACAGTAAGAAACTTCCATTTATTATTGATGCCGGACCAATTCATATCAAAGATCTCGGGACAAAGTTCGATGTAAAAACTACAGACGACACCATTTATGTTCGGGTCGACGAAGGAATTGTGGTAATCTATGATAACAAAGGAATGCAGCTTACGCTTAATGCCAACGAAAGTGCACATTATGTCATTTCTTCTGGTGAACTGCAACTGGATGTGCTTACCGAGAATTTGAAAGCCCTGCACAAGACAGTCGTGCTGGATAATCAGCGATTGGAAGATGTTGTTGCGCTCCTGAACAAAACATACCAGGTGGATATTCGAATTGAGAATCCGGCTTTAAAAAACTGCAGAATTACTACCGAGTTTTTGAACGAAGAGCTGGATACCGTTTTAATGGTGATCTCGCAAACCCTTGAAGTCACCATTCTGAAGGAAAAAGGAGGTGTTTATTTGATTAAAGGACAGGCATGCGAACAATGATCAAATTCCTGAGCGCAGTTTTTCTTTGCTGTTTGGCAATGAATTCTTTGAATGCGCAAACTCCTTATTTGGAGAAAGAAGTCACTATTCGATCGGGAATTTATTCTTACGAAGAAGTGTTTAAACAAATCTCGAATCAAACGGGAGTGGTGTTTTCGTATACTGGTTTCGATGATAAGCAGCGTATTTCAGTCAAGTTTGAAAAGCAACCGCTTCGTATTGTATTGAATAATCTTTTCGATAGTGGAACCTGCACGTACAAACTGAAAGGGAAGTACGTGATTGTGAACTGTAAAACCGCTGCTGCAAAGCCTAAACAGGATAACTCTACGGCAAGTAATTCGAATGTCATTGTTAACGGTTATGTCTTTAATGCTGAAGATTCTTCCCAGATTGCTGAGTCGAGTGTGTATTTACGCCAGAATAAACAGTCTGCAGTAACCAATGAATACGGATATTTCAACATGTCATTCCCCAAAACAGCTGATGTACTTTCCATATCGGTTGCTAAGGAAGATTTTGAAGACACAACGGTCGTTATTTTATCACAGCAGCGAAATACAATTGTAATATATCTACAACCAAAATCAGCTCCTGTGAGTGTAATGGTGAACGATTCAATGCGTGTGACAATTTCGGTAGATTCAGTGAAAACTATCGAAACACAAGTTCAGGATACAACTCCTTACGTTAGTCCATTTTGGGAAAAATTCGCTGAAAGGCGCGCTAACCTGAGAAATATTTCAGACACGCTGTTTAACGATGTTTCGTTTTCGTTCGTTCCGCCGTTAAGCACCAATCATCTGCTTTCCGTAAATACGGTTAACAAGTATTCTTTCAATGTACTGGTTGGTTCTTCAAAAGGGATTGATGTTTTTGAACTCGGCGGTTTGGTTAATCTCGATTATGGGAACGTAAAATCTGTCCAGGTTGGGGGAGTGGCGAATCTGGTTTCCGGAACATCGTCGGGAGTCCAGGTTGCCGGAATTGTAAACACGGTTGCGCAGGATGTAAATGGAGTTCAGGTTGCAGGAATAGTGAATATTGACGGAGCAAAAGTAGATTATGTACAAGTTGCCGGAATAGCTAATCTGGTTCAGGATACGGTAAGGGCTGTTCAGGTCGGTGGAATTACAAATCTGAACAATTCCTATACGGAAGGAGTTCAGGTTGCGGGAATTTATAACCACTCACGAAATATTTTCGGGACTCAAATTGCCGGAATAGCCAATTATTGTGATACGGTTTCGGGAAGCCAGATCTCAGGGCTGGTCAATAACGCTTCAGTTGTAAATGGATTTCAACTTTCCGGGTTAGTTAACCGGGGTGGTGAAGTGAACGGTTCTCAACTTGGATTCATGAACATTTCCAACTCCATCTCAGGAGTGCCAATAGGATTCCTGAGTATTGTAAAAACGGGCTACCATAAAGTGGAAGTTGCCGCTGATGAAAATCTGATCGGAACACTCAGTTTTCGAACAGGTGTTGATGCATTTCACAATATTTTCATTGGCGGAGTTCAGATCACAGAAAAACCATCGTTGTGGACATTCGGTTACGGAATTGGGTCTGCTATTAAATTGAGCAGAAAGTGGTATCTGGACTTAGATCTTACTGCACAGCACATGTATTTAAGCAATACCGATTTTTCATATAATATGCTGGCTAAAGGTTTTCTTGGGGTTGAATACCGTTTTGGAAATAATTTCAGCATTGCAGCCGGACCAACATTCAATTGGTATAATACGGAAGATATTGGTCCCGAAATCGACCCGATCTGGAGCAAAATTGAGCAGCGAACTGTCTACAATGATATCAACGGGAATTTTATGAATCGTTTGTGGGTTGGCGGGAAAGTGGCTTTGCGATTTTTTTAGGACGTGACCCCGGGCAATTTTAAAATTCCCGATTCACACAATTTTATAAATTTATAAAATTGTGTGAAAAGTCTATTCTTACAAGGATACAGAGAAAACGGGTGTAAAATTTATACGATTCACAAATCCCCAATTTTAAGAAATGTTTCTCCGGTTCTCCTAAAACCTGAAGCCTCTGCCGTGGCGCACGACTTTCGGTTTCTTCTTCCAATCTTCAATTCGAAATTCTCATGTTTTTTTGTTCCCTTCATAGGGGTAAACACAATCTCAGTTGTCATAGAAACAAATAACAAAATAAGAGGAAGCACTGCTTCCGACAATATCCGCTCCAGTGGACACAAAAAAATTAAAACAATTAAAGTAAAATGAAAACAACACGATTAATTTTAGTGAGTGCCTTAGCAATAGGAGTTTCGTTCACATCTTGTAAGAAACATATTTTTAATTCCATCAAAGGAAAAGGCGGAACGGTAACCGAAGTTCGTACATTGACGGGTTTCAATAAAATTTCTTTGGATATTGATGCCGACGTTACTTACACGCAGGATTCGGTTTATTTCGTTGAAATCTCGGCTCAGCAAAATGTGCTTGATGTTATTACAACAGAAATCAGCGCCGGCGAATTAGAGATCGAATTCAGTAAATGGGTTCGTAAGCACAGTAATATTGAGATCATTATTCACTCGCCTGATCTACGCGAAGTGGATTTGGATGGAAGCGGGAATTTTGAATCCACAGGAATGCTTACAACCACCGGTCTCGATTTAGAAGTAAGTGGTTCGGGAAATATCGTGCTTGCCGGTGTTACAGCAGAAGAATTTGATGCGGATATCAGCGGCTCAGGGAATATCTACATTTCAGGTGGAGTAGTAACCAATGAAGAAGTAAATATAAGTGGTTCGGGAAATATTGAAATGGACGATTTAACCGCGAACAATTCGAATGCAAAGATTAGTGGTTCCGGATCTATTTCTGTTTGGGTCCTGGATCAGTTGGATGCTACAATTTCCGGCAGCGGAAATATCAAATACAAAGGAAACCCAATTGTGAATACAAACATCAGCGGCTCTGGTTCTGTAATTCACATCTAAATTTAAAGGGAACTTCTCTCCTTCTTTTCTTTAAGGGAACTGAGCGGAGTCGAAGTTCCTCTTTTTAATCTCTCAAAGTATGTTTCAAAACACATTAACGAAATCCTTCGTATCAGTATTGTTATGCCTTATTGTCAACACCTGTTATTCGCAAACACAAACCGTTCGCGGCACAGTGGTCGACAATATTTCACAATCTGTTATTCCCGGAGCAATTGTCAAAGTAATTGGACTTGATTCCATCATTTATTCCGTAACGGATGAAAACGGGAAATTCACTCTTCAAAACGTTCCTGTGGGAAGCCGTACTCTGGAAATCACAGCGTACGATTACAAGCCGGTCACCATGCAAAACGTCACTGTAAATGCAGGAAAGGAATTGGTGCTAACCATCAATATGGAAGAAGACCTTAAAAAAATCGATGAGGTAGTCATTACTTCCAAAACAGACAAAAATAAACCGCTTAACGAACTTTCTACGGTTAGTACCAGAACGTTTTCGGTGGAAGAAACGCAGAAGTTTGCCGCTGCGGTGAATGATCCGGCTCGAATGGCAACTTCTTTCGCGGGAGTTGTAACGGCTGGCGACGGAAATAATCATATTTCGATCAGGGGGAACTCACCAAACGGGCTGTTATGGCGAATGGAAGGTGTTGAGATTCCCAATCCCAATCACTTTTCGAATGTTGGAACAGCGGGGGGTGGAATCTCTATTTTGAGTTCGCAGCTCCTGAGTAATTCTGATTTTTCAACTGGAGCATTTGCCGCAGAATATGGAAATGCGCTTTCGGGTGTGTTCGATCTGCGATTGAGAAAAGGAAACAATGAAAAACGCGAATATACCGTCCAGTTTGGTTTCCTTGGAATTGATGTGGCTGCCGAAGGCCCGTTCAAAAAAGGCTACGATGGTTCTTACCTCATCAATTATCGGTATTCTACACTAAATGTTTTAGGGAAAATCGGCGTTCCGATTGGAGATGCAAATACCAATTTCCAGGATTTATCGTTCAACTTTTACTTGCCAACAAAGCAATTGGGAAAATTCACGGTGTTTGGTTTCGGTGGATTAAGTTACCAGACTACAACAGCCGAAAAAGACTCAATTCGATGGCAGCAGGATGATTTTCTCAGGCTGAACACCAATTTCTATAGCAATACCGGGGCAGTCGGCGTTACAAACACCAAACTCTTCAGGAATAAATCTTACCTGAAAACAGCGCTTGTTTTTTCGGGAACCGAAAACGGTTATGAACGGGATCGGTTAGAATACGATTATTCATCTCTTACACGTGAATACGAACAAAGTTTTTTACAAAACAAACTCACGCTTTCAAGCACATACACCCAAAAACTGAATGCCAAAAATAATATCCGGGCAGGATTTATCCTGAATCATTTGGGATACGGTTTGAAGCAAAGCGACATAGGAGATTCTACTGTTTTACGTGAGCAAATCAATGAAAAAGGAAATACAGAAACTGCGCAGGTGTTTTTCCAGTGGAATTCCCACATCACAGAAAAACTCACAACGAATGTCGGAGTTCATTATTTCCAGCTTTTCCTGAACAACAGCAATGCTATAGAACCACGGGCTTCGGTTCGCTATGATCTTCATCCAAAGCATCACCTGACTTTGGGTTATGGTTTACACAGTCAGTTGCAGCCGATTGGGGTTTATTTTGTAGAAAACACTGAAAATGGAATAACTACCCTTCCGAACCGGAATTTGAAGTTGAGTAAAGCGCATCACGCTGTTTTTGGATATGATTTCATTCTGAATGAACATGAGCATATCAAGACGGAAGTGTATTACCAGCATTTATTCAATGTTCCGATTAGCAAAGATCCGGCAAGCACGTATTCCATTTTGAATTCAACAGATGGTTTTCCGTCTGAATCGCTTAGTAATTCAGGGCTCGGAAAGAATTATGGGTTGGAACTAACCTATGAACGATTCCTGTTTAAAAATCTGTATTACCTGCTTTCGGCATCGTTGTACGAATCGAAATACAAAGCACCGAACGGTGAGTGGTATGACACACGATTCAATACGAATTACGCTACTTCATTAACAGTTGGGAAGGAATGGAACCTGAAGAACAAGGAGAAAAACAAAACAATCGGGTTCAATATCAAATCTATTTATGTTGGCGGATTCCGTTATACTCCAATTGATCTGAATGCTTCCATAGCGGCGGGTGAAACGAAATTTGTAACGTCAGAAACCTTTGGGAAAAGAATGCCCGACTATTACCGGTTGGATATTCGTTTCAGCCTGAAGCGTAACTATAAAAGTCTCACTAGTACGCTGGCGCTCGATATTCAGAATACAACCAACAGAAAGAACGTTGGCGGGCAATATTTCGATGAGAAAACCGGAAAAGTGAATTACTGGTACCAAACATCATTGATTCCGATTCTCAGTTATCGCTTAGAGTTTTGATAGATGAAAAAGAAAGAGTTGAAAGGAGGAAAGGAAACAGGGATCATAAGAATCCTCTGGGCTTTCTCTCTTCCTCTTTTGACCTTTCCTCTTATATCCCCAATCTTTGCTTCACGTCGCTGTATGAATTACGGGAAATAGGAATGCGTTTCCCGTTTTTCAGAATGGCAATATAACTGTTCTTTTCAAACGATTCGATTTTGTTCAGATAATCGATGTTTAACATGTATGAGCGATGGATGCGCATAAATTGAGTTGGCAGATTCTTCTCGTAGTAACTCATTGTTTGCTTCTTGATGTGGTAACGATCTTCGATATGAATTTTCACATAATCATCGTACGCCTCAATATACTGCACCTCTTCCAGCGGAATAATTTTGATGTCAGAACCGTGTTTCACCACAATACGCGCCTGCTCCAGGTTCGATTTTGCCAATTCCACTGCAATAGGAGGAATAATGGCAGGGGTTGAACGAACTACTTTTGTCAGCGCGGTAGAGAATCGTTCCAGCGAAAACGGTTTCAATAAATAATCCAAAGCGTTTACTTCAAAAGCTTTAAACGCAAATTCATCGTAAGCAGTTGTGAAAATGATGAATGGCGGTTCGTCCAGTAGTTCCAGCATCTCAAAGCCGTTTAATTTCGGCATTTGAACATCCAGAAAAAGAATATCGGGCTGCGTAGTTTGAATCAGTTTCAATGCTTCAAATCCGTCACCTGCTTCTCCGACAATTTCGTATCCGCCCAATTCATTCAGGTACGATTTAACTACGGATCGTGCTAATGGTTCGTCGTCAATAATGAGTGCTTTCATGCTTTTTGTGGTATTCGTAAAATAACTTTAAACTCGTTGTTTGCGCGTTCAATACTTAAACAATCGTTTCTTCCGAAGAACAATTGAAGTCGTTTTTGAACACTCTGAATTCCATATCCTGTTCCTTTAAACTGTGAGATGTGTTCAGATTCGTATGGATTTACGATGGTTATAGTGAGTTGTTTATTGTCAGATTTTGCCGCTATTTCAATGTCCACCTGATCGCCCGAATTATTCAAACCATGTTTCAGGGCGTTTTCAACCAGGGGTTGTATGATCAGGGCGGGCAAAGTTGCATTTATTGCAGAGTCATCAATGTCTGTTTGAACACTTAATCTATTCCCGAAACGAATTTTTTCTATTTCCAGGTAGAGGTTTGCCTGGTTCAATTCGTCTTTGAATGAAACCAGTTTTTCAAAATCTTTCCGGAGTGTTCCGCGCAGAAAATCAGAGAGCAAATGAATCATTCTGTTCGCTTCTTTCGGGTCAATCATACTCAAAGCGCTGATAGAGTTTAGGCTGTTGAATAGAAAATGCGGCTGGAGCTGGTTGTTTATATTCACAAGTTCTGCACGCGCCAGGGCCCGTTCCTGTTCCAGAATTTGCTCCTGTACTTTGTGCTGCGTTTGTGCATTTTTAGCGATCCACCAAAATAAACTAACGGCAATCAGGATGATTAAATTGAAAACATAGCGAACACCCTGTACATTGTATACATATTCCCGGTAATAATCATTACTCAACACATTTCTTAAAAGAAACAAAGAAGAGTAATGAATGATGAGAGAAAGTGTAGCAATTAATCCGAATTTGGAGAATGTAATACTGTGTTTGGTGTGGTAATTAAATTGGATTACACGAAGCACAAGTCCGCAAAGTGAGATAGTGAAGAAAGTGTGTAATCCATCAAAAAAGGCGTCGCCATCAGGAAAATGATTCCACCATAATACCGCAAATTGCACAAGCCCTAAACAAAAAGCAAGTGCAATAAAGCGAAACTGTAATATGTTCGTGGAAAGATATTTCATCTGTTATTTCATGAAATTGTTTATTTCGATTCCGCCGAAGAAACAAGTTCCTTTTAAGATGATTTTTTTAGCAGGATTAGCGTTTTCAATAACTTCACTTGGCCTTTTATCCTCAATGCCGCCAAACGCAGTAGTTACTTCCGAGATCAATTGCCAATCGGAAGGAATGCTCAGTGTTGTTCCGGCAAAAACGCAGGTAATATCCATGACTACACTTCCCTCGAAACTGGCGTTAGTAAGATTTACATCCGTACCGCCACAAATTGTTACCAGGTCGGCACCTTTAAAATTTTGACTGGTGATATTTTTTTTTAACCCGCCGAAGAAATTTACTGAATCAAGGTAGTCTTCATTGCTCGGATTTCCGTATAATTCTGTGTCGTGGAGGCGTTTCCAGTCTTCCCGTGAGAATTTTCCTCTTCTGTGGCGGTGATGATTCCGTTTTTTGAAAATGATCGAAATACCAAGTAGGATAACTACTATTGGGAGAATGATTTCTTTATTTATATGATCCGGGTACCAGCTTGCAAGTAAGAAAAGCTTACCAATAATGATGAGAACATAACCGTGTAGTTTTTTGAATTTATTTCGGATAAGGGCAACAATTCCAACGGCGATTAAGATCATTGGCCAATGGAACCAAAAATCAGGAATGTCGAATTTTAAGCGTTTCAAAAGAAAAAGAGTACCGAAGATCACAACCAGAATTCCGGCTGCAATTCTTCCTCTTTTCTCACCTTTATGCCATTTCAAAATATGTTGTTCGAAGTCGTTGTTTGGGGTGTTTTCTTCCATGACGAATTATTTATAGAGCAAAGCTACGTTACAAGAAAGCACAAAAAAACCACATTTCGGTGAAACGTGGTTATTATTCGGTTAAGCGCGAAGACTTAGAAATAAACTACATATCCGATCTTAATTCCCCACATTTCGAATGGAGTTCTGTAGAGTTCGGCAATTTTATGATCGTGAATTTCGTTTGTCGTTACGTTGATAAATGTTGTTGTAACGTCGCGTCCGTCATCGGTTCCCATATCGTTAGACCCGGCAGGCATGGCGCTGTGATCATGACTTGTCATGTATTTTTGATTGATGTATTCAAATTTATTGAATCCGCGCAGGTATGAAGCAGAAACGAAGAGGTAATGTTTGTTTGGTTCAGAAACTTTTTTAAACATGCGTTCCATATCAATTTCAATTCCGGCTTCACCTCCGTAAACGGGACCGCGGAAAACATTGTTCGTTTCTCTGTCTAATGGCTGGCAGTCGTCAACATCATTCGGGTCGGCTATCACAATTTTTGATTTCATGGTAGACCAGCCAATTTGCGGTTTGATGTATGGTTTAACAGCTGCGTAATCATTCGTAAGATTTACCCGTGCGCCAAGCAAATGAGTGCGCATTTTACTTGTATACGTCACATTGGTTGTTGTAGATGAAAATTCATCAAAGATGTATGTTTCTTGCTGTGTACCGTAGTAATAGGTTCCGAATGTACTCGACCAGTCGAAAGTGAAGGGTAAAAAAGCAGAAGGTTTGTATCCGAAATGAAAACCTGTACCATATGCTGTACTCATTTTGGGCATCTGGCTTTTAAAAGGGGAATAACTTCCGGCATAAAAACCAATTTGCCATTGATTTTGGCTGAAACCAAACAGTGGCAAAAAAAACAGGATAAAGTATAATTTTTTCATGGGGTATTTTTTTTAAGCGTGTAACAACAATAATACCATTTTCATTAAGACTATAAAATATTCAGAAAGTTACATGTAACCAATTGTTTTTCTCCGTGTTATATATGAACTTCTTATTTCTGATACTTCCACTCTTTTGATTTTCCTTCACGGAGATTCGAAAGAGTGGTTTCCAGCCTTCGCAAAGCGGTATCTTCAGTTTTAGCTCCAGTGATCCATTCAGCATATTCCTTTTTGTGAGAATAGCTCATTCCTTCGAATGTTTCGCCGGCAGTTTTATCTTTTTTCAGAGCTTCAGTCAAAATTTGCGGAATCTCCAGTTTTTTCTTTTCTTCCGCAGTCGGAGCTTTCTTTAATTTTACTCCTGCATCAACAAGCGACATAGCCTGAAGAATGTAAGATCCCATAATATCAGAAGAAGGCAGATCGTTTTTGCTTTGAAGTTTTCCCAAACTTCCCATTCCGCCCTCATTGCGTTTAAAGACCTCATGATTATCGGTCATAACACTTTCTAACCAAAACCCGAAGGAACAATGCTGCTTAAACGCGGCCATGCTGCACAGAATAGATCCTTTGTATGTGAAATTCGGAAAGCTCCATTTCATTTCTTCTTTGCATTCAGGGCAATAATTGTTTACCTGGGTTCGAAGCTCGGTCAGGATCTCCCGCGCAAAAGGTGCTGAGTTTGCAATGTATTCGTTGAAGTTAGCTGCCTTCGCCATTTTTTTTCTTTTTTAAAAGACCATAACTAATGAAACCTACAGTAGCATACATAAAAGTAACACAAACCCACATCCAGACCGGATGTCCGGGAAGCATCAGCATATTCATATAGGTCAATAACTGAAGAATTCCTACAGTTGCCAGCATTGGCCGGTAATCATTTCTGCCCTGCATGAGGGTTGTTGCAGATGCCGCTATGAACCCGCATAATGCCCAGTTAAACACAATGAATATTTTATTGATCGTGGGAGCATTTTCCATGAAAACTTTGGTTTCCTGGGGAGTTGTCGGAATTTCAGCATAGGGAAATGCCATTGTAATTGCAAAAGTTCCGGCTGCAATTAATACTCCGCCAATTACGGCACCGATTATTATTGCTACAATGTTTCTAACCATCTGATTTATTTTTAAATAAAGATACGTGAATGAATGTAACAAAACCAGAAATTTGGATTTTCGATTTATATTTGAGATCAATACAAAACCTGATAAATGACTAATACCTTTAAAATTGGCGGATTAATCGTTTGTTTCCTGCTCGCCATAAGTTGCAGTGCCGGCAGTGCGAAGAATCATATTCCTGCAGACACCAATAAAATTGCAGTTCCCAATGCCGATTCAATAAGAATGGTGAACGAGTTTCCCCTGCAATTGAAAGCCGTAGAAAGTTATATCACAAAGAACAAGGGGAAGTATTCTTCCGGCTACTGTATTCTGATTGATATGCGGATTCCGTCGCAACATTATCGCCTGTTTGTGGTGGATTTGAAGAAAGACAGCATTGTTGCACGCGGTGTTGTAGCGCATGGCTCAGGCTCAGAAACAGGTAAAGCCGACAGTATGATTTTTAGCAACACGCCTAATTCGTACATGACTTCTCTCGGAATTTACAAGTTTGGTGTTCCTTACGTCGGATCGTTCGGAAGGTCTTATCGTTTACATGGGTTGGAAAGTTCCAATAACAAAGCGTTTGCGCGGGCTGTTGTTTTCCATTCCTATGATTATGTTCCGGATGACGAGCAGGAAGATCCAATTATGAATAGCTTGGGCTGTCCAATGGTTTCGCCGAATTTCTTCAATACAGTTGATGATTACATTAAGAAGGAAAAACTTCCCGTTTTGATGAAAATTTATTACTAACTGATTGAAAATGTAATCCCGATAGCTATCGGAAGAGTATTGAAAAGGTTGGTTTGTCGTTTTTATCCAGGAGCTCTGTTTCTTTTCAATTTTACATTATCAATTCTCCATTAGAGTGCGCTTTTCATGTTCTCCTTGATCTTCTTCATGAAGTCTGAAGCGTAAACGAAATCATTGATTTCCGGATTATCCGTTGTAATGATCGATTGTCGATTTCCCTGCCACCAATTCTGTCCCTCGTTGATAAATACAACGCTGTCACCGATTTCAATAACCGAGTTCATATCATGTGTAATAACAACGGTAGTCATGTTGAACTCGTAAGTGATTTCGCGAATCAAACTATCGATTACAATAGATGTTTTGGGGTCTAAGCCTGAGTTTGGTTCATCACAGAATAAGTATTTCGGATTCATTGAAATAGCGCGCGCAATTGCAATTCGTTTCTGCATACCGCCGCTGCATTCAGCCGGGAAAAGTTTGTTTCTTCCAACCAGGTTTACACGGTCTAAACAGACATTTGCACGATCAAGCATTTCCTTTTTCGACATTTTGGTAAACATCGATAATGGAAACATGACGTTTTCTTCCACAGTCAACGAGTCGAATAGGGCAGAACCCTGAAAGAGCATTCCGATTTCCTGGCGAATAGCTTTTCGTTCCAAGCGGTCCATGGTACAAAAATTCCTTCCGTCATACAAAACTTCGCCGCTGTCTACTTCATGTAAACCAACAACGCATTTTGCCAAAACCGATTTTCCCTGTCCTGATTGACCAATGATCAGGTTCACTTTTCCGGTTTCGAAAACAGTAGAAACATCCTTGAGGACGTGATTGTCACCAAATTGCTTATTGACGTGTTTTACTTCGATCATTACAATAGAATCATTTGAGTCAGGAAGAAGTTGGCTATCAGGATGCTGATACTTGCACTAACCACTGATTGTGTTGAAGAACGACCAACATCCAGTGCTCCACCTTTCGTGTAATAACCGTAAAAGGAAGATATGGAAGTGATCAGAAATGCAAATACAACTGATTTGGTAAGGGCGTAAACAACTTCAGTGTTGGTGTAAAAAGACCTGATCCCGTAAATGTATGTTTCTGTAGAAGCAAGACTGGAAAGTGTTAATGCCAGCCAGCCACCAACTAAACTTAAACCGATAGAGAAAATAATCAATACCGGGAAGAAGATCATTGCTGCAATGATTTTTGGTAAAATGAGGTAATTCAACGAGTTTACACCCATGATTTCCAAAGCGTCAATTTGTTCTGTAACCCGCATTGTTCCCACTTCTGAAGCAATGTTAGAGCCCACTTTTCCTGCAAGGATCAGTGAAATAATTGTTGGGGAGAATTCCAGAATAGTACTTGAACGTGTAATGTACCCGATGGTGTATTGCGGCAGCCAGGGAGAATCCATGTTTGATGCCGTTTGAAGTGAAATAACCGCTCCCATGAAGGCAGACATTAAAGCAACAATCGGTAACGATTTTACTCCTATAAATTCCAGTTCGTTGAAAAGTCTACTGCGGAAAATTTTCCATTTCTCAGGTTTTGAGAAAACAATAGTCAACATAATGGAGTATTTCCCGATATTGCTTAGTATCTTCATTGCTGGTCTAAAAATACTATAAATCTTCAAAACGAGCGCTCTTTCAATTATCAACCGGGCGCGTTGAAAAACTTCAGTCAAATCATTCCCCGGACAATGGATTATTTTGTTGCTTTGTATTGTTGATGGATCGTTCAGAGAAATTTCTAAAATTAAGTAAACAGCTTGCGCCATATGTGCCTGAGGGTTATTCGGATATGTTGACCGGATTGTTGTTGAAATACCCTGTGAAGTTTGTGATCTCAAAGCCGCGCTCAACAAAATTGGGCGATTACCGACCGCCGCATGGAACGGAAAAGTTTCACCAGATTTCAGTGAACGGAAACAGCAACAAATACCAGTTTTTGGTCACGGCCCTGCATGAGTTTGCGCACTTGGAAACCTACATTCAATTCGGACGAAGGGTAAAACCTCACGGTGAAGAATGGAAACAGACCTTTCGGAATTTATTATGGCCTGCAATTCAATTGGGGATTTTACCCAAAGATCTGGAAGTTGCACTAATGAATAGTGTCACGAACCTAAAAGCGGCAACATGTTCAGATGTCAACCTGTCACGGGTTCTTAGGAAATTCGATGAAGAAGTCACCGACGAGGTGATGCTTGAGTCATTAGGTAAAAACAGTACATTTGTCCTACAGGGAAAGACCTTTGTTAAAGGTGAAAAACGCCGGACCCGTTTTTTATGTATGGAAGTGGGAACCCAACGGCAGTTTGTCATCAATTCTCTGGCACTTGTAAAAGAAGTTTAATATTATGGAAAACAACTATTGTGTAATCATGGCGGGTGGAATCGGAAGCAGATTCTGGCCAATGTCTACAGCCCAGCATCCGAAGCAATTTTTAGATGTATTAGGAATCGGGAAATCGTTATTACGTATGACTTACGAACGATTACTCCTGCTGGCGCCATCAGATAACATTTACATTGTTACAAACTCCATGTATAGAGAACTGGTTAAACACCAATTGCCGGAGTTGAGTTACGATCAGATTCTGTGTGAACCGGAACGAAAAAATACCGCTCCGTGTATTACTTATGCTGCTGCTAAAATTGCTCAGATTAATGCAAATGCCACGTTAATTGTAGCGCCTTCCGATCACTTGATCCTGAAGGAAGAAAAATTTGCTGGAATTGTAAGAACTGCTATTCAGACTGCCAATGAGAATGATCGTTTGGTGACACTGGGCATTAAACCAACTCGCCCTGATACAGGTTATGGTTACATCGAATTTGTAGAACACGGAGATATTCTTCCCGGACAGGTAAAAGACGTAAAGCATTTTACGGAGAAACCAAACCGTGAGTTGGCGGAAATCTTTTTGAAAAGTGGAAACTACTATTGGAACTCAGGAATCTTTATCTGGAAAGCTTCAACCATTCTGCATGCTATGGAGAAGTTTAAGCCGGCAGTTTATGAATTGTTTACCAATCACAAGGAAAAATACAATACTCCGGCGGAACAGGACTATGTAAATGAATGTTTTGCGGCCTGCGAAGATATCAGTATCGATTTTGCGGTAATGGAAAATGCAAAGAACGTAGATGTTGTTTTGGCAAACTTCGATTGGTCGGATTTAGGCACCTGGGGAAGTTTGTATACCCATTTGGAAAAAGACTACAACGGAAATGCAGTAATCGGCGAAAATGTTCATATGATCAATTCTGAAAACTGTATTGTGAACCTGCCAAATGATAAACTGGCCCTAATTCAGGGATTGGAGAATTATATTGTAGTTGAATCAGATAATATGCTGATGATCCTGAATCAATCCGACGAGCAGAACCTGAAAAAGTACATGGAACCTATGCAGGAAAAGAGCCCGAAGTTCTTTCCGAAATAATGTATACTTTCACTGCAGTATAAATTGTGCTAAATGACTTTTAATAAAGGATTTAAGATTATCGGAATAGCTGTTGAAACGACCAACGGTGAAGGGAAAGCAATGACTGATCTGATGGAACTCTGGGGACGTTTTCAATCAGAAAACTTATTGGAACGGATTCCGAACCAGGTTAGCAGTGACATTTTTGCAATCTATACCGATTATGAAAGTGACTTCACCGGGAAATACACCTGCATTTTAGGGTTGAGTGTTTCTTCCTTAGATGTAATTCCGGAGGGAATGATCGGAAGAACTTTTGAAGCTCAGAACTTCAAAACATTCCTTGCTCAGGGCGAATTACCGAATGCTGTTGTGGAAACCTGGAAAGAAATCTGGTATTTGGATAAAGAATTGAACAGAAGCTATACCTACGATTTTGAGGTGTATGATGATCGTGCAAGAAACGGCGATCAGTCGGAGGTTTCAATTTATATTGCTACGAAGTAAATTTCAACACTGTATTTACCCGATTCGTGTGGTTCATGTAAGAATGTTTTACCGATTCTGACGTCTTTCCCACTCGTTGTACAAATCCATGTAACTCATTGTTTCAATTAGAATCACACCACCTGTTACGTCACCGTATTTTGCGGGGATGAAATTGGTCATTACTATAACAGATTTCATGGAGGCAGCCGGAAGTTGATACAGCCCGCGGCATTTTACTCCGTCAATGAGTTGCAAATAATCGTCATTTTCTGTTCCGTGAAAAGACAATTGATTTTCGGATCGATTGGTCAGCTGTGAACTCATTCCCAATAAAAGATCTTCCAGCTGAAATTTGTTCACGCTTTGTTCTATTTCAGTTTGACCGAGTACAGGATTTTCGGCAGGTCTGAAACGAATAAGTATAGGAAGAATAGGTATATCAATGGGAGTTGGGTTATAGTTTAGTTTTTCATTTATAAAAAAGATTGATGGACTTTGTGAATCAATATGAATAGTGTCCTTGTAGTAAAAGTCTGTTAGCTCATAAAAGAATCGTAAGGTACACGTTCCGTTTGGCAGATTATCAAGGCTGAAATTTCCGTTTTCATTGGTATTTGCATAGCAATAAGTATTCCCGTTGCAATTTGCATAGATTTGAGCAAAAGCTATTGGTTCTGATGTATTCTGGTCGATTAGAGTTCCTCTTACTATCCTGTAAGAATTCTGAGCGTAATAGATATTCGCTGCTAATGTGAATGCTATGAGGAGAATTGATTTCATGCGATTTGGACTGATATAAAAGAGAAAAGTGCGGAGGCTTTGTTTGTCTACACCGCACTTTCCCTTTAGTTAAGGATTACTTCTGAGAATTTTCCCACTCGCGTAGTAAATCGAAGTAACTCAACGTTTCCATAATAACAATTCCACCGGTAGTATCGCCGTATTTTGCAGGTATTGCTCCGGAATAAACCATCACATATCCTAATGAAGCACTCGGCACATTTTGAATTTCGGTCATTTTTACTCCATCAATATAAGTGATGAAATCTCCTTTTCTTGCGCCGCGGAACACCAATTCGCCATCAGCCGTTTTCTGTACATCAGTAGTCATACTGGCTACCATGTCTTTCGCGTTGAATTTCGTTGGCAAATGTTGTATGTCTTTTTTCGTAAGCTTGATTTCAGGATTAACACCTTTTGACAGATGATAGATTTGAGATTCAATAACTACTTCTGCTAAAGTGGTTCCGCTATTGACAACTTCTCCAGTTGATGCAATACCATCCGGTAATACTTCTATTTCTTCTTTTGCATAAGTTGTGTCTTTTTCGTAAACAAAGAATACTTTATATTTTCCCGGAGGAATTGCTGAAATTCTGAATCTTCCGTCTTCGTCAGTCATTCCGCGATAAATGGCTTCACCTCTTGTGGTAACAACAGATGCCATTACAATTCCTTCTTTGGTGTCTTTATCTACAAATGTTCCGATAATATCACCGTAATTTGTTTGTGCGAATGCTCCGGCCGAAGTTCCGAGAAAGCATACAATGGTTAAAATAATTGATTTCATGATCTTTTGATTTATGTAAAAACGTTGTTGTTTTTCATTGAGATGACAGGCATCAAAAGATTCCATAAAAGAATTTCAAAATTTCTGAAATATTGAAACAAAAAAGTCGGGGTGAAAATTTTTTCACCCCGACTCCAGACTTTTATATGTTAAAATCAGTTTTACAGCGATTCCGCCACTACTTCTTTTACTTCAGGTAAATGCTGCTTCAGTAAGTTCTCAATTCCGCCTTTTAAAGTTGCTGTGCTTGAAGGACAACCAGAACAGCTTCCGCGTAAAGCAACCGTTACTACGCCGTCTTCGAAACCAACGAAATCTATTGCGCCGCCGTCACCTTCTACTGCAGGACGAACATATTCATCCAGTAATGCACGAATCGGGTCGTCAAATTCCGTTGCGTCGAATGATTTCAATGGTTGTTTGGTTGCACCGTCTTCCGAAACCGTTTCTTTCGGTTTTGCAGCAGGCATCATTATCAGGATCTCTTTTCCGTCAGCTACCCAGTTTCTAACGAATTCACGCAATTCCATTGCAATGAAATCCCAGGAAACATTATCGGTTTTGGCAATTGTAACGAAGTTGGAAGTAATAAAAACGGTATTTACGAAAGGAAAATCAAAAAGGGCTTCTGCCAGCGGAGAATATCCTTTTGCTTCGGCTTTTGAGGTAAATTCTACAGCATCGCCAGGCATTAAAAGGTGCTTGTTTGCTACGAATTTCATGGTGTTTGGATTGGGAGTCATCTCCACGTATACGGTAACTGGAATTTGTGCCATCTTTTGAAAAAATTGTGATGCAAAGATACGAAATAACGCGTGGTTATTCAATTTAAGAAAAGAAGTTTAACTAGTGAACCTGACTCGGTTCAACATGAACAAGGATATCCTCAATCTGAGGAAAAACATTCATTAAATGTGATTTCAGGTCATGTGCAATTTCATGTCCGTGATATACAGTAAGCGTTCCATCTACGTGTACATGAATATCAACCCAATAGCGCATTCCGGATTTTCGTACAAAACACTTTTCAACAAGATCAACTCGCGGAACGTGCATGGACTCTATTCTGATTTTATCAATAAATTCATCGTAAACATGTTCATCCATTACCTCGGCAAGGGCAGGACGAAGAATTTTGTATCCGTTGTAATAGATAATTGCCGCTGCGATCAAAGCTGCCCAGTCGTCGGCCTGGGCATAATCATCACCCAAAATCAGCGCAATCGCAATCCCGACGGCAGCAAACAAAGATGTGATAGCGTCACTTCTATGATGCCAGGCATCGGCTTTTAAAGAAGTGCTTTCCAGTTCTGCACCAACTTTGGTTACAATTCGGTAGAAAATCTCCTTAACGGCAATTACACCTAAAAGAAAATACAAAGTGAATGCTTTCGGGCTTTTGTGAGGAGTAAGAATCATCTCGATGCTTTCGATCACAATAACTGTTGCCGCAGCAAATAACAGAGTTACTACAAGAAACGTTGTGAGGGCCTCTGCTTTCCCATGGCCATAGGGGTGATTTTTGTCGGGCGGCCGTTCAGCGTATTTCAGACCCAGAAAAACCAAAAGAGAAGAAAGAATATCGCCTGTAGATTCTATCGCATCAGCGATCAATGCATACGAATTTCCAACAATTCCAACAAAAGCTTTTGCTCCTGCCAACAGAATATTGGCAATCATACTTATTACAGCAAACTTCTGCGCTTTTTGGTGATCATGCATTTTTCAGCTCGATTTCTGTGCAGTTAGGGCAGGTTCCTGAAATAGTGAAAAATGTTTCTTCCAACACAAAGTTGGGGGGTAGATCGAAATGAGGAACTACTTGCTCCAAACAAGTTAATTCATTACAGATGCGGCAGGAAAAATGAACATGCTGGTGGGCGTGCCGATGTTCTTCAGCTGTTTCGGTTTCATGGCTGCAGGTAGAACAGGCTGCGTAATTTACAACACCGTTGACGTTCACAATCTTATGAACCAACCCTTCTTCAACTAACCTGTCAAGAACTCTGTAAATAGTAACCCGGTCGCAGAATCCGTTCAAAGCTGTTTGAATAGCTGGCTGAGACAAAGCAACATTGGAGTCGTTGATCATTGTCAGGATTGTTTTTCTGGCCTGGGTGTTTCGAGTTATTTTCATTGAATATCAATCGCTTTTGCGATTTGAAGGTAAAGGTACTAATTAGGTGCGAATTGAAAAATCCTTTTTAGATATAGCATTTCACGAATCACTTCATTTTTATACACGGTTGACACTGAATTTCGTGTATTTTTGTTTCGTGAAATTTTGTTTGCAATTTGTGTTTTTAATAGTGATTATCGCCGGGAGCGTTGGTGTTCCGGTGTATCAACACAGGTGCAATGAAACGAAGGAGGTTGCCAATGCAATTTTCGTAAACACAACCAATTGTCATGAAGACGAGCAGAAACACGAAGAAATGTCGTGCTGCTCTGAAAAAGAAGTAGTGACGAAGGACGATTGCTGCAGTGATGAGATTTCTTCATACAAGGTATCGTTCTATAAATCGGATCAGCAGAAATTTGTTCCTGAACTGAGCGTTTTATCAAACTTCGATTTAACACCGGTTCTTTCAACCGAAGATGGTTTTTCATCTGAAACGGCTATAGTTTTAGCGTTTGCAGATCTTCCACCTCCCAAACTCAGCAAGCGTTTAGCACAATTGCAGGTGTGGCGTATTTAGACTTTTTTTCTTTTTAGAAAAGAGTTATTAATACGTTAAAAAACACCTATGAGAATAATATTGTTTTTATCCTTCATTCTGTTGCTAGGTACCAATGTGCATGCACAGTTACAGGGAATAGTCTTCGGACAAAAAAATGGAAAAAAGATGCCGTTGAAAGGCGCAAAAGTGACATTGCTTCATGATCCTACTACGGTTCTGACTGAGGAGAATGGTCGCTTTGAATTAATACTTCCTAAAAGTTTACCTGACACTTTGGTCATTTCATACAAATCATATAACAACGATACCATTGCCTTAACGGCCGGCGATCGTTTTGCAGGATTGGAAATAACCCTGTTTCACATTGATGAATTAGACGAAATTGTTCTAGAGTTTAAACGAGACTCCAAGAACTATTCGCGTTTAAAACCACTTTTGATCGAACAATTGGGAGAAGGTGAACTGAAAAAAGCGGCTTGTTGTAATTTGTCGGAATCGTTTGAAACCAATGCAACTGTGGATGTAAATGTTACGGATGCTGTTTCCGGAGCAAAGAAAATTCAGCTCCTTGGATTAGACGGTGTTTACACGCAATTCCAGATGGAGAATGTACCTTTTTTGAACGGTTCAGAGAGCAGTTTCGGGTTGAATACTGTTCCCGGAACCTGGGTTGAATCGATTCAGATTACGAAAGGAACAGGTTCTGTATCGAACGGCTACGAATCGATGGCGGGCTTGATCAATGTTGAATTTCGTAAACCGAGAACGATGCCTTATTTGGCAGTGAATGGTTATGGCTCAATTATCGGAAGAGGTGAGTTGAACATTCACGGAAGCCAACTGATCAATGAAAAATGGAGTACAGCTACTTTTGCACACGGTTCTTCCGTAATGACGGAAACAGACAGAAACAAGGATGGATTCCTGGATGTTCCACTTTCGAAGACTGCATCTTTTCTTCATCGCTGGGAATATAACGGTGATCGTTTCGAGACCCGCTTCGGTTTCAATGTTTCAATGGATGAGCGAAAAGGCGGCCAGGTTTCCGGAATAGATTCGGCTTATCGTGTGTTAAGCAGAAACAATCATTACGATGTTTTCGCAAAAACCGGCTGGATATTTAAGAAACCGCATCATAGTTTTGGAGTGGTGTACCGTTTGAAAAAGCAGGAAATGCGTGGGAATTATGGAGTTCGTGAATTGTTCAGTGATGAGGTTTCAGGAAACATAAATGCTATTTACGACGGAGAAATTAAATCTGCCGCACATAAATATCGTGTCGGAGGATCGCTTTTCTATCAAAATGTAACACAACGCAGCGGATTTACAGATCACCGCGAGTTTAGTGTTCCCGGAGTTTTTGCTGAGTACACGTATACCGGAATTCGACTGGTTGCAGTTCTTGGTGCCAGGTATGATGTGCCAATGAACTATAAAGCACAATTCTCACCACGCGTTCATTTGAAATATACACTCGACGAGCACACCGATTGGCGTTTAACTGCCGGGAAAGCGTGGCGTTTACCTTTGATTTTGAGCGATAATTATTTCCTTCTGGCAACATCAAAAGCCTGGTCGGTTCCAGCAAAAATGGAGCAGGAGGAAGCCTGGAACATTGGAACTTCCCTGGTTCGATCCGGAAAGTTGTGGGGAAGATCAGCAAGTATTAGTGCCGATGTTTTCCACACGCGTTTTATCAATCAGCTGGTGGTTGACCGCGATCGTTCGGTTGATACGTTTTATTTCGAGTTTCAGCACAAAACTTCGTACAGTACTGTTGCTCAATTTGAATTGAGCATTATGCCGATGAAGATTCTAACCGTTCGTCTGGCCTATAAATACCTCGATGTCCGTGCGAATTTCGGTGGTGTAATGCAGCAGCAAGTGATGGTTCCGAAACATCGTTTCCTTGTAAATACGGCGATTGAATCACGTAATAAGAAGTGGGCATGGGATGCAACATTCTCTCTTTACGGGAAAATGCGTTTGCATGATTACGTGGTGGATGGTGAACACCACAGCGATGAATACAGTACACTGGTTCCGAGTTTGATGTCGCAGGTAACATACCGGATGAAACGTTTTGAATTTTATGTCGGCGGAGAGAATATTTTGAATTTTACGCAGCCAGACCCTATTATCGGAGCAACTGATCCGTTTGGCGCGACATTTGATGCAACCCGTGTTTGGGCACCTGTTCTTGGAACGGTAGTTTACGCCGGATTTAGATATGAATTGAAACGAAAAGAAAAAGACGATGAATAAATTGATGAAAATAGTAGTTGTTACCTGCACGGTTTTGCTTACAGGTTTTACTGCAGGTGCTCAAACAGAGCCGAAAGTAAAAACAGTTGTAATCCAAACTTCTGCCGAATGCGAAGATTGTGAAGAGCGCATTGAGGCGATGTTGAATTACACGAAGGGTGTTTCGTTTGCTGAATTGGATTTAACAACCATGAAAGTAACAGTAAAGTATAAAACTGCAGCCATTACGGAAGCCCAGATAAAAGAGAAAATTTCGAAACTGGGTTACGATGCGGATGATGTGAAGGCAGATCCGGTTGCACAAAAAGAACTCCCGGCTTGCTGTCAGCCGCAAGGTATGTCGCATGAGCATAAAGAAGGCGAAGAGCATTAATAAAAAGTCGGAACATTAATGAAAAAAGGTCGGGGCGAATAATTATTCGCCCCGACCTTTTTTATGTGCATTTTATTTCTCCTCTTCCGAACTTTTGAAAATTCCTCCAACTCCTTTCGAGATCCGTTGAATTGTTTCAACGCCGGCAGCAATTGGACCGGCTGTCATATCTTCATAACCCCCAAACGATTTATCTACGGCCTGTTGCTCCGGATAAACGAAAACGCGGTCGAATTTTTCCCACTCCTTTTCCAGTCGGTTCGGCAGCGATTCAATTCCGTTAAAGGCAGAAATAGCACCTTTACGGGCAAGAATAGTAAAGATCATTGTTGAATCTGCTTCCTTCGGAGTGTGATAAGTCAAATCATCAGCTTGTTCGATTTCCAAATGCCGAATGCGAACACCGGAATTCTTTATTTTCAGGTATTCCTGGATTTTTTCAAAAGTACTGATCGTACACGCCGCTTCGATTTCCAAATTCAATTCTCTTGCAATCCGATGTACACGATCGAGCCACTGGGTAAAGCCTATTTCCAATTCTGCAAATGGAACACAGCCCAGGAAGAGTTTTTTAAAAGATGCGAATGAACGTTCGAAATGACAAAAGAACACGGTTTTATCGCAAACGTCGAGTAAATGATCTCTGTCATCACCAACCAGGCGTTTCAGTAAGTTTAGTTTCGAATTATCATTTATCAAAACCATATCTGCGGCCAATTCTTTCGACACACGTGCAATTCCGCTGCTGAAATTATGATCGATTGTTGCCATGGTGTGTACCATAATTTCTCCGCCCGAGTAGTGCGAAATAAAATCATCCATGTGTTTTCTGGAACGCCGGATATTTTTTTCTGCGTCCTGGTCATTGTCCATAACACTGACAATCGACAATGGGTTAATCACCTTTTTGTTCGTAATGAGAATTGAAAAATCGAATAGCAATTCGTTTCCCCGTAATTCGTTTGCAGCCACCAAAACGTGCTGATTGCGAAGAGCAAGTTGTTCTACTGGCTCGTTTTTCGCCTGTTCGATCAATAGTTTTTTACCTGCGTTTTCAGTTACGAAACTTGCAGTCATACTCGTGATCAATATGAGAACTACCGTTCCATTCACCACTTCAATCGGAAGAATGCCCATCGTAAATCCTACGTTGATAACGGCCAGAGTTGCTGCAGCGTGCGCAGTACTTAATCCAAAAATGATCTGACGTTCGGAACCGCTCATTTTAAAGATCAACTGTGTTATCCAGGCTGCAAGGAATTTGCTGAATATGGCGAACGAAGAAAGAATCCCGGCTATTGCCCATGCCCAGGGTTCATCTGCGAGCACTTTTACATTCACCACCATCCCGATCGAAATCAGGAAGAACGGAATGAAGAGCGAATTTCCAATGAACTCAATTCTATTCATAAGAGCAGATGTATGAGGAATCAAACGATTCAAAACCAAGCCGGCAACGAACGCTCCAATGATTGATTCAATTCCTGCCGCTTCTGCTAAAAACGATGCGAAGAATAAAACAGAAAGAACGAAGATGTAGTGTGAACTTTTTTCCGATTCGAGCTTGCTGAAGAACCACCTGGCAATGCGCGGAACGAGCCCGAACATGATTAAACTGAAGATGGACAGAGTAACCACTAAATGAAGAATAGTACTTGTATTGATCACGCCGTTTTCAGAACTTGAAATTACCGCAAGAATAATAAGAACGGCTGTATCAGTTAATATGGTTCCGCCAATTGCTATGGCAACCGCTTCGATTTTGGTAATACCGTATTTGGAGATTATCGGATATGCTACCAATGTATGGGTTGCAAACATACTTGCTGTGAGCAAACTCGCTACTTCATTTAATCCAAGCGCCATTCTGCAGATCGGATATCCGAGTAGGAGGGGAACGAAGAAAGTCAATGCTCCGAATGCGATACTCTTGTTGCGGTAACGTTTAAATTCCTGCATGTCGAGCTCCAAACCAGCCATGAACATGATGTAAAGCAAGCCGAATTTGGCAAACATAAAAACGTATCCTTCGGTGGTATTTGCTTTGGAAATAACCTCTAAACCGTTTGGTCCGATAACAACTCCCGAAATAATCAATCCGATAAGTGCCGGGATTTTCAGCCTTCTCAAAAGAATAGGAGAAAGGAGAATGATTAAAAGTAAAATTGAAAAGGTAAGAATCGGGTTTTCAAGGGGAAGTTTAAATTCTCCTAGCAGCTTCTCAAATTCATGACCAAATCGTTCGATTAGTCCTTGCATAGTCGGGGTTACAATGTACGCAAAAGTACATTCTATTTCGATTCGAAAAACGAAATCGCCGACCGATTAATTATTTAGGATTTGAAGTTGAGTACCGAAGGTGTGTGGGTTAACCAGATGCTTATGTTTCAACGGCTTTCTTCCAGCTGTCGTGACTAATCAGCATCAGGTCCTGCTGCGACATAAACTCTCTATCTAATTTCGGCTGTGTTTGAAGCGCTATGTGGATTGAGAAAAGCGATAGATGCAGTGCTTTTCATGAAATTAAAGCTGCCCGTCAGAATGATAAATCCCGGTTTTAAAAATGCGAACCATGAGCAAAATCCCATCCCTGTCGTATTCGTAATATTTTCCATCGAGTAATTGTCCTTCCTTGAAAATACCGTCGAGTAAGATTTCGTTGTCATCATTGTAGACTTTGTTGTAGCCGTCTTTTTTGAAGGCAACTCCTCTGGTATTTGGTGTGGCTGATATTTCAGGGCGCGGGTGTTTCTTCGCTTCTTCCGCCGATGTTTGAGCAGATTTAGGACTTTTGGAAGCTGTGCAAATAATTGGAACGGATTGAGAAGAAATTAGTTTTCCGGTAATATCATAATGAAACGCATCATAGGGAACGCCATTTTTCGCGCAATACGTATGTTCCAGTTGCCCGGTTTCATAGTAAAAATTCACTCTTCCTTCCTCTTTCCCGTTTTCATTAAACCATGCTTCGTATTCCAGTTGGCCATTGTCGTAGAAGCGTTTAATCGAATCACGAAACATGTTCTTTTCAAAAGTCCCGGTTTCTCTGATCTGTCCGGAACTTCCGCTTTTAACGTAAGCCCCTGTTGGACGATTGTTCTTGTATTCGCCCTTCAATTTAGGAGTTTTTCCATCATCATGGTAATAAACCCACGTTCCTTCTTTGCGATCATCTACATAGTTTCCTTCCTGAACTTTTCCATCTGCAGGGAAATTCAGATCAGGCCGGTCTTTTCCATAGAAAATCCAATGCCCTTGCTTTCTTCCGAGCGAATCGCTGAAGTTGAGTGTTTCCTGCGCTTTGGCGTCGGAAAGAATGATGAAGGTTAGAAAGAGTAGAAGTGTTCGCATTAGATTTGCCCGTAAGAATGAAGGAATCCTTCTTTGTAGATTTCGATTTTAATGATTTGATTGCTTTCGTTATAAATATAGCATTTGCCATCGAACAATTGTCCGTTTTTGAAAATTCCTTCCTGGTAAACTAAATCATGACGCAGAATTTTATTATAGTCGTTGGCTTTGAACGAAGCAGGTATTTCAGTATCAATGAGGTTTGGTGCCATTATCTTTTTTGAGAACACTTCTGTTTCTACAATCGTTACTTCTCTTTCAGCTTTCAAATCAAGAACAGTTCCGTCTTCGTTATATCGTTTCTGATTGGTAGGTTTCCCGTTAACGGCATCGTAACTGTATTCCAGTTGTCCGGATTTGTAGTAATAGTTCACCGTGCCCTGTTCTTTTCCTTCCTGATTATAGATTGCTTCATATTCCAGTTTACCATTTTCCCAATAACGTTTTAAAGAATCCTTGAAACCAAGGTTTGTGAAAGTGCCGGTTTCTTTAATTCTTCCGTTCTGATAATATTTCGTGTAGTTTCCGTTTGGGCGGTTATTTTCAAATTCTCCTTTTTGTTTCAGTGATAATCCATCTTCATAATAACGCGACCAATATCCTTCCTTTCGGTTGTTCACCAGGTTTCCTTCTTCCACTTTCGCGTCATCTGGATATTCTAAATTGGGAAGGTCTCTCCCGTAAAAAACCGTGTAAACAGGCTTGCTGGATTTGTTTGAAGCCGTTTGACCAAAACAGCTGATCTGAGAATGAGTTATCAGAAAACCGGAAAGAATTATGCAAAAAGATTTCATAAGCCTAGTTTTAATGAATATACGGAATTCTTGGTTTTTTAGTTCGAATAATGAACAAAGCGGTCATAGTGTTGAAAAAAGAACAGTTTTGATCGAAAATTGCTAAAAATCAAAGAGTTGTTATTCATTGTGGTTGTGTGATGAAACTTCCTTTTTTTTTCATTAATTTCGCGCCTTAATAAATCAATTTTTAGAGACTATGTCATATTTGTTTACCTCAGAATCAGTATCTGAAGGACACCCAGATAAAGTTGCAGATCAAATTTCTGACGCATTGATTGACCATTTCATGGCATTCGATCCAACATCGAAAGTAGCTTGTGAAACCCTGGTTACAACAGGTCAGGTAGTATTGGCTGGTGAGGTGAAAACAAAAACCTACTTAGACGTTCAGGCAATTGCACGTGAAGTTATTGCCCGAATCGGTTATACAAAATCAGAATACATGTTTGAGGCGAATTCTTGTGGAATTTTGTCTGCTATTCATGATCAGTCATCTGATATCAATCAGGGTGTTGACCGTGTGGTTTCAAACGACGATTTTGAAGCAAAAGCAAACGCTCAGGGAGCGGGTGACCAGGGAATGATGTTTGGTTACGCAACACGCGAAACTGACAATTTCATGCCTTTGGCCTTGGATTTGGCTCATAAAGTACTTCAGGAATTATCACACATTCGCAATAACGAACCGCACTTGATCGGTTATTTACGTCCGGATGCAAAATCTCAGGTTACTATCGAGTATTCAGATGATAACGTTCCACAACGTATCGATTCAATTGTTGTTTCTACACAACACGATGATTTTGATGATGAGCCTGCAATGCTGGCTAAAATCAAATCGGATATTATCAATATCGTTATTCCTCGCGTTACTGCTAAATTGAAGCCGGAGTTACGTTCATTATTTACAGATCAAATTACTTATCATATCAATCCAACAGGGAAGTTTGTGATTGGTGGTCCTCACGGAGATACCGGATTAACAGGTCGTAAGATTATCGTGGATACATACGGTGGAAAAGGTGCTCACGGTGGAGGAGCTTTTTCAGGAAAAGATCCTTCTAAAGTGGATCGTTCTGCTGCTTATGCAACACGTCATATCGCTAAAAACCTGGTTGCTGCCGGATTATGTGATGAGGTTTTGGTTCAGGTTTCATACGCTATTGGTGTTGCTAAACCATGTGGATTGTTTATCAATACATACGGAACATCGAAAGTGGGAATGACTGACGGAGAGATTGCTAAGAAATGTGAGGAGATCTTCGATATGCGTCCTTATGCAATTGAGCAGCGTTTGAAATTGAGAAACCCAATGTATTCTGAAACTGCTGCTTACGGTCACATGGGACGTAAAAATGAAGTGGTTACGAAAACGTTTAAAGCTCCGGACGGAACAACTTTGGTAAAAGAAATCGAATTGTTTACATGGGAGAAGTTAGATTACCTGGATAAAGTGCAAACTGCTTTCGGATTGTAAGATCTGAATGTTTTGATATTAAAAACGGGAGCTCAAAAGGCTCCCGTTTTTTTGTTGGTAATGTTCGTAGTGACAAGTCACGACTTATCCCCATTCAGGGATAAGTAATATTAAATTCAGCTTCTGTAACTTGCTTTGTTGCACTCAGATCTGCTTTTTCAAGGATACAGTTATACGTTCCCGAAATTCGATGTACTGCAGGATCATTCGACACGATGGTTACAGAACCCGAAATGGAACCATAACCAGCGGTAGCAAAGCTATCATCGGTATGACTCAGTCTGAAACTTCCGTTCGGAAGAATGTTATATGTACCTGGCTGTAACGTGTCTTCCATGCGTAAATAGAAACTCATGTTTGTGCCAATAGTTGTAGAATATAAGATTAATCCGCTGGTGTGCTGCGAAGTACTGCCGGATGCTGTGTATGGAGTCCCGTCTACTTTCAGATAAAATCCTTTTAAAGCCGGAGTACCTGATGTTGTGGTTTCTTTGTCTTTTTTACAGCTTGTTGCAATTAGACCAAGTGCAACAAATGCGATCATGAATTTGGTTTTCATAAGGTGAGTTTGATTTAATGATGTTTGTAGTGGCAGGTCGCGCGACCTGCCACTACAAATAGAATATTATTACGCGGAAATTAATTCTGCACTTGAACAGGGAAATGCTCTGTCTACTTTCTTGAACAGACCCTGCAGCACTTTGCCCGGGCCAACTTCAATTACTTCGGAAGCACCGTCAGCTATCATGTTATTCATAATTTGAGTCCAGCGAACCGGAGCTGTTAGTTGCTCAATCAGGTTTTTCTTAATTTCTGAAGGATCGGTTACCGCTTTTGCGTTTGTATTTTGGTACACCGCACATTTCGGTGTATTGAATGTTGTTCCCTCAATTGCCTTTGCCAGTTCTTCGCGTGCAGGTTCCATCAAAGGAGAGTGGAATGCTCCGCCAACCGGAAGGATCAAAGCTCTTTTAGCTCCCGCTTCGGTTAATTTAGCACAAGCCTCCTCAACGGCAGGAATACTTCCTGAGATCACTAATTGTCCCGGACAGTTGTAATTCGCTGCAACAACTATTCCGTCAACTTCAGCGCAAATTTGCTCAACCACTTCGTCTTCCAGACCAAGAATGGCAGCCATTGTAGAAGGAACTGCTTCACAGGCAGCCTGCATCGCCAAAGCGCGCTTATAAACCAAACGCAGCCCGTCTTCAAACGACAACGTCTGGTTAGCAACCAACGCAGAGATTTCTCCTAATGAATGTCCTGCTACCATATCGGGTTGAAAAGAATCGCCCAAACAAGCTGCAAGAATCGTTGAGTGTAAGAAGATTGCAGGCTGTGTAACTTTTGTTTGTTTCAACTCCTCATCCGTTCCTTCGAACATGATTTGTTGTATATCGAAACCAAGAATTTCATTGGCCTTGTTAAACATTTCTTTGGCAATGTCTGATGCCTCGTAAAGGTCCTTGCCCATTCCTGAGAATTGGGCACCCTGACCCGGAAAAACGTATGCTTTCATAATCTAAATCTGTTTGGGGCAAAAATAGCAGAATAAACAAAATCCCGGTAACATTTCTGCTTCCGGGATTTTGAAAACCTAAAAAACCAGGCGCTTTCTTATTTCTTTAGTGGTATAAAATACTTCAAGCCACCGTTAAAAGCAATACTGCCAGATTTCCGGTAATCAGGTCCTGAATTGTCTATGTAATGGCTCATAACACGATAGGCCCAACCTGCTGATAAATACAGCTGAAATCCTTTATAATAAAGATTACCTCCGAGCCCGGTAAACTGCTCGTAATTCATGCGGTTAAACTGCCAGCGCAGATCAGGATCATAGAACTTGTAATAATTGACTCCAATATAGGCACCATGATCGCTGGTATAAAGTTGTGTACAGGCATTGGCCTCTACGAATAAATTGCCCAATGAATTATATGGAAATAATTGCATTCTAACCCCCGCCCCAATGTTGGCTATTCTTAGAACTTGTGAATTACCAAGGGAGAAACTGAATTGACTATCAAAAGACAATCTATCCCATCCGTAACCCAAATCAATTTCATGAAAGTTGAAAGGATCGTAGTCCGAGAAGTAAAAAACTTTTTCCCGCACTCCAACAATAAGCGATTGAGACTTAACGCTGAAAGGATTTATAGCAAGGAGCAAAAGAAGGAGTGTCAATGATTTCATAATTCAATAAGTTATGTACATTACATTTTCACAATCTTAAAGGTCTCGTTTTTGGATGAGAACTTCAAATAATAGACCCCGGAAGCGAGAAAATCAACATTCAATTTATTTTCTCCTTTCTCAAGTTGAGCAGAAAACACACGTTCATTCGAGATCGTAAAGATTTCAATGTACTCATCGGCAACAAGATCAAGGATCAGGTGGTCTTTAAACGGATTTGGAGAGATTCTGAAACTTATATTATCTTCTGTGTTTTCAGTATATAATAAGTCTGATCTTAATTTCTGTTGTTCAGGAGAATTGCCAGATTGAGCTATTCCCTGCTGGCAGTTGTACTGTTCAATCACATACCACAAAACAGGCCGGTCAATTTCTGCTTCATAAACTGTCAATTCGGGAAACTTCAGTTTAAACCGGTGGTCGAGTCCTGTCCCGTCACATTCTTCCTCGCCGATTTGAATTCCGGTTTGAAAGTCATGCCAGGTAATTTTGTAATTCGTATTTGCTTTAAGAAGAACATAGAGATTATTCGATCCTTCCTGCCAATCAATACTTTCCAGGTTCTGAAAATCTTCGTGAATATCGTCACCATCTTCATCGTCAATGTCACTATCCGAGCATGGTGTGCCGGTTTGTTTGGTTAAATAATTGTAGGTTCTGTTATAAATGTATCCAACGGCATTTTCATCGTAATGATCTACATAATACTGGTTTTCCTTTACAAAAGTATGAGCCTGTCCGGCTTCAATTTTCTCAATTTGCCGACCCTGTTTCCAATCTCCCCAAGACGTGGATAATACATTGATGACTTGGTCACTATTCATCCAGTTGGAGCTTTTAATGGTTGAATTCCATGCTACCGAATTATCGAATTGTCCAAAGCCATCCCAGGCAAAAAAGCCTGCTATACCCGTAAAGCCAGTAACGACATCATCTATTTTTCGAATCGAATAATTTGAGCATGGATTCGCTGAAAATTCTGCGCCATCCGGATATAGTATACCTCCTTGTTCACAGAAAACAACTGGTTTACCATATCCGTTTGAATATTCCGTGTATGTTTTATAATAGCTATTTTCATCATTCTCAATATCAAATCCGGGGTTCGGTTTGTCTTGAATGTACCGATCAGGCCGGGTTTCATAAGTACTGAAACCGATTACATCTATATTTTCCAAGTCCAGACTTATATCATCACCAAGTGTCGCATCAGGTTTGTAGGCATGTATTCCAAAAAGATGTTCAGTATGTCCCATTGTGGTTTTTGTGTAATCTGTCATACGGGCAAGGTAATTGTCAATGG